>JAEZDJ010000004.1 GCA_023429565.1 Actinomycetes bacterium
GGCTGTATCAAAAGTGATGCAGCCCCATCGTTATTTTTTCATAGCATAGTTGCGTCCAAGACTCTTTCTTTTGATGGTATTGTAGTGTCTTTAGGTCACATAAATAGCTATTGATCAGGCAATATGATACAATTCACTTGTAGTTTAGACAGAAGGATTGTATATGCCAAAGCCTGTGTTTAAGCCCTGTATGCAGCACCAGCCTATGCTGCTACCTCCCGATCTGTCAGATCTTATAGATACCAATCACTTGGTTCGGGTTGTTGACTCAGTGATTGATGCTATTGATACCCAAGAGCTCTATGCGCTCTATCCTGGCGGCGGCACCAGTTCTTATGATCCGAAAATGATGCTTAAGGTTATCGTCTATGCCTATACGGTCGATATCTACTCATCCCGCAAGATTGAAAAAGCAACAAAGGAAAACATTCACTTCATGTGGCTTTCTGGCATGACACCACTTGATCACATGACGATAAATCGTTTTAGAAGCGAGCGAATCCGTCCGGTGTTCGAATCGATCTTTACCCAAGTTGTTGGACTTTTAGCTGATAAAGGTCTCATCACGCTGGAGACATACTTTCTCGATGGCACAAAGATTGAAGCTAATGCAAACAAATACACCTTTGTCTGGAAGAAGTCTGTTGAGGGTTATCAGGCAAAACTTCGAGCCAAGGTGAGAGAGCACCTCGAAGAAATAGACCGTATCAACGAAGAGGAAGATAGGTTAGCCGAAGCTCTTCCCGAACCCGAAGAAGTAAGTGCAGAAGATATCGCCGAAGCTGCTCGGCGCATCAATGAAAAACTCAAAGCTCGCCCCAAAGACAAAGAACTAAAACGAGCAAAGAAGGCCTTCGAGCAAGATTATCTGGTGCGCGCTCGTCGCTATGAAGAACAGCTCGACGTATTCCAAGAGCGCAGATCGTTTTCTAAGACAGACAATGACGCCACCTTCATGCGCATGAAGGAAGACCACATGGGCAACGGGCAGCTCAAAGCTGCCTATAATGTACAGATCGGTACCGAAAATCAGTTTATAGTCGCCTCTACCTTGCACAGACGAGCGGGAGATACTGCTTGCATGATCCCACACGTTGAACATGCAAAGAACCTCTACGGGATGCCTCCCTATACCCTTACCACTGATGCAGGGTATGGCAGCGAAGAAAATCATGCTTACCTCGAGAGCCTAGACGTGAGAGCTTTCGTTAAGTACAACATGTTTCATAAAGAGCAGAAGCGATTCTTCAAAAAAGATCCAACCCAACCAAAGAACTGGGGCTTTAATAAAAATGCAGATGAGTGGATGTGTTTGCAAGGTCGCACCCTTTCCTTTCTCCATGAAAAGAAGGAACGAAGTGATCTCGGATACGAAAGTACCGTGAGGCTTTATCGCTGTTGTGACTGTAGCGGCTGTCCTCACCAAAAGAAGTGCACCAAAAGCGATGACGAATCGCGAAATCGCACTATCTATGTAAACCCCCTACGCGATGCTTATCGAAGACGGGCTGAGAGGCGACTTACAAGCGCTGAGGGTGTTGTTCTTCGCCGCAGAAGAGCAACTGATGTCGAAACAGTATTCGGCAACATCAAACAAAACCACGGATTTAAGCGCTTCACCTTGCGAGGATTAGATAAAGTAACTCATGAGTGGCACCTGGTGGCGTTTGCGCACAATATGAGGAAGTTATTCGAGGCTATGAGCGGGAAGAATGCCGTTAAAGGTCAAGGGTGCTTTGCATAAATGTGTGTTCGACCTTATTTTCAGAAGAAAAGAGTCGAAACCGATGAAGGGTTCCGACTCTTTTCTATTAAGGGACTTTTGATACAGCCCCTTTTTTCATTGCCTGCACGCCCTGTGCAAACGGCCGCATGCCGCCGCGGCTGAAGTGCCTTCTATTTCGATAGAAAATTGATGAGGGCTATCAGAATTATTGATCCGAGCGTGGCAACAATGAACGACCACAGATTGAAGCCCGTCACGCCGTCGATGCCAAACAGGTTCATGACGAAGCCGCCGATCAAGGCGCCCACGATGCCCGTGATGATATTCTTGACAAGGCTGCCCTTCTTCTTCATGATCATGCCGGCGATCCAACCGGCTATGCCGCCCACAATGATCCAGCTCAATATGCCCATGGCGAGATCCTTCCACGTAGAATGTACACGACGCCTATTCTAAGGTGTCCCCGCGCCAATCAGCGAGATTCCGCTGACCGGTTTTCGACCCGTAATCATCCCGGCAACAGCATCGGCAACAGCATCCCGTCCTTCTCCTGCAGCCGAGAAAACACGTGGGGCCCTGCTTGCCAGCAGGACCCCACGGACAGACCACGATTGAAGAACTATGTTACTCCGTCGGTGCAGCATCCAATGCAATGGCATCGAAGTCAAGCGGCTCCTCCACCCTGCATTCGTAGTCGCCATCGCTGTCGATGTCGATGAGAACATGGCTGCGGTCACGCAGCTTGCCCTCAACCACCTTCTGAGCGATCCTATCCACGATCTCGCGCTGGATGAGCCTCCGAAGCGGACGGGCTCCGAAGATGGGGTCGTAGCCGTCAATGGACAAATGCTCCATGGCGGCGGGGGTCACGTCAAGGGTGATGCGGCGATCAGCCAGCCGGGCCCGGACCTCCTCAAGCTGCAGATCGACGATGGGCTCGATGTTCGTCATGTTGAGGGCGTTGAACACCACCACGTCGTCGATGCGGTTGATGAACTCGGGCCTGAACGTCGCACGCAACGCACCGTCGATAGCCTGCTTCATGGCCTTTTCATCCCCATGCTCAGCAAACTCGCGTATGAACTGGGACCCAACGTTGCTGGTCATAATGATGATGGCATTCTTGAATGACACCACGCGGCCCTGTCCGTCCGTCAAACGACCGTCATCCAGCACCTGCAGCAGAATGTTGAACACATCGGGATGTGCCTTCTCTATCTCATCCAACAAGATAACCGAATACGGTTTGCGGCGCACCGCCTCGGTCAGCTGACCTCCCTCGTCATAACCGACATATCCCGGAGGAGCGCCGATGAGACGCTGCACGCTGAACTTTTCCATATACTCGGACATGTCGATGCGAATCATGGACTTTTCGCTGTCGAACAGATATTCCGCCAAGGCCTTGGCCAACTCGGTCTTGCCCACACCCGTCGGGCCAAGGAACAGGAATGAGCCAATGGGCCGATCGGGGTCGGAAAGACCTGCACGGTTGCGACGGATGGCGCCAGCAACCACGGACACCGCCTCGTCTTGGCCGACGACACGTTCTTCCAGCCGATCCTCAAGGTCAACCAGCTTGGCCATTTCACCCTGCATCATCTTTTGCACAGGAATGCCCGTCCACGTGGACACCACGTCGGCGATTTCGTCCTCGGACACCTCTTCCTTGAGAATGGCACCGTCCTGCTGCTTGACGTTGAGCTCGTCTTCAGCCGCCCGCAGTCGCTGCTGCAGGTCGGGAATGCGCGCATAGCGTATCTCGGATGCCTTTGACAGATCGCCCTCGCGCGTGGCGCGCTCCTCCTCAAGCTGAGCTCCTTCAAGCTCGGACTTGAGACGTTGCACATTCTCGATGACATCCTTCTCGTTCTGCCATTCCGCCTTACGCTTGTCCAGATCCTCTTGGGCAGCGGCGATTTCACGGCGCAAGACCTCCAAACGCTCACGCGAGGCTTCGTCGCTCTCCTTCATGAGCGCCTGCTCCTCGATTTGCATCTGGGTGAGCTTCCGCTCGGCGACATCCACCTCTTCCGGCATGGAGTCTATCTCTATGCGCAAGCGGCTTGCGGCCTCGTCCATGAGATCGATCGCCTTATCGGGAAGGAATCGATCCGAGATGTAGCGATTCGACAGTTCGGATGCGGCGACGATGGCAGCATCGGTGATACGCACTCCATGATGAATCTCGTACTTTTCCTTCAAGCCGCGCAAGATGGCAATGGTGTCCTCTACCGTCGGTTCGCTGACAAGCACGGGCTGGAAGCGGCGCTCCAAAGCGGCGTCTTTTTCAATATACTTCCGGTATTCGTCGAGCGTCGTTGCACCGATGGCATGCAGCTCGCCACGCGCGAGCGCCGGCTTGAGCATGTTGCCTGCATCCATGGAGCTGTCTCCGGTCGATCCGGCGCCCACAATGGTGTGCAGTTCGTCGATGAACAGGATTATGCGACCCTCGCTCTCCCTGACCTCGCGCAGCACGGCCTTCAAGCGGTCCTCGAATTCGCCCCGGTATTTCGCGCCGGCCACCATGGCTCCCAGATCGAGCGCCACGATGTCGCGGTCTTTCAAAGAAGAGGGCACATCGCCCGCGACGATGCGCTGGGCAAGGCCTTCGACTATGGCTGTCTTGCCCGTGCCGGGTTCGCCTATGAGCACGGGGTTGTTCTTCGTGCGGCGGGACAGCACCTGTATGGTGCGCCGAATTTCCTCGGAACGGCCGATGACCGGATCGAGCTTGCCCTCGCGCGCCTGTTGGGTGAGGTTTTGTCCATACTGCTCCAAAGCCTCGAACTGGGTTTTGTTCTGCTGGTCCGTCACGCGTGTGTCACCACGGAGCTCGCCATATGCCGCTTCGATGTTCTTGCGGGTCACGCCAGCCACCGTGAGGATCTTTCCAGCCGGGCTGTTGTCCTCAGACAACGCAATGAGGAGATGCTCGCTCGTGGCATAGCTGTCACCCAGCTTTTCGGCAATCTTCACGGCGTTGTCGATGGTCTTCATGAGGGCCTGGCTCGGCATGGAGCCCATCTGTCCGCTTGTCTTCGGCATATGGAGCAGCTCATCGTCGACATTCGCCAAGAGCTGCAGCGGATCTGCGCCAATACGCTTGATGATGGCGGAGAGGTTGTTCTCCTGGGCAGTCAGCAGAGCCTTCAGCAGATGAACGGGCTCGACTGTTGAAGATTCTTCTTCGGAGGCGATGACGATCGCCTGTTGCAAGGCCTCTTGAGCTGTCAGTGCAAGTTTGTCTAGTCTCATGAGGTGTTTCTCCTCCTTTTAGTCCTTGTTGGCACAGCCTACGGAAGGCTGCGAAGCGCAGAGGGAAGGTCGGAAACGCGGACAAGGGCGTTCACGCTCTCACGCGTCTCCAACTCATGCACACGATCAGCCAAGCGCCGAACGCGACGGTGCAAGTCGTCAAGCTCGCTGTCGCGTTCGTCGAGCCTGCCCTGCAGGTCGAGGATGCGAATGACTCCGGCAAGGTTTATTCCCTCACCCGTCAACTCGTTGATGAGTTCGAGGCGATCTATGTCAGCCTGCGAGTACATGCGCGTGTTGCCGCTTGTTCTTTGGGGCGAAACCAACCCCTTCTGCTCATAGGTCCGCAGGGTCTGAGGATGCACGCCTGCGAGTTGTGCTGCCACGCTGATCATGTAGAGCGGGCGGTTTCGATCGGTATGGTTGTTCATCACCAGCTCCTCACATCGTCAGTCGTGGCTTCCATGTAGGCCTGCATGGCCTCTTTCTGCCCTTCGTTCATCTCCTTCGGCACAACCACCTTCATGGTGATCTTGAGATCACCCACGCCCCCATCCTTCACCTTGGGGGCGCCTTTGCCCTTGATTGAGAGAACGGTGTTGTCCTGAGTGCCTGCCGGCACCCTGACACGCACCTTGGTCCCGTCAGGGGCGGGCACGACGACACTCGTGCCCAGCGCAGCCTCCGCAACGGACACGGGCACGTCCATGAGCACGTCGGGGCCTTTGCGGCGATAGTGGGAGTGTGCGTCAATCTTCGTGGTGATAAGCAGATCGCCCGCTTCTCCACCGTTGTCACCAGGACCGCCCTTGCCCCTGAAACGCAAACGGCCGCCATCCACAGCACCGGCAGGAATCTTCACCGTGAGCGTTTCGGATTCCGCGCGACCCGGAACCCGCACCGTGACGCGTTTCTCAGTTCCGGCAAAAGCCTCATCGAACCCCACGTTCAGCGTGACGTTCATGTCCTGCCCTTTGCGCGGTCGCGCCGCACGTTGGCCTCCGCCAAAACCTGAGAAGTCGCCAAAATCCCAATCGGATCCGAATGCGCCCTCGCCGCGGCGAATGCTTTCGAGGATGTCGGACCAGCCTCCGAAACCACCGCCGCCGCCAAAGACGTCCTCCGCATTGGAGGAACCGCCACTCCATCCCTGCGGGATGTGGTTCTCGTTTGCGGTTCCGTACTGATCGTAGAGCTTCCGCTTCTTTTCATCGGACAGGACTTCGTAGGCCTCGTTGATGTCTTTGAATTTTGCCTCGTCGCCACCGGCGTCAGGATGATGCGTGCGCGCAAGCTTGCGATACGCCTTCTTTATCTCATCTGCCGATGCGTTGCGTGGAACGCCCAGCGTCTTGTAATAGTCCGGGGTAGTCGCCACCGTTCCACCTCCTATCAATCGGGAGGAACTCCCTGATGGCTCGGGCCACCTTCGAAACGCGGCATGCAAGCTCTTGAGTCCGCAGTCGCACGCTCACAAAGAAGGCCAACTCCATCATGGAACCCTGTCTCTACCTGATCATCGAAGGCGGGCTCATTGCTCGCCCGCCTTCGATCGGTCTTAACGTTTCTTTGGCGCGTTGCCCTCTTCAGGCTTCGTCTCACGCTTCGGGCCACCGGCCGTCACCGTCACCATAGCGGGTCGCAAGACCTTCGTGCCCATCTTGTAGCCCTTTTGGTAAACCTCAGACACCGTTTCGTCGGGGACGCTCTTGTCGTCGACCGTGGCCACAGCCTGCGCCTCAAGCGCGTCGAATGCTTGGCCTTGCGGGTCAATGACCTCGACTCCGTCTTTCGTCAGCACGTCGACCAGCTTGGCACGGACGGCCTTAACGCCATCGAGCAAGCCGTTCTCGCCGTTTTTGTCAGCATAGTCTATCGTCCGCTCAAAGTCATCGATGACCGGCAACAGACTGGTGACTAGCTTCTCCGTGGCACGGGCCTTTTCCGTCTCGCGCTGCTCTGACGTGCGGCGTCGATAAGTGTCCCATTCGGCGTGCAGGCGCATGAACTTGTCCTGCCACTCTGCCGCCTGCGCACGAGCCTCAGCCACCTGGTCCTCGAGAGAGGACGTCTCCACGTCAATCGGCTCACCTTCGAGAGCCGCCTGCGCCTCTTCGATAATTCTGGCCGATGCCCGACCTTCCTGCGCCTCGTCCGCTGCATCAGTCGATGTGGGGCCATTGCCCGCGGAGGCTTGCTTCGGGGAAGTGCCGGGTGCCTCGGCTTCGCTACGCTTCGCCTGTCCAGGCGAGGGTTTGCTCGGCTGGGTCATCGTTGCTACTTCCCTTCCTTCTCGTCCTCGACAACTTCATAGTCAGCTTCGATGGTGTCATCGGCAGGAGTCGTTTCCGCCGTGGCGGCATCGGCGCCAGCGGCCGCACCTTCGGTCGAATACACGACCTCAGCCAACTTGTATCCCGCCTGCTGAAGCTTCTCGGTCGCAGCCTTGATGGCATCGAGATCGGTTCCCTCAAGCGCGGTCTTCGCCTCAGCTATAGCTTCTTCGGCAGCAGACTTCACGTCGGCGGGAGCCTTGTCGCCAACTTCGGAAAGCGTCTGCTCTGTCGCGTTCATCAGAGCGTCGGCGTTGTTGCGAACCTCAACCTCTTCCTTGCGCTTGTTGTCTTCCTCGGCATGCTGCTCGGCATCCTTGACCATGCGATCCACTTCGTCATCGTTCAAAGCCGTGGAGCCGGAGATGGTGATCTGCTGCTGCTTGCCCGTTCCCAAATCCTTGGCCGACACATTCACGATGCCGTTGGCATCGATGTCGAACGTGACCTCAATCTGAGGAACGCCGCGACGGGCAGCGGGGATGCCCGTGAGCTGGAACTTGCCAAGCGTCTTGTTGTCCCCAGCCATCTGACGCTCGCCCTGGAGGACATGCACCTCGACAGAGGTCTGGTTGTCGGAAGCTGTGGAGTATATCTCCGTCTTGCGCGTCGGGATGGTGGTGTTGCGGTCGATCATCTTGGTCATGACGCCGCCCATGGTTTCAACTCCCAGCGAAAGCGGGGTCACGTCGAGTAAGAGGATGCCTTCCACGTCGCCAGCGAGCACGCCGCCCTGGACAGCAGCGCCCATGGCAACCACTTCGTCCGGGTTCACGGACATGTTGGGTTCCTTGCCGGTGAGCTTCTTCACCAGATCCTGCACGGCAGGCATGCGGGTTGAGCCACCGACGAGAATGACCTCATCGATGTCGCCTGCCTTGAGGCCAGCATCTTTGAGAGCCTGCTCGACAGGTTTCTTGCAGCGGTCGAGCAAGTCCTTCGTGATGCGCTCGAACTCGCCGCGCGTCAGCGTATAATCCAGGTGCTTCGGGCCAGAAGCATCGGCAGTGATGAAGGGCAGGTTGATGTTTGCCTGGGAGGTGGAAGACAGTTCCATCTTAGCCTTCTCCGCCGCTTCCTTCAGGCGTTGCAAAGCCATCTTGTCCTGACGCAGGTCGATGCCATTGTCAGACTTGAACTTATCGGCCATCCAGTCGATGATGCGCTGATCCCAGTCGTCGCCGCCCAGATGGTTGTCTCCAGCAGTGGCCGCAACCTCGAAGACGCCGTCGCCAAGCTCCAGGACAGACACGTCAAAGGTGCCGCCGCCAAGATCGAACACGAGGATCTTCTCGTCCTTGTTCGTCTTGTCCAAGCCGTAGGCGAGCGCCGCAGCCGTCGGCTCGTTGATGATGCGAAGCACCTCGAGGCCGGCGATTTTGCCTGCGTCCTTCGTTGCCTGACGCTGGGCGTCATTGAAGTATGCGGGAACGGTGATGACCGCCTGGGTGACAGGTCCGCCAAGCTGCTTTTCGGCATCGTTCTTGAGCTTCTGGAGAACCATGGCCGATATTTCCTCAGGCGTGTAGTCCTTGCCATCGATGTCGACGACGGCGCGACCGTCTTTGCCCTTCTCAAGCTTGTAGCTCACCGTCTTGCGCTCTTCGGGGGTCTCGCCGAAGGACCGGCCGATGAAACGCTTGACGGACGACACCGTGTTCTCGGGGTTGGTGACCGCCTGGTTCTTGGCGGCTTTGCCGACGACGCGTTCGCCGTCTTTGCGGAATCCCTCGACTGACGGAGTCGTGCGATCGCCCTCTGCGTTGACGAGGATTTCAGGCTCGCTTCCCTCCATGACAGCCATGGCGGAGTTCGTCGTGCCCAAGTCGATGCCAAGAATCTTACCCATTTTCAGCTTCCTCTCTTTTTTGAGTATGTGGCCGGCGCTGCAAGCTGCGGGGCGCCGGCCACAGAGCTCCGGATCAGAGAAATCGGCCATCGGCGCTGGAACGTCCTCGCCGATGGAGATGACTGTCACCGAAACTCTCCTGCTTCTTATGTTTTGCAATATATTATCTGAGTCTTATGTTGTCAAGTTTTTTACCAATTTGTTATTTAAGTTATGTAAATATGCCTACTATACTCAGACGCGTGAAACGGGAAAGCGGAAATGCAGTCCTGTTACGTCCCGTGCGTACTACCGTTTCCAATATGTCGCGTGCGCCGTCCCGTGCACACCTCTCCTACAAAAAATGAAAAAATCCCCGCCCTCAATTTGAGAGGACGGGGATTCGCTGACGCTTTCGCGCCAGTTGACAAAAGAGTGACTGCTACTCTTCGACGATCTCCGGAATGGCACCCATGGGGCATTCCTCAACGCAATCGCCACAAGCAATGCAGTTGTCTTCGTTCACCGCTTCAGCAACGCCGTTGACAACCTCGAGAACTTCCTGAGGGCATGCATCGACGCAAATGCCACAGCCAATGCATTCATCGGCCTCAATAACCGGATGGGGCATAACAAACTCCTTCTCGTCCTAAAAGCACCCTGTCAAATGCGACCGGGACTTCCCCAATAACTTTCTGCCCGCAAGATACCACGGATCGCCATAATTGCAAGAAAAAAGAGCGAAATTATTAGGATGCGGCACGAATTGCTTTGGGAATGTTCCGAGGTATGTTCGAGCCGTGGAGGGGATTGCCCGCCATCCGGCAGCTTCCATTGGCCCAGCAGGATCGCGGCAGGCTTCCCCCGGGCCGCCGGAAGAAGGGGCGCGTCCCTCTTCCGACCCTTTTGACCGTGGCTCCCGCCGGCTTAGCAGATGCGCGGCAGCTGCTCCCCCACAAGCATGTCGAGGATGCGGGTGCTGCCGAACCCCGTGCGCAAGAGAACCCGAGGGTTGCCCTCGCCCTTGATCTCCGCCACATCCCCAATGATGCAGGCCTCAGATCCATAGCGATTCGACCTCATCGCATGAAGCGCCGCCTCCGCCTCGTCCGCTGCGACGACGCAGACCATCTTGCCCTCATTTGCCACCTGTAGGACATCGTAGCCCAGCATGTCGCAGGCACCCCGCACGGCTGGCTTGACGGGGATCGTCGACTCTTCAACCACGATATCAACCTGAGCCTGGCCGGCAAGCTCATTCAGCGTCGAAGCAAGGCCTCCCCGCGTGGGATCGCGGAAGCAACGGACATGAGGGGCGGCGGCAATAACGTCGGAAATGAGATGGTTGAGCGGTACCGCATCGCTTTCGATGTCCGCGGTGAAGCCCAGGCCCTCCCGGCAGCTCATGATGGTGATCCCGTGATCGCCCAGCGTTCCCGAAACGAGAACTTTGTCGCCCGGCCGGCACTGAGCCCCGCCCAGGTGGAGACCTTCGGCCAGCAGTCCGATGCCGCTTGTGTTGATGAACACCCCGTCGCCATGGCCGCGGTTGACCACCTTGGTATCGCCTGTCACCAACGCAACCCCTGCCTCGCGGGCGCATTCCGCCACCGAAGCGCAGATGCGCTTGAGATCGGCGACGGGGAACCCTTCCTCAAGGATGAAACCGCAGCTGAGATAGAGCGGTCGCGCTCCACTGGTGGCCACATCGTTCACCGTTCCGCACACGGCAAGGCGGCCGATGTCCCCACCGGGAAAGAAATGTGGCGTGACCACGAAGCTGTCGGTCGAAAATGCAAGGCGCTCGCCCGGGCCAGGGGCTGGGAGCACCGCTGCATCATCTCCCCGCAGCAGCTCTTCACCCGCATAGGCGGCAAAGAACACCTCATCGATGATGCGCTTCATCATGGTACCGCCACTTCCATGACCCAACATGACCGTCGTGTCCATACTCTCGCTCCTCATCGCATGCAAGTCCGTTCGGTCCAGAGATCTCCGTCTGGGAGCATCGCGCTGAATCGAATTGCTGAAAACAATCGGCTCCCCCGCTTCCATGCGAGGGGAGCCTCCGTCAGATATGTTGGCCTGTCGTGGTCACGACAAGACGGCCGTTCTTGACGCCCTTCGTTCCAAGTATCAGATTTGCAATATCCTGGACGAGGCCGGTCTCGCCACGCAACACGATGACCTCCAGGCAATTGTGGTGGTCAAGGTGCACGTGCATGGAAGAAATGACGTACTCGAAGTATTCATGCTGTATGGCATGGAGCTTCTCTTGCAAGTCACTCGCATGATGGTCGAACACGATGGTCAAGGAGCCCATGACCTCGGCACCCGGCGTGGAGCACTCGTCTTCGACAAGGGCATCGCGAACGAGGTCGCGGACGACTTCGCTCCGGTTCTTGGCCAAACCACGTCGAGCAACCAGCTGGTCAAAACGAATAAGCAAATCTTCGGGCATGGCCACCGAGAAGCGTACAAGGTCGTTGCTCATAGATGTTCCGCGCTAGACAAGGCTAACGGTGACGTTGGCCGCAGCCTCAGCGTCATCGTCGAGGGCGTCTTTCGCCTCGCCCAGCAAGGAGCGCACTTCGTCGAGCAATGCCTGAGCGGCATGCATTTTCTCCGACACGGTCGGGAAACCGGCATCGCCCGCCTGATGCCCCAAGGAATGAGCCCAGCGGCGTTCGAGCTTGATATGGTCATCGATCTGATCGATCATCTGCTCAAACTGACCGGTATTGATGCCGTTGGTGCACATGGCGAGCCTCCTCTGTCCCCACGGCCAACCAATTTGACAGGGACAAGACACCCTCGCCTCTGACATCAAGCAGCCGCAGCAGTCTTTTTCTTGCTATCATGACTGTTATACGGCGTGCCGAGGATAATCGCAAGGGACAGTGTGAAAAAATCTGCAAAAGGTAACATGTATGAGCAGACGCTCATTGAGATAGAGGAGGCGTTCGCTGGGCACCTCTCAGGAAACCACTCCGCCCTCATCTGCGTCATCAGCACTGAATATCTCGAAGATCCGGCACGATCCGCCCTGAAAAACGCAGCTGAGGCACTCGGCTACGGCCAGAAGCCTTGCGTGTTCGTCACCATCCAGAAAGCGAATGAGGAGCTCGATGCCCAATCCTTGTTCCTCCTGGTCGAGGGTCTGGATCCCCGCTGCGTCATCGCAGCTGACAAGAAGGCCGCATTCACCCTCGGCCAAGCTTATGGCCATGAAATGCCCCTGGAGGCCCCCAGTCGGGCGCTGGGACGCACCGTGGTGGCCTTCCCATCGTTTTCAGCCATGTTGGCAGATGATCAGGACAAGCAAAAAGCATGGCAGCTTCTTAAGAAGCTGCCAAAATTCGGGAAGCGCTAAGGACGGCGGACGATCAGGCAGTCACGACGTGCGTGGCGGCTTCAAGCAGGCAACGAACCTCATCGAGCGTCTCGGCTTCGGCATAAACGCGAATCAGAGGCTCGGTTCCGGAAGGACGCATCATCACCCAAGCGTCCCCTTCGAGGTAAAACTTCACGCCATCGCGGCGATCAACGTCGACGACCGCCTTGTCGCAGATTGATTCCGGCGCATAGGCAGGAACGATTTCAGCACGAAAACGCTCCATCTGCTCTTCGGAAACGCTCAGCCCCTGCCGTTCGAACTCCAACTTGCCTATCTTCGCGAACATGTCGTCGAGCAGCTGGCCCAAGCTCATGCCGCGCTGCGCCATCGTCTCGGCAAGCAGCAAGGCCATCAACAGCCCATCGCGTTCCATAACGTGCGTGGGAATGCCGATGCCGCCAGACTCCTCGCCACCCAGCATGACATCGCCTTTCTCCATCTCCTCGTAAATCCATTTGAATCCAACGGGGGTGCTGGTCAGGACGAGCCCCAATCGTTTGCACTGGCGAGAAAGCATGGCGGAGGCGGTGATGGTGGAAACCACGCGGCCGTGCTGCCCCTTGTCTTCCGCAAGGTGGGAGGTGAGCAGCGCAATGATGCGATGCGGGTTGACGAAGTTGCCGTGCTCGTCAACCGCTCCAATGCGATCCGCGTCGCCGTCATTGATGAAACCGGCGTCGTAGCCCAACTCGGGCACCTTCGACATGCAGCGGTTGACCCAAGGCGGAATAGGTTCGGGATGTAGGCCATCGAACGTCGGGTCCTCGTCGTTGTCGATCTCGCAAACCTCGACACCCAGATCTCGCAGCAGTTCGGCAAGGTATTTGCGCCCGGCTCCATAGAGGGGATCCACCACCACGCGCAGATGCGCGCTGCGAATAGCTTCCCCATCAACGCGTTGCTTGAGAGACTCCAGATAGGAAGTCATGAGATCGACTTCCTCGTAGCTGCCACGGGCAGAGGTGGGAACATCGGGAAGGACGGCCTCCACGCGATCCGTGAACTCCTTCGGCGCGGCCCCGCCATCGGCCAGGCGCAACTTCACGCCCAGGTATTCGGCCGGATTATGGCTGCTCGTCAGCATGATGCCACCGACGGCTCCTTCATCCTGCGCCACCGACCAGCACAAGGTGGGCGTAGGGCAGTAGTCCTGCGTCACCTTCACGTCAAAGCCGCGAGAGGAGAGGACCTCCGCCGCCAGCTGTGCGTAAGCGTGCGCATCACGGCGGCAGTCATGCGCGACGATAAGAGTGCCCGGCTTCTCGGGATCGCCGCCGCTCTTCACAGCGTCTTCCTTGAACACCTGTGCCGATGCATCAATCACCCGCACCAAATTGTCGTCCGTGAATCCCTCGCCGATGATGGCCCGCCAGCCGTCGGTGCCGAAATGTATGTCTGCCACAAACGTTCCTTTCGTTTGCCCGCAGGGCAAGCGTGCCCACGGACGCCCATTTCCACCGCGCTGACGGTGCAGCGCGTTCACATAGTTCAACGAGTCTTCGAAGCAACCCGTCTAGCATTATAGTAAAGCGTGGATGCGTCACTCCAATTCGGCCATAAACGCACGCAAAACAACAAATAAGCAAACGAGACGGAAAAGGAAAGACCCTGAAAGCAGGAGGGAGTGACAAGTTGTCAACCCAGGAGAAGATGACGCAAAGGGCCCCGAAGGGTGAGCATGACGCAAAAGAGGGCAAAGCGAGGCCATGCGGGCATAAGACAGATCAAGGCCGCAGGGGGATGCGGCCTTGATCTGGACGAGTGAAACGAGGAGAACTGTTGGTGTCGACTGATCATTTCGACAAGGCAATACTACTTCTGCTGTTATCCTTTGTCAAGAATAAACTTAGAAAAGCATCGTTCGGTTCTGTTCCGATAATTGCCAGCGGGCGCACAAGTTTTGTTGTGTTCTCTTATGTTCTGACTCAACACGGCAGGCCAGGGTCTCCGCACCAACGAAGGCGAAGGTCAGGGAAGCTGGGCGCGGGTGCAAGGATCAGGGCAAAGCGCAGGGACAGGGCATGAAGGCAGATAAGCACGTCAAAAGGCATCCAGAACGCATTGGAGGGTGCGAAAGTCGCTTTCGCACCCTCGCCGCTGGACGGCGCATGTCTCCTAGCCGTACCAGGCCCTTGACGCCGCCAAGCTGTCTCCAGGCATCTCATCGCCCTGATCACCTGCAGCTCAATCTGATTGGTTTTTCGACGCAGGGGGGCCAATGGCTTGACGAAGCCAGATCAAAGCGATCAACAGCTCGCATCAGGCTTGATGAAAGCATCATGCCTGATGAAAGATGCTGTTTCACGTGAAACATCCACCCGAATCACAACACGCCCTCATGCAGAAAGGTGCAAGGAATCCGGCACTTCGTTGCGGCGGTTGAGCAGGGGCGAAGACAGCCTCTGGCATGTTCCTTTGGAGATATCTCACGCCAACAGCGCACAAGCTGATACCATGCTGCTGGCAGAATACAGACCGCCGGCAGCAAATGCCACGGCTCGGAAGAATGACCCGAGCAGCGCGACAAAATCCGCTTCATGCCTGTCCGAAGCGGTATTTTCATCGAGATAGGAGCAACATGTCGAACAAGGGCCTTGCAAAGAAGCACGACGAGACGTGCGTGCTCGTAACGGGCGGCGCCGGATTCATCGGCAGCCACACCTGCGTGGAGCTGCTTGACGAGGGATACCGCGTCGTCGTCGTGGACGACCTCAGCAATTCGAGTGAGACGGCCCTGCAGCGCGTCAGGCACATCACCGGCGTCAGCGATGACCGCCTGAAGTTCTACCAGGCAAGCGTCTTGGATCGAGAGGCATTGGCCCGCATCTTCCAAGAGAACGACATAGACGCCATCATCCACTTCGCGGGATTCAAAGCCGTGGGAGAAAGCGTGCAAAAGCCGCTCGAATATTATTGGAACAACATTGCCGGAACGCTCGTGCTGTGCGAAGTGGCACGAGAGCATCAGGTGAAGAACATCGTGTTCTCCTCGAGCGCGACCGTCTACGGAGAACCTGAGTTCGTTCCCATCACGGAAGAGTGCCCGAAGCACGAGGCGACGAATCCCTACGGCCAGACGAAAAGCATGTTGGAACAGGTGCTGACCGACCTCTACATCGGGGACAATGAATGGAACGTGGTGCTCCTGCGCTACTTCAACCCCATTGGCGCACATAAGAGCGGGCTTATTGGGGAAGACCCCAAAGGCATCCCGAACAACCTGCTGCCCTACGTCGCCCAAGTCGCCGTCGGCAAGCTTGCGCGTGTCGGAGTCTTCGGCGATGACTACGACACGCCCGACGGAACGGGAGTGCGAGACTACATACACGTGGTCGACCTGGCGCGCGGCCACGTGAAGGCTTTGGATTGGATGGGCGGCAAAGTGGGCACGGGGGACCCGCGCGGCTTGGGATCGATTGCTGGACAGCCGGCAGAAGACGGCTCGCGTCGCGGAGTGGGCATTTTCAATCTGGGAACCGGGACAGGATCGAGCGTCCTAGACGTGGTGCACGCGTTTGAGCGTGCCTGCGACAAAGAGCTGCCCTACGAGATCAAGCCGCGTCGCGCGGGCGACATTGCCGTGAACTACGCCGCATGCGACAAGGCACGCGACGAATTGGGATGGACGGCCGAATACGACCTGGACCGCATGTGCCAAGACAGCTGGCGCTGGCAGTCGAACAATCCGGACGGCTACGCTGCCCCGTAGGCAGTTTCGCCAGTGCCGGATGACTGCCCTCCGGCACTGGCGGATCCTCCCGTGCCGTCGCTGTACCCGCCTGAACTCGAGGAACTTCCCGAATCGGCATATCCACCGGAATCAACAGAGCCGCCCGATGCAGTGCCCGCATCATATGAGCTGCTTGTCCCAGAAGAAGACCCAGTCCCATAGGACTGAGAGCCATAAGACGAGTCATAGCCGCCGCCCGAGCTGCCGCCGCTGTCATAATAGCCGGAACTCGAACCGCTGGACGAACCGCTGGACGAGCTGCTCGAACTGGAATTGCTTGAATAGGCATCCGCGGAAGCGACGATGCCGCTTGGGTCTTCGCCCGCCTCGACCAGTTTCATCATCTTCTTGAGAGAAGTCTCATCCGTGAACACATAGGAAATGCCGTCCACGTAGCCCGTCGTCGAGGGAACCATGCCCGCATAGACCGTCAGGTCCCCGCCTTCCTGGAACTGCTGCGCCAGGCTGATGATGTCGGTAACCGAAAGGTCGGTGGTCACGCACTTCGCGGCGCTCTGTATGACGCCTGGCAGCTCCGTGACCGGCAAGGCCAACACCTTGTTGACCAACGCCGTTATGAGCTTGCGCTGATTCGCAGTACGGGTGAAATCGCCATCAACATAGGCTCGGCTACGAGCAAACACGAGCGCTTGCTCGCCATTGAGATGCTGCTCCCCTGCCTCTATGATGATGCGCTGGGCATTGGGATTGTCCGTGGAACCGTCAGCATCCGTGTCGTCAATGCGCTCGTCAACGGTGACGTCCACCCCTCCCACGGCGTCCACCAAACCTATAAGCTCATCGAAGTTGACTTCGGCATAGTGCGAGATTTCAACCCCCAGCAGCTGATTTGCTTCCCGGACGGTGGATGCCACCCCACCGTAGTTGTAGGCGGCATTGAATTTGTTCTCCCCATAGCCATCAATGGTTATCTTCGTGTCGCGGGGAATGGAGACCATGGTGACAAGGTTCTGGGTTGGATCAACGCGCACGACGATGTTCGTGTCTGAACGTGCGCCCGCCGACGGGTCGTCGTCACGGCGATCAGAACCGATGAGCATCAGGTAAAAGGGTTCGTTAAAGCTGGTTTTAGGAGCAAGCACGTCTTGGATGGCGTCAAGTTCCTCCTGGCTCTTGTCCCCCGTGGTGATCTCCTTGTTGATGGAGTTGATATACAAAGCCGATGCTGTGCCGACGCCAACCACGGCGACGATGAAGGCGGCAAGAACGCCGAGGGCAACCTTTTTGCCGCGGCCCATCCTCTTCGAGGACGAACGGGAGTACGAGGGGTTGTTCCGGGAGTACTGGTTTGTCGTCGTCTGTCGCGAGAATGCGCCATTTGCCGCACGTCCCTGGCTTCCGGGAGTGTATGCAGCCTTGTATCCCGATGACTGACTTCTGCCGTGGTGACCTCCCGAAGAGAACTGCCCCGCCTCATGCCGGGAGGCAATACGGCCGGACTGAGCGGCTTTTGCCGTGCGCACCGCGCGCGCCGACTGCGGCGTGCGGGACGAGCGAGCGGCAGACCGGCTCGACCGAGAGTTTCTTGATGCCATACAGTCTCCTCACAGGTCTGGCATGCATCCGCCCCGTCGGACGTGTCTGATGCGATGGGCCAAACCGCCTTTCGGCGACCAAGCACTATCTCGCAATCAGATCCTGCGCTTTCGCAGTGCCATGCTGCGTGCTTCCGTCATTCGACCAACATTGCAGCCAAGCCGCTTTGCAAAGCCTCATGCATAAAGGCACACCAATATCTATGGCATTGTATCATCTGAAGAACAAACGCCACACAATAGCCAAAGGCATTGGATAATACCCACATATGCACCGTTCAGCTGAATCATTTTCCTCGCTCACTTGCAGCGACGCAGCAATTCCGACCAATCCCTTTTCCCGCGTTGATTGGGGGATTTTCCTGGGGTCTTTTGTCGGAAATATAGAGAAACGTATTCCGACGATTACCTGCTCATTGTCAAATGAGGGTAGCCTATACGTCATGAATGATTTGATGAAAAAGTACTCTGAGGGGCATGAGCCCCTTGACACAAGGTTGTCCTACGCAGTCGGTGCGAACGTCAAGCGCCTGCGCACTCAGGCGCGCATCAAGAAGAAAACGTTTGCGCTGATGGTTGGCATTGGACGCCCTTTTCTTGACCGTATCGAGAGCGGCACTGCGGACCCACGGCTATCCGTCATCGTTCGTATGGCCGATGCTCTGGAAACCACTCCCGAACAGCTGATGGCCAGCCCAGGTGACGAATAGCCTCGCAATCCTCGACGCGAAACGCCTGACCGGTTTTTCTGAAACTCTCAAGCTTCCAGCAGTCGCCTCGCTCGCGCCAGCGGTCTCCTTCATCGCCGTTTGAGCAATCCCGCTTTGACCGCTGCGTTCACTTCGCCTTCTTGATGAGCCAATAGGCAATGCCCACGCCGAGTGCGCCGCCCAAAACGTCCACGACCCAATCGAGGGGATCACACATCCGTCCGGGCACAAACAACTGATGGAATTCGTCCGTTGCACCATACAGGCCCGTGCAGACGATCGCTATGAGACAAGCTTGTCGCAGGGGAACGTGACAGCGCAGCGCGTTGGTCCACAGGAATCCAAAAACGGCATATTCCAAGAAGTGTGCCAAGGGAGAAAGCGCGTCCACGCCAGGGCCGAACAACTGAGCCTGGACATCTTTCATGACCCGATAGACCTCCGACGCCACACCGAGACCCTCGTTAAGACCGGTTCCCGTGTTCGACGACATGAAGAAGATAAAACCCGCCCAAATAATCACGAGCGCCCAACTCATCGCCGTGAACGCGACTGACTTCTCAGCCGCAGATCTCGATGGATCTGCATCATTTGGTAGAGCATCCCTTTTTTCCATGCCCCTACGGTACCATATCCCTGCGCAACCGGGAAAGCCCCTTGTCGGCTTAGAAAAATGAGAAGGATCGCGCAATCGCCGAGCAAAAGCACGCAGCCTATTGCTTCTTTGCTCCCGGAGGCGCAAAGGCAACCGTACCGCATGATGAGCAGATGCCCGTCTCCAAATCGACCTTGCCACCGCATTTCAGGCAAGGAAGCTCGGGCGTCGGAGTGTACAGAGGACTGCCTTTCTTGAATTTGTCGCAGCCGCCGCACCGCGTGCAGGGATAGCACATGGGAAGGCCTCCCTAGACAAGCATCACGAGTTCGAGCCTATATTCGAGATTTTTCCCCGCAAAGGGATGGTTGAGATCGATCTTGACGGCATCCTTCGTCTCCTCCACCACGCGCCCAGGTCGCTTGACATGGTCCTCCGGATTGTTCCAGACAACCACCGACCCCCTCTTGAGATCGTACCCCTGTTTGAGGATGCTGCGTGGATACCATTGAACGACGTTGGTGTTGTAGGAACCGTAACCTTTCTCGCTGGGAACCTCGACGGAACGAATCTCCCCCACCTCCATGTCGCACAGCGCCTCTTCAACCCCTGGTGGCACGCGGCAGTTTCCTATGACAACGGGCAGAGGATCGCCACTTGAGCGGTCATCGACCAAATCAACTCCCTGAGCACCTCCTCGGTATCGGATGTAGGCCGTCCTGCCGATCCTGTCTTTGCTTTCCATACACGTTCTCCTTCACGCTCACATGCCGCCCCTCATGATCGGCCAGGGACAAAGCCCCTGGCCGATCATCTTCAGTTCAGTTTTCCGATTTCCTCAAGCTCGTCGCCCTCGTCTATCTCTCCCACCTTGGCATCATGCCGGTGGGCGCCAAAGGTCGCCTTGCCCGTCGCCTCAACCTCGATATGCGCCGCTTCATGCTCGCCCTTGTGCGGATCGTGCAGAAACGCGCCTCGCGCCTCACGTGGTTTGTACGTGGGCACCATCAGGAACTGCTTTCCCTTGTCATCAAGCTTCTTCGACAGATCCTCCACCGTACCATACGAGATGATGTTGGATAGGCAATGATGCACGCAGATTGGCTCCTTGCCTCTGGCAGCTCGATCGGCGCATAGATCGCACAAATCGGTGAGGACCGGATACCAGTTCCAATTCCAATTGTCTTCGTCTATCTTCCATGGGCCGTCACCAAGGACCTTGATCCCCCCTTGACCGACGGGATAACCATGCTCTTCCTTGC
This sequence comes from Actinomycetes bacterium, assembly GCA_023429565.1. GTDB lineage: Bacteria > Actinomycetota > Coriobacteriia > Coriobacteriales > Eggerthellaceae > JAEWQO01. The sequence continues at coordinate 20,399 of JAEZDJ010000004.1, forward strand.
AGGACACTTCGCACGATCCACAATGGGTGCAGAATTCGTAATCTACCAGAAGTCCGTATGTCGCCATCGTCACACCAGCTTTCCAAATTTTTCCCAGACCTTCGCCATGTCGGTGTCATAGCTTTCCGCGGCAGGCTCGATGTTGCAGATCAAGCACTTGTTCGGAGCACCGAAGCCCAGCTTGCCAAAATGGAAGTTAGGAAGGAGGTTGTTGATGTTGGAACGCCAATTCCCATAGAGATTTGGCTCATTGCCGTCTTCCTCAGGGAACCACCATGCATGTTCAGCATGGACCGTCTTCTCGTCAACGATCGGCGAAACGCATGCTTTTTCGAAGCACTCCCCAAACTGATTCCATATCCTGACCCATTGCCCGTCCGCAATTCCCAGCCGTGCGGCAACGACCGGATTGACCTCAACGAGGGGGTCTGGATGCAGCTCTCGCAGATAGGCAATCTGACGATGTTCGGAATGGAAGAAAGCCGAAGTGCGAGCTCCGGTGGTCAGAATAAACGGATAGTCTTCCATTAACTCCGGAGAGTTGACCGGCCCGAATTCTGGCTCGATGTAATAAGGAAGCGGATCGTCGCCAAATTGCTGAAAGGCCGTGGACCACAGCTCGACGCGCCCGGTTGGCGTCGCAAAACCAGGCTGGCCGTCGGGACGCAGCAGCCCTTTTTCATATTTGTAATAGTCGATGGGCACTTGAGCGACAACGCATTGGGACACCTTGTCAAAATACTCGCCGTGCTCCTGGACTCCCAGGCGAAAATGCTCGACGAGCTCATGGGAATTGGCCCACTGCTCAAACAGCTCAGGGCGCAGGCGTTTTCCCATCTCGTAGGCCAACTCCATATCAGAGTAGTAGCATTCCCCCACTTCGATAGCCTTATGTATGAATCCTGCCGTCACCGTGCAAGGGGCGTAGTGCGTGAAAACGGTGCCGTCGCGCTCCGCGACAGAGGCTATGGGGAGGAACAGGTCACAGCTTGACTCAATGGAAGCGTTCATGAACGTGTCCGCCGCGACGCAGAATTCGAGCGATTTCACAATGGCGTCGTGCCATCGCTTGGGCTCCATCGACGTGCAGGTCATGAGATTGTTCCCCATGTAAAAGCCCATCTTCATCGGATAGGGCTCTCCGGTCTCGAGCGTCTTCAGCATAAGGTCGGCCTGAGAATTGAGAATCATGTTGCAGTACGCTGGGTACTCTTCCAGACCGATCATCTTCTGCATCAGCTCGTCGCCCACTCCTTGGGCAAACCCGAATCCCAGCTCGTTGTGTCCCGCGCCGGCCCCCGGAAGCAGCTGTCCGCCCGGACGATCGAGGTTGCCCGTGATGGCTTGCAGGGCGATGATGCATTGGCCGTTCTGCATGCCGTCGGTTTTCTGGTCGACGGCAAGACCCCACATGATGGCAGCCGGCTTGGCGTTGGCATACATGCGGGCAGCTGCATAGATCTTTTCGACGGGAACCTGACAGATGTCGGCGGCTTTCTCGGGGGGCATCTCCTGCACACGCTCCGCCAGCTGCTCAAAGCCATAGCACCAATACTCGACGAAATCATGGTCGTAGAGATCCTCGTTGATGATGATGTTCAACCATGCCATGCCCATGGCCGTGTCAGTGCCGGCACGCAGCTGCAGATGGATGTCCGATCGGGTGGAAAGCCAGTTGACCCGTGGATCCATGTTGATGATGCGGGTCCCGCGACGCATGGCGTCGATGACGGCATGGCCAAAGAGACCGTCAGGGTTGGAATCGAGCGGCTGCTTGCCCCAGAGCACGATCACCTCGGTCAGGTCATACCGCGGATCGTCCCAACGGCCGGGCAGGGCACCTGCATAGTCCCATTCCGGGTAGGTGCAGCCGGTGATGTACGCAACGGCAGCAAGACGCGGCGTGTAGCACGCATATCCCGATTGGGTATAGCAATAGTTGGGGGTGCCGAACACCATGGAGGGGTACAGGCTCATAGTCCCACCCTCGCGTCCGGTACCGGCAAACGTCACGATGCTTTCGCGTCCGTATGCGGATACAATTCGTTCATACTCGCTTTTCAACAAGTCAAATGCTTCATCCCACGATATTTCAACCCACTTGTCCGCCCTGCCCCGATCACGCGGATCGCGCCTCATCGGATGAATGATGCGGGCCGGATTGTAAACGTAGTCCTTGAGCGCTATGCACCGCGGGCACAGGCGGCCTTGGGTGACGGGATGGTTCTCGTCCCCTTCGACCTTGTCCAACCGACCCGCTTCGTCCACATACAACTTGATGCCGCACCCCACTGGGTGGCATCCTGGAGGCGACCAGGGACATGAGCGGGTAACCGTCATGCCTCCATCTTCGTAACGCCAGGGCTTGCCGATATCATTCACATCGGCAAGCGTGTCCAGCGGAACGACTGCTGCCGTCTTGTAAAGCTCATCTTCTTCTACCATGTCCCGCACTCCTTCTTCGTCCATGACGCATCTCCCCTCGCCATGTTTGCCTGTCCTTGCCTTCCGGCGACATTCCTGCCCTTTCCAGAAAAGAGGGGGTCGCCGAAACAGCCCGTTCCTTCTTTACCGCTGCTCATAGTGGTAGGGCTGGGGAACGAACAGGACTTGGTTCGGCTTGCCTTCCAACTCCCTTGAAAGCTCTTCCACCGTCCCGTACTGCATGCAGCCAGCCAGGCAGTGATGGACGCAGCTGGGCTGCTTCCCCTGCGCCGTGCGTTCGGCGCACAGATCGCAGAGACGTGAAGGCGTCGGTATCTTGTTCCAGTTGAACCGGCCGTCTTCGCATTCCCACGGGCCATCATCCAAAATGCGGATGCCCCATTGGCCGACCGGGATCCGGTGCTCTTGCTTGCAGGCGACCTCACAGGACTGACAACCCGTGCAATACTCGTAGTCGACCAGCAGTCCATATGCCGTCATTTAAACCACCAACTTCCCGAAACGATCCCAAACCTCCTGCATATCGGTGTCGTAGCACTCGTCGGTGGGTGTAATCGAACACAGAAGGCATTTAAACGGCGCTCCGAAACCGAGCTTGCCAACATAAAAATGCGGCACAAGCTCGTTGATGTTGGAACGCCACACTTCGTAGAGCGAAGGTTCTTCGGAGTCTTTCTCCGGGAACCAGAATCCGTGCTGGGCATGGACCACTCCCGGACGGACGATCTGGGAGACCTTGGCTTTGAGGACGATTTTTCCGAACGGGTTCTCCACCTCGACCCATTGGCCGTCGGTGATGCCGTTTTTTCTCGCGTCTTCGGGATTGATCTCAATCAACGGATCAGGGTTCATCTCGCGCAGATAGGGAATCTGCTTGCCTTCGGAATGGAAGTAGCAGTACGTGCGGGCACCCGTGGTCAAAACGAGTGGAAACTTCTTGTGCAAGTCCGGTGTCGAGACGGGGCTCAGCTGCGGTTCCATATAGTAAGGAAGCGGATCCTCACCGAACTGCTGGAACATGGTGGAATAGAGCTCCACGCGACCGGTCGGCGTGTTGAAGCCCGGTTGTCCGTCAGGGCGAAGTCTTCCGGTCTCGTATTTGCGATAGCTCAGCGTCTCGACCTTCTGATGCACGACCTCCTCGCGCAGGTCTTCGAAGGTCTGCTTGTTGTTGAGCCGATAGTAGTTCAGGAAGTCATAATAGGAATCGAAGCGATCGTAGTTGGCTGGCATGCAACGTTTGCCGATCTCGTACATGATCTCGCAGTCGCCCTTGCCTTCGCCGACCGTGATGGACTTGTTGACCGCACCCGCCATGATCGGGGACGCGCCGTAATGCGTGTACACCACCGTGTCATGCTCGACCGTGGTCGAGAGCGGCAGGAACAGCTCGCAGCATGCCTGTATGGTCGGCGTCATCCACACGTCGATCCCAAAGCACCATTCCAGGTTCTTCACCATCGCATCATGCCAGCGCTTCGGCTGTGCGGCGCAGGTGCCCGCAAGAAAATTCGTGTCCTCGAAGCCACCCATCTTGAATTCATACGGCTCGCCTGTCTCAAGGGCGTCGAGCACCATGTCACACTGGGCCGAAAGCACCAGCCCCACGTAGGCGGGATACTCCTTGATGCCCATGATCTTGCTTTGCAGGTCTGGACCGAGGCTGTTCCATCCGAACCCGAGCTCGAGGCCGTCGTTCACGTCGCCGATCAGCTGTCCTCCTGGGACATCGATATTGCCCGTTATCGCTTCTAGGGCGAGGACGCAATGACCGGCCTGAACGCCGTTCGATTTCTGATCGATAGCTAAGCCCCAGGCTATCTGGGCAGGCTTTGACCCCGCATAGACGCGGGCCGCCTCACGTATCTGGTCCGCCTCGAGATCGCATATCTCAGCTGCGCGCTTGGGCGGCATGTCCTTCACGCGCTCGGCCAGCTGTTCGAACCCGTAGCACCATTTTTCGACGAAATCGTGATCGTACAGGCCTTCCTCGATGATGACGTTGATCATCGCCATCCCCAGAGCCGCATCGGTGCCGGGGCGAAGCCTCAAGTGCCAGGTGGCGCGGGTCGAGACCCAGTTCACGCGAGGGTCTATGCTCATCAGCTTTGCGCCCCGTCGCATCATGTCGATGGCGGCATGCCCGAACAGGCCGTCGCCGTTTGACGGCAGCGGCTCCTTGCCCCAGAACACAATGAGCTCCGGCAGTTCGAACATCGGGTCGTCGTAACGACCAGGCAAGCCACCCGCATAGTCCATCTCGGGGTAGGTTGCACCAAGCACATAGGTGGTGCCGGCAACACGCGGGATATAGCATGAGTAGCCCGACTGCGTGTAACAGTCATTGGGCGTCCCAATTGCCGAATGGGCATAGGCTGGCAGCATGGGCCCACCCTCGCGCCCCGTGCCTCCCATGATCAGAATCGACTGCGCGCCATAGGTCTTCTTGTAGTAGTCGACCTTTTCCGCAAGCAGATCGTACGCTTCGTCCCAGGTGATTTGCTCCCAGCGATCCTTCCCGCGGTCTTCGCGCGCCCGTTTCATGGGATGCAGGACACGGTCGGGATTGTACACGTAATCCCGCATGGCAAGACAGCGGACGCACAGGCGACCGTTGGTGATGGGGTGGTTCTCATCTCCCTCTATCTTCACGAGCTCGCCCTGGTCGTTGACGTATGTCTTGATCCCGCAGCCAGTAGGATGACAGCCCGGGGGCGACCACGCACAGCCACGGGTGACCGTGAGGCCATCATCCTCATAGCGCCAGGGCTTGCCGAGATCGACAGTGCCTTGTCCTTTGAAAATCTTCATCGTTCTCCTCCTCTGCTTTCCTCGCACGCGTCGGCTCCCCTCTGCCGACACGTGGCAGGACGTGATGCCCTCGCCTTTCTTCATTGCGAGGCGAAACGCCAGACCTCTTTATTGGCCCGGGGATTTTGGTGCCCCTGGGCGGCCAGGTGCCGGGGGAGCTCCCGGAGGTTTGGGTGCCCCGGGAGCCTGAGGTGCCCCGGGAGCGCCGGGCGCTTTGGGAGCACCGGGAGCACTCGGCGTTCCGGGCGCACCCGCGCCCGGAACGAAATAGGGATTGTCCATCTTCGGCAGCTCGGCGCCGCACGATGGACACACCTTGTCGTCCTTCCCGCATACGGCATCGCACTGGGGGCAGCGGCGTTCTTGCTCGATTGCTGCTGGTCTAAAACACATGAAGGGTTTCCTCCTCTCTGAAAGACGGGCGGTTTCCCTCCACGACCGACCCTCCCCCAGGACAATCGTGTACGCGCGAGCGGAGAAACCGCGCTTTCGGCCCGTTGCCACAAGGCGGACGGGCCGATGCATTTGCACCATTCCCGACCGGGGAACATGGCATCGAGGTAAAGATAAGCGCGAAAACACGGAATGGATATCGTATAGAAGTTGGTAAATTGCCTCTCCAAGAGGCCTTCAGTCTCATACCTCAGGTGCGACCGAGGTCTCGAACTCGCTTTACGGCTTGCATAATGCCTGTTCAGCTTTTGGCATGTTGAACACATCCATCCGAAAGCAAGCCCGAGACCTGTCGACCAGCCGAGCGCGGCGTCAGCGGAGTGACTTCCGCAACCCGACGAAGAACACCACCAAAGCCAACGCATAGCAAGGAAGCAGCGCCACGTACGACCCTGCACTCCACCCGAATGCCGTGATGGCATTCCCCATCGCGACGGCCCCAACGAACATGCCGAGATTCTGCGTGAACGCAACCAGGCTGTTCGCGGCAGGAACGTCATCGGGCTCGACGGTGTCGGGCGTGGCCTGCCAGATGATGGAAGGAACGAAACCTCCGACGATGCCGGCGAGGATCATGATGCCCCAATACAGATTCGGATCGCCGCACGTGAAGACGACCGCGGTGTAGGCAACGCCGCATACCAAGGCGAAGAGCAGAACCCACTTGCGCGTCTTGAGCAGATCGGACAGCCACCCGGACAACGGCGCTCCTATGGTGCCGGCAATCCCGAACGCAGACGAGATGGTTGTCGCGAACACCAGCGTCACCGCAAGCTGTTCGGTCAGATAGGTCGTCAGAAAGCCATTGATGGCCATGAATGCGGCCTCATCCAGGAAAAAGATGATCGCCAAGGCCCAGAGGGTCTTGCTCTTGTAGGCGCGCCCAAAGACCGCAGCGCCATGCTCCCGCTTCTCGTCCTCGCTCACCTGAGGGTGGGAAGATTCGGCATAGAGCAGGAAGAACAGGATGCCGATGATGACGTCGAACACCAGCGTTCCCCACCATACCGACTGCCACGCCATGCCCAACGTATCGACCATGAATCCGTAGAGGACAGGACAGATGCACATGGCCAGAGCGACCCACATGGCCCAGATGCCCAACGGCAAGCCACGCTTTTCCGGAGCGAACCAAGGCGCTATCGCGGATGCACCCGCAACACCCATCACGCCCATGCCGGCACCTTCCAAAACACGGCTCGCCATGAACACCGCCACGTCTTGGGTGACGGCGCCCATGACCGAGCCGATTGCCGCGCATCCGATGGCAAGCATGACGACGTTACGAATTCCCAAACGATTGATCAGCGTCGTCGTCGGAAACGCCATGACGAATCCCAACACGTAGAACAGCGCGATAACCCAGCCGAGAACGTCAGGAGTGAACCCAAACGTCTGCATGATGACCGGGGCAAGCGCGGTCACCTTGGCCATGTTTGCCGGAGCGGTAAACCCCGCCAGAAACGTTATCGCAAGCACCACCCAGCCGTAACCAGAATCAACACCCTTTTGTTTGACCGCCATAAGACTCCTCCTTGTCAGCAGTTTTCGCCATGTCCCCTCTCGTCGTTCTCGCGCGTCGTTTGCGCGATGCCGGTCGGACGGCCGGGCGCTCGCGTTTCGCCCAAGCCTGGGGAAAGGGTAGCTCGCGAAGAGCTGAAGAGGAATTGGTCTCCCCTTAGTAAAATGCCTGATTGCATAAAGTACGGGACGATTTCGGCTCCCTCGTACTTGCCGTACGAGGCATCGCTTCAGTGCAGTCTGACTTCGTCGTGATGTTCACCGGCGTCTCGATCTTCAGGCAACTCGATGTTCTCGATGAAGTCCAACAGGTCCTGCCGTGAATGAACTTCGAATTTGCGATAGATGTTGTAGATATGGGTTTTTGCCGTCGACTGGGAAATATAGAACTCGTTCATGATGTAGCGCGCATCGCGGCCCTTCAAAAGCAGTTGGAGGATTTCCCGCTCACGAGGCGAGAGCCGGAAAACCTCGCAGGCATACTCCCGTTTTTTCTGGTAGGTTCTCTTATGGCTCCCACTTCGCTCGATGAGGTCGCGCGATTCTTCGCTGCCCCGTATGCGGTCTCCCGCGGCGTCGATCACCGGTTCGAAGGGATACACCTGATAATTGATATGAATCTGCGCATATACCACCACAGTGGCAAAGATCGCGCATACCACGCCCAAAGCGACGCTCGAACCGAAGAAAACAACGTCAGATGAGACGAACAGCAGGCACCCAGCGGCCAGACCCAGAAAGAACACGGACCCCTCCTGGCCGATAAGCCAAAGGGGAGAGATCATATTGAATCTCGCCGTCTCGACCACGGCGTTCAGCAGGATGATAGTGTTGACTGCCACCAGACAGAGATAGACGGCGACGACCGCTGTACGCCACTCGCCTGGAACAACCATGACAGCGAGCATGAACAGAACGGCCAACAGCGCCATGTTCTTTTTGAATGCCTCCTTGTACGTCCGTTCGTCCATGCGCTCAAGCAACAGCGAGGCGATGCCGGCGAGTCCGATGGACGCGCCCAGACCAAAGGCCGCAACATCGCTCGAAGCACCCTCGTTGAGGATGATCACCGCCGGCGAAAGCATGAATCCAACCGTGAACAGCGTGTGGTTGTTCCCGGTGATCTTGACGCTGCGCTGCCTTGAGTCGGCAATGCTCACGTATGCGGCGAACTCATACGGACTGCGCACGCGAATCACGCCGATGGACAGGGACAGCACGGCCGCAAGGGCCACGATGACAGAAGAGCACCATGGTTCAAGCTGAGAAAGTATGAGCAGGCTCATGCCGCAGAGCACGAACGCGGCATCGAACACGACCATGAGTGCACGCCGCGTCAGACATCCCAGGAATCTTGCATACGAAAACGTTCCCGCGACCAGTCCGCATCCCGCAAAAACGACGGTCGGCCAGAAAGCCTCGAGATTGAGGCATACGATTGCGGCCACGAATGACAGCGCCTCAGAGCAAAGAATGAGACGTGCGCCCACGTTGGTTTGAAGCCGATCAGTGGCGAACTGCCCCAATCGCAGAGAGACCGCGCAGACCGTGGCGAACAGGGCCATGGCCATGCCGTAGAGAGCGGGTGACGCGACGCCGACCTCCACCTCGGACATGAAGCCCCGCATCGACCCCCCGGCAAGAAGCACAGCAGCGGCGACCGCCATGCCGAACCCCAATACCCCATCGACGAGAATCGCCTCGAAATCACCTTCGCTGGCACCTATGAGCTTCTGCTTTTCGACATCCGATTCGTGCGAGATCTCCGTATCGCCCTGCATGCCAAACCCCCCTTTGGCCATTATCGATTTGCATCTGGTATCAGAGTGCCGCAGCCAGCGCTTTGCCCCCTATCAGACGAAGCTGTCCACTCGGCAGCCCCTCATCCTACCGACGCCGTCAGACGCCAACTCACCCCCTGATGTCGCAAGCGTCATACCCGAAGAAAAACGAAAGGTTCGAGACCGCACGAGACGGATTCCCCCGAACCCCTACAGCAGCGAGCCTACACGTTTTAGCGTTTTGAGAATATCGTACTTCTGGCATGAAATCACACCGCACGTGGCACGTCTCAAGGAGAAAACCTTCACGCCTGCGTTCTTGCCCCTGTTTTCCAGAAATATCCTTGCCTTTTACCGGGCCGTGGCAAAAGCCCCTTCACTTCATCTTGCACAGGACGATGGCTACCGAGCCCAAAATCCCAAGGATCATGAGCATGACGCCTGCACCCATCCAGTTTGTCAGATCCGGTCCAAGCGCCCTTTGGACGAGGAACGTCCCCAAGAACTGCCCCAGTCCCTGTACGAGGATCATCAGGCCCATCGCAAGGGATACGCGTTCCGGGTGAGGCATGATCTTCATATATCCCGAGAGGAACAAGCCGACACCTCCCATGCCGACAAACCCCATGATCACGGCCGCCACCCAGAGAAGGGCGCCTGTGTTCGTGTAGAGAAGAAACGTGCAGGGCCCCATCACCAGGCTCGCCACGAGCAGCAACGGCTTGCAGCGGCCCATCCTGTCAGAAACGGCTCCGAACAAAGGTGATGACACGATGGAAAGAAGCATGGGAATCGTGCTGACGAGGCCGGACACCGTGGGGTCGAATCCCTGCATTTGCAAAATCGTCGGCACGTAGGCAAGAACCGCCAGCAGGCAGATGTTGAACGAGGCGAAACCTACGAAGAAGAGAACCACATCCAACGTGAAAGCGTCACGCCATCCCGATCCCCTCGCCTCCGAGACGCAGAGCACCGCACGGGTTGATTCTTCCTTCCCTTCGGGCGGAACGTGAAGTGCGGCGACGAGGACACTCGCCGCCGCGACGGCCACGGCGGCATATGCCACCCACACGCCCCGAAACCCCACTGCCTCGAAGACCGTCGGCGTCAGGACGGCCGCGACCGTCGACCCGACACATCCCCAGATGCCCCATATTCCCATGGCGGCACCCATCCTCTGAGGCTTCACGCAGGTCTGGACAACGACAGGACCGCAGGTTGTGATCATGGTGAGCGCAACCCCCTCGACAGCGCGCGACGCGAGGACAAGCGCGCTCGTATTCGCGAACGCGCCGACCAAGGAGCCCGTCGCAATCAAGAGCAGGGCGGCGACCATCGTCCTCTTCGCGCCGAATCGCTGTGCGAGAACGCCTGAGGGAACGGCAACGAAAATGCCCACGAGAGTGAATATGCTCATGAGCCAGGATCCGAGCTCGGCATCCATGGAGAACAGGCCCATGACGTCCGTCATGATGGTGGGCACCTTGTATTGGATGAGTGCCGCAGAGGCCCCGGCAAACAGCAGGACGAGTCCGACAAGCATCGGGTTCTGACGTTTCTTCTCTCTGCTTCCACCCGTCTCATGGATAGCGTGCACAGCTTCTCCTCTCGTCGTTTCCTCGAGTAACCAAGATAACCGCGAAGCCTTTTCTTTCCTATCCGATAAAAAGACCGATAGGGAAGCAGACAATCTCATACTTCCCATACGATTGTGCCACTCGGCCATGCCCCTTACAGTGGTTCACGGAGGGTGGCGGAGTTCGCCTGATTCGAGCGAGAACCGCCGTCCACCATGGTTTCTTGCCTGGAAGCAGTCGGAACGAGGAGGCATCATGGCTGAAGACGAAAAGAAAGCGCTTGAGCAGGAGGGGAACGAGGCAGAAAAGGACAAGGCACCGGTGAAAGCCATCTGCGGGAACGCTGAGGAGAACGCGGCGGCACTTGTCGATGACGACAGCGAGGTGAAGCCCGTCGAGGGATATTTCCTGACCTCACAGCGCTGGCACTGATCCCAATCCCGCCACCATCAGACCGGGAGGCGACGCACCATCAAGATCGGCCCAGCCTCCCCTTTGGAGTGATTCCTCTATGAACAGAGAAGGACAAACCGTTGCGTTCCTCTACCGCGGCAGCCTGCCCGATGGAACGGTTTTCGACGAGGGGAAGGGCGTTCCCCACAGCATCGTGCTCGGACATGGAAACGTGATGAGAACTCTCGAGGAAGCGTTGGGAGACATGTCGTTGGGAGAGGAGCGCACGGTCGAGATCGCCGCAGCCGACGCCTACGGCGAATACGACAAGAACGCCGTCCAGCGCGTTCCCCTCTACAAGATACCCGATGGATCCAACCTGCCTGTCGGCGAGATCATCGCGTGGAAGACGCCCCTCCGGGAAGAACCGATACCGGCGCGGGTAACCAGCATTGAGAATCAGGTCGCGACCCTTGATTTCAACCATCCCCTCGCGGGAAAGGACATCGTCTACTGGGTGAAAGTCATCGGCATCAAGGAAGCTTTGCCTCAGGACAGGCGATAGAGGGTTCCTTGCCCCACATCGAACGAGAGCGTGGTTCGGTAACGGATTCACTTGTTTCCGTTACGGAATCATGCTTATTATTAAGACATGATATTATTAAGGGAGTAATCGTTCGAGAGATGGGGGAAAGAACCATGACCGACGTATCAAGACGAGTCTTCATCAAAGGAGCTGCAGTGGGGGCAGCTTCGCTTTCTACCGCCACTGTTCTTGCCGCCTGCGCCTCGGGGGCCTCGACAGGCTCCCCAACCGCCACAGCGGGAGATTCCCAGCAGGCACCCGCCGCAGACGTCCTGTCGCCGACCACGGTGCCGACGGCCGATTCGGGGAACAACTTTGGAATCGTTCCCGAAAGCAAGACGGCCGTGGGAACCACCTATGAGAACCTTCTTTCCGCCATCGAAGGCGAGACGGCCGCCACGACCAAGTACGAGGTTTACGCCAAGGTCGCCGAACGGGAAGGATTCGACGAGATCGCCCGTCTGTTCACGTGCACGGCCGACGCGGAAAAGATTCATATAGAACTCGAATACGCACTCGCCCAGAAAACCGATCCCACCGCTCAGAAACCCGAACCGCCGGCAGTCGAAGAACATACCTCAGACATCAACCTCATTTTCGGTGCCAATGGAGAGATATACGAGACATCGGACATGTACCCCTCCTTCATCAAAAAAGCCCAGGAAGAGGACAACGAAGAGGCAGTGCAGGTGTTCACCCGCGCAAAGCTGGCTGAAGCCTATCATGCCGAGCGCTACCTTGATGCCTACAACAGGATCGACGCTCCGTCAGATGACGCCTATTACCTCTGCCCCATCTGCGGGTACATCCACAAGGGAGAAAACTTCACGGCATGTCCCATCTGCCTCACGAAAAAAGAGGCGTTCACCGCTTACTAGGATAAATCGAACCTTCGGCGGCCTCGGTCCGCAGGGGGAGACCTCCCCTGCGGACCGCCCATCACAACGCCTCGCCTGCAGTCCCGTCCTACCGCCTTGACGGGCTGGACAAGCCGGTGAGAGCCTGAAGGGTTCCTCTATGAATGCGAACGCGCCATCCTCGCTGCTCGAGAGTCGTTCCATGCGAGGGGGAACCCTTCACACAAGCTGCCGAAGGCCTTGAGATCCCAAGCTTCCACTCGTTTGCCGCAAAGCCCGCAAGCGTGAAACGATCATGCCTTCCTGCGCGAGCGGCGAACCGTCATTCCTGAGACCAAGATTCCCCCAAAGACCGCCAGCAGGCCCAAGCCTTCGAACAAGGAACCCATGCCATCTCCGGTCTTGGTCAACGATGACGCTGCGGGAACACGTTGATCGACCACCTTGCCCACGTCGAGCACTCCCTGCGAAAGCGCCGTGTTGTCGTCATGAATCGCGATGCGGATGGGCTCGACGGCCTTGTATCCAGCCGGAGGGTCGCTTTCCACAAGAAGGTAGTCGCCATAGGGAACCTCAGTGAAACTCACTCGACCCGCGGCATCAGAGGTGGCGCGAGCCTCTTTCCCGCCGATCATCACCTTGTCGACTCCCTGCGCATCGTAGAGGACGAACGTCGCCCCCTCCAAGGGGTTGCCCTCTTCATTGACTTTCTCCAGCTCAATGGCAGCGGTTTTGATGGTGTTGACGACGGGAGTGGACACCCGCATCGTCCCGGCCACGACCGCAGGATTGTCCTCGGTCAGATCAACCGGAACCGCGACATCGCTCTTGGCATAGTCTGCCGGCGCGCTGGTTTCCTTCACGATATACGATCCAAACGGCACCTCGGTGAAGGAGACCGCACCTTGTTCGTCGGAAAGGGCCGTCACGGGAACACCCTCCCGCTCAATCGGAAGGAGGGTGACGGAATCGTACAGTCCGAAGGTCGCGCCTTGGAGGCCAAGGCCATCTTGGGTGACCTTGGTAAGGTTGATCGTCCCGATCTTCAGCGCGTCTCGCACCTCCACATCCATGCTGCGCACATCGCTCTCATGGGAGAGGACAACTTCCTGGTCGGCGGCAACGTCGTAATTCAATGGCGCGTCCTTCTCGTGCACCGTGAAGATCGTGTCACCGGCCGGCTTGAGAACGAGGTCGGAAAAGGAGAGGACGCCGAAAGCATCGGTCTCTTGGGTCTGCACGACCGTGCCCTCTTCATCGAGGAGTTCGAATACGGCGCCGGGAAGGAAGATCGTGCCGTCGGCATTGGTCTTCGTCAGCTGGATGGAACCAAGGGGAACGTCGACGACCGGATCAGCAAGCACGAGATCGCCCTGATTGCCTACAGTGGACTCATCGTTGATCGTCACCTGGAAGTCACTGATTGCACGATAGTAGTCGGCCGGCGTGGCGACCTCCTTTACGGTGTAGGGAGTGTCCTGATAGGGAATATCGGCGAACTCGACGATGCCGTCCTCGTTCGAAGTCGCTTGCAGAGGCTCGATGCCGTTGCCGCTCAACTCGAAGACCGCGCCGGCAAGCGGCGCATGCCCATCGGTTTTGGTGAACCGAATGCTTCCCGTCGACCGCGTGTTGTCGAAGCTGCCAAGCGCAAGGGTTTCCCCATGCAGAGACGCCGTGACCGACACCACGCCATGATAGTTGTCAGGGCTCCCCGTCTCCTTGACGAGGTAGTCCCCATAGGGCACATCCTCAAAGGTCACGATGCCCTGCGCGTCGGAGACCGCAACCAGGGGCCCTTGCGCATTCGACACCACATTCTCGCCCGACGCGTCGTAGAGGGTGAACTCGGCGCCAGCCAGAGGGGTGGTCCCATCGGCGATATCGACCTTTGACAGCGTGATGGTCCCTGCCTTTTTCAGATTGGTGATTTCATGCGTGAGCTGGCGTTCGAGAGGTGCGCTTGCGGCATCGATGGTGAACTCGTAGTCTTCCGCAGGCTGATAATCCGCTGGCGTGCTGGCTTCATGCAAGACATAGACGCCCGGTTCGAGGTCATCGAAAACGATTTTGCCTTGACCGTCAGTCGCCGTCGCCTCTCTCACGACTTTGCCATCAGAGTCGAGAATCTCGAAGGAGACCCCTGGCATCGTCTGCGTGGAACCCCCGGCAAACTCGGCGCTGTACTTGGTCAGCGTCAGGCTGCCGACCGACATGTCGGGCTGGACACCGAGGTCAAGCGTGTGATCCTCCCCCTCAGTCACGATGGCCTCATTGTCATCATGGAGCGAAGCCGTGAGCGTGATCGGCCGATACCCGATCGGGACGCCCGTCTCTTTGACAAAATAGGTCCCGTAGGGCACGTTCTCAAAGGTCACCCGGCCATCCGCTCCACTTGTCTGAGGCTCGATCCCTTCGACGGCGACGCCCTGCTCGTCATAGAGGGTGAATTCGGCACCCGAGAGCGGGCTGTCGCCATCTCCCGTTTTCATGAAGGTGATCGTGCCCACCTTGCGGTCGTTGGAAAAGAGCAGCGGATCGTCGGAAGCGGGAAGGGGGTTCCCCTGCGCATCGTAGAGTTGGACGGTGTCGTCCTTATTCAATTGGAACAGGAAGGAGCTGTCTCCCAACTCATAGTCAGAGGGTGCCCCTATCTCCTTGACCGAATACCGGGTATTGTAGTTGATGTGGTCAAACGACGTCTCCCCATCCCCATCGGTGGGAGCGGAGATACGGACCAGGTTGCCGTAAGAGTCATACAGGCCGAACACCGCGCCAGCAAGAGGAGCCTGCGCGTCCTTATCGTTTTTGACCAGTGCGATGTTCCCCGTCGAACCCCAAGCGCTGCCCCCGAGGGTCGAGAAATGGACGTCTTGTCCATTGCTGTCGCTCCGTTCGTCATGTCCGGACCCGCTGAGCGTGATGCTGTTGGAAAAACTTTTTCCCTGGGCATAGGCGGCGTCGACCGTGGTCCGGAACACCAGGAGACACGGCTGGCTATCCCCCACACCCTCCGGCATGGTGAAGACGAATTCCCTGGTCACGGCATCGTACGACACGTTCTCTGACCCCAAGTCAACGCTTTCGCCCACGACCGACAGTTCCCCACCGGCGTATGAGGGGGCAGGCCGCAAGGATCCATCGGCCTGAAGCTCCTGCTCGTACAGCTTGACCGAGGAAGTATCGAGCTCCAGCCCTACCGGCAATTCATCGGTGAGCGTGAGGCCTTTCAGGGCAATCCCGTTCTGGTTCACTTGAACCGCCCAGTCGATATAGGCCTTGCCGGACGTGTAATATCCCACTTTGTCAACAAGCTTGTTATGGATGATCTGAACGCCCCGTGCCTTGGTCGAGGAATTCTCCTGGCTGGAAACCTCGGCGGTGTTTGCAACGGTCTTGTCGCCATTCTCGTTGAAGTAGCTATCATAGGAGGTGCCTTGCTTGTTAAGCTTCATCGTGAACGTGATGACCTTCGTGCGCTGCGATGCGTCAGAGCTCTTCAGATCGCCAAGGTTCACGACGAGGGTCTTGGTGTCCGCGTCGTAGCGATAGGTGCCGACCTCAGGGGATTCCCCGGCAGCCTCAGCAAGCCGGTTGCCGTCGACGCTGATGGTCGTGGGGTCGAGGGAGAAGTCGTCCAAGCCCTCGCCGGTCAACGCATCGGTCACAACAACCCCCGTCAGGGGAACCTGGCTTTGGTTGACGGTGATGGCCCAGGTGAGCTCATGGGTCGTGTAATCGTAGGATGCTGACTTCTTGACGACGTTCGGATTAACCGGCTGCGAGCCCTCGCTGTTGGAGGACGGTATCTCGCCGCCCGGCTCCAAGACGACTTTGTTCTTGTACGTGGCGCCTGTGTTGCCAGCCCAGACTGTCGGATCCGTTATCTCGGTCTGGAACGTGATGGTGTAGGAGACAGCAATCTCCTCCCCGAAATGATATTCCAGTACCGTCGGGTCGCTCGCCGGATCAGTGGGCTCAGTCACCTTAAAGGACTGTTCGCCCGTCAGCGTATTGACGGGCGCTCCTTCGGTGATGGTGAATGCGCCAACGTACTTCTGGCCCTTCGGCACGGTGTCGGTTATCGTTGCGTCGGGCAGCTTGTTGTTGTTTGCGTTCACGACGATCTGCCAGGTGATTCGATGCGTGTCGACATCGTAGCCAAGGGACTGCTTCTCGATGACGGAGTTGCCCGGGCCTATCCCCGAGGTCCCGTCCGTAGCGCCCCCTTCGAGGTAGCTGTTGTCAGTCGAGGTCATGGTTGCAGCGTTGGAGAACTCTCCCGCATTGTGATTCTGCTGCCAATAATCGTCGGGAAGATCGGTAGAGAACGTCAGGACCTGCGGCGCGTCAATGTCGCCCACATGGTAGACGAACAGGCCCGTGCCCTGGTCATAGGTGAAAGTGCCTGCAGCGCCATTGACTCCCAGGGGCACCGCCACATTGTCGAGCTTCACCGAGCCGGTGTCTAAGACAAGTCCTCCCGTCAAGGTGTCAGACACCTTGACCCCATGGAGAGACAGCCCTTCCTTGTTGAACTCGATCCGCCAGTCAATTTGCCCGGTCTCTTCATTGTACTCGCCGGTTTTCGTGATGTAGTCGGGCGTGGGAACCGAGACGATGCCTGACACGTTTTGGGTGATGCCGTCATGGCTGAATACCGCCTCGTTGGAGACGGTCTTGCCGAAATACTGAGAGGGATCGGCAAGGACGGTCTGATAGGTGACCGTCACGGCCTCTTCGAATGTATTCTCAAACGTATAGGAAAGAGTGCCTGTCGTGGCTGGATCATCCACGGCGGGCACGTAGCTGAATGTGCCCGATCCCTGATTGCCCTCGGTCTCCGCACTGTTGAAGATCGAGCCACTGTTCGCCCCGACCACCTTGAAGGACCCGTCGACATAGGTCTGGCTTCGATCTTCCCCCGCGACCGCGCCAGGGGTGATGACATCGACCAGCGTCGCGTCCTTGACCGTCGTCTTGTTGGAATTGAGGGTGACCGTCCAGGTGACCGTGCCCGTCGAGGCATCGTAGACGCCTGCCTTGGCGTTCGTCGCATCAGGCTGCTGGAAATGGACGTCAATCGTCTTCACCTCCGTGCCTATGGTGAAGGGGATTTCAACCGTGTCCGTGTTGTCGATGTTGTTGGCATCGAACTGGCCCCACACCTCGAAGGCGCCCCCTACGTCGCGAAGGGAGCCGGCAGCGCCCGTGAACGTCACCGTGCCCTGCCCATCGGCAGTCAAGTCAAGGTGCGCGAAGACCGTCCCACCCTCATCGCGCAGCTCATAGCCGGTGACGTCACCGCTGAGCTTGATCTGATCGGGAACGACGAAGCTGTAAGTGTCGCCTTCAGCCACGTCGACGTTGTCGGGAATTGCGAAGGTGTACACGATTTTCACGTGCGCGTCCTTGCTCACCTCGGTCACATCGGGACCCCCCAGAGCCTGTCCCGTGTCCGTGTCAATGAGTTGCACGTCGGTGAAGAAAGGAAAGGAGTCGCCTGTGCCCTCATCGGCATAGGCCACGGATGAATTGGCGATGGGGACTTGAAACAGCAGAATGACTGCCGCGAAGACGGACACTATTTTCTTCAACATATGGAATCCCAACTTCCTGCACTGTAGTCGGAACGTCCTGCTGAACGCTCCCATACCGTCAGAATGATGTGCCCATACGTTGTTTGATATGCTATCTTCAATGATCTTGCCATCCATAGAGACGCAGCCTGCGGCAGGCTCTTTGGAATGCTCGCCAGACAGACTCCTGCTCCAACCGCTGTCATTTCACAAGCAGCTGTAAAAAGTGGGTAATTATCCCTATGTAGCCAAGAATGCTCCTCGCATTTTATAGGGTTATTTTATAAACATATTGTTCTAAAACTTATGTGTCCTCTGCAAGTTTTGACATGTGATCCTGCGGCTGCGTTCGTCCTCGCCTCATACAGTGCCCTAAAATGGCATCGCACAGCCAAGGTGTTGGGATCCTCAAGTTCACAGCCTTGTGACGTTTTTGCAGGATGAGACGGGATGTGATGCACGTTGCGCGATCTTTTGAATGCCTCTTCCCAAAGAGTCATCGAAATACTGGAAACCCTCGTCGACCACGAAGGCTGGGTCACCACCGCCGAAATAGCGGAAACCGTTCGCAGCAGCGAAAGAACCGTTTCCAAAGACATAGCTGTCCTCAAAAAGCGGTGGGGACAAGGCCTCGGCATCGACATATCAACCAAAAACGGCATCAGGCTGAACAATCGCAATGTCGCGACCGTCAGCAAGGTGTTCATCGACATCTTCAATGAGTCAACCGCGCTGCAATGGATCCGGGAGATGCTGTTCAATCCCGGAAAGGGCATCGAGTTTTATGAAGACAAGATCTTTACCAGCAGATCGACGCTGATTCGCCTGTTGCCCCGCATCAATCGATTCCTCGCAAAACGAAACATGGCCGTCAAATACGAAGGCAACCGTTATGAGCTCATTGGCGAGGATGAACAATACCTTCGGCAATTCTTTACCGGTTTTCTTCTTGAGTTGAACGGCCTTGACCTCAGCGGGTATCGCATTGATTTTGATTTGGGCGTTCTCGGACACCTTGTCTCCGGCATCCTTGAGCACAACCTCGACGAATTTGGATGGTCGTTCGTGGCCCATGACGACATCGCCACGGTGTATTACATGATGTTCTACCTCGTGTCCCTCGTGCGGGAAAACCAAGGCCATACCGTTGCCTCCGAGCATCAGACGGACGGTGAGATAGACGCCGACCAACTGAGTTATATAAAGTCACGGTTCCCCCGAGTCACCGAGGTGAATCTGAGACCCATTCACTCGTTTATCGTCAGCCAATACTGCGGTTGGGATTCGGAAGAGGAAGAGGCTTTGGTTACACGCGAGGCTGACGCGTTCTCGGAACGCCTGGCAAAAGCAACCAACGTTTCGTTCGATAAGGAGATGCTCCAGCAGATACGCTTCGTCATGCGCTCGCTGTACCTCACGGCAAAAACACGCCCTTACCGGACATCCGAGCTTTTCGATCGCATCCACTACTTTGCCCTCTCAATTGAGAAGAGCAATCCCCCTCTCTACGAGATGTTCCAGAGCAACCTGGCGGTGTTTTCCCAAAACATCCAATTTGACGTCTCGCTCCACTCGGACAGCATCGTGTTTTGGCTCTGCCTCACCTGTCCAGAACTTGTTTTGGCTCCACCGAGAAAAAGGGTCCTTGTCGTGAGTGACTTTGGCCAACAGCATGCGACTTTTCTCGCTCGCTCCATCAAAAACCTCTTCGACAAGGGGGCCGCAACCGTCGTTGACATCACGCCAGCCAGCTATGCCGATGCCTTGATGCTGCTTGCGTCGGAGGAGTACGACATCGTGGTCACGACAATACCCGGAATGCAGTCTCAACGGGCGAGCGTCATTCTTGTCAACGATTATCTGGGCTATGCCGATTTTTGCCAACTGTACCGGGAACTCTTCTTTAGAAGCGCGCCCGCGGTGGCAAGCAGGGAACCCCTCTCCTAGAAAGTTCCATCAACGGCGGGCACGAAACAGCTCTCGCAGTAACGCATGTGCAACCAACCCAGCCCACGTCGCTTCGTTCTTTGAACGCCCGCAAAACTGCAGGAAGCGGCCGCCCGAAGGCAGCCGCTTCCACGGAGGGGAGGAGTGGTTGAAATGATTAGAGTGTGGCGAGATCACGGCCCAAAAGGTAGGAAAGGGTTCCGCAGACCGCTCCGAGATTCTGTCCCGGCATGACAAAGTTGTAGGTGTTCGAGTAGAAGTCACCCGTCATGATGCCCGTATTGTACAGGCCCTCAATCGGTGCATCGTCCTTGTCGCAAACCTGCATTTTGTCATTGGTGCGCAGACCGCCGCACACGGTCAGAAACGTCGCACCGGTGATCTTGGTCGCATAGAAGGGCGGCGTCGAGATGGGATAAAGAATTGAGGGATTGACGTGGAACTGCTCGTCTTCGCCCGACTCCGCATAGGCGCTGTATTGCTTGATGGTTGCAAGCGCCTGATCCTTGTCGATGCCCTCCATTTGATCCACAAGCTCTTCGATGGTGTCAGCTTTGTAGTAGGTCGCACCCGTTCCGATAGAAGACTTGCCCTGGGATGCCGCGGCATCCCACGAAGCAACCATTTCGTCCGGAGAAAGGGGCATGATGCCATTCTCATAATCGATGCAGATGCCAAACTGCTCCCATTCTTCTTGAGTGAAAGCATAGGCCTTGTCCCACACCGCGAAGGCCGTCTGCTCGGGCAGCTGCAGCACCGATATCGCGCCATAGGCGAAGTTCGTGCACTCGTTCTGGTATCGCTCGCCATGGATGTCCATGTTGAGACCCCAGAAGTTGGAAATGACGCCATGCGCGGGACCGGAAGCGCCTCCGTTGATCATGGGCGCCGTGGGATACGTCTTTTGCCAAGCAGCTCCGGCCCACAACCCCATTTTTTGCCCATCGCCGGGCATGAGGCCTGAATACACGAGCTCGGCATCATAATCGACTTCTCCCACCGACAGCGTATCCTTGAATTGCTCCCACGCCCACGGGCTGTACCGTGCCATCATGTCCGGATTCTTCGAGAAGTCTCCTGTTGCCAAAACGACCGCCTTGTTGGCGACGTATTTCACATAGGAGCCGTCTTCCCGCTTTGCAACCACGGCCGAAACCCGGCCTTTGTTGTCGTCGTCCCGGATGAGATACTGCCCTATTACCTTATAGTGCACCTCTCCCTTGAAGTCCTCGGTAAAGATGTCGGCATAGGCCTGGGCTTCAAGAGGTGCGCCGTAAAGCGCCCCGAAGGGCTGCTCGGCAGTATAGAAGTTGTGAGAAGCTGGCGGAACGGTAATCGTGCCGTCGGGATCGTAGTATCCAGGCTCAAGACAGCACTTGAGGCCGCGCTTCTCCATGTGATCGATTGTCCAGTCAATCGATTCGGCAGAATTATTGACCCAGCGCTCCCATTTCTTCTTGTCCATGAGATACGTACCGGCAGTCTGCTCTGCCTTCACGATGTCACGAGCGGTTTCTGGAGTGTAGTCAATGCCCTTGGCCAGCTGATATTTCGAACCAATGGCATGGTTGGAACCACCGCGTGAGATAGGTTTGGAACTGGCCGAAAACACGATGACGTCAGCTCCCTTCTCGGCGGCGGCCACGGCCGTGCAGAGACCGGCCATGCCAGCACCCACAATCACGATGTCATGCGTGTAGGTTTCGGCGATATCGGCATCGGCCACCGGATCGGGCGGAACCTCGAAGCTCCATTGCATCTTTTCGTAGCTGTCGGCCGTCAACGCGCTTCCCGACGAAGATCCCGAGGACCCGCCCGACGAAGCTTTGTCACCGCCTGGCGCGCAAGATGCCAAGGCAACGCCCGAAGCAGCCATTGCTCCTGTCGCCAAAGCCCCTTTCAGAAAATCTCGGCGATTGATTTCCATGATTTCGCTCCCTCCTTGTTTGACGATTGCGAAACTATCCGAAGTGTTGCATGATTTGCCGCGATAGACTTTCACACGGGTCTTGTGGTTTGCCGAAATGAAGGGTCACATAGATCAGGTGAAAACGATGTAACAGGGGATGGCGGGGACGAGATCAGGCAGCACGGCGAAAAAGCCAAGCCGGATCGTGCCCGGGATACGGGGATGTGGGCATGCAAATTACTGGAAAGATGAGACTCGCACTCGTGGGAGGGGGCTTTGCCACCTTTCTCGCCATGAACGCGTTCTCCCTGTGGGGCTTTTCCTTTCTCCCTCAGTTCGCCTTTGGAGATGCCGGCGACCGTTATTGGATCACTCCGCTCACGGTGAGCAATATCTTTGCGTTTTTCGGTTATTTCCTCGGGTCAACACGGTTTCCTCGCCTGTTCAATCGCGCGCCTTATCCCGAAGCGGTGCTCCTCATGTCCGCTGGGATGATCCTCCTCCTCGGATTCTTCCTCAATGGGTCGACAGCCTTGCTCATTGCCTCGAGCATTCTCACCGGAATCGGTACCACCTGCTGTTTTATCTGCTGGGAGCAGGTCTTTTCCCTGAGTGCTCAACGGGAGGCACAAAAGCAGATCATTGTCGGTTCAATGTTCTCCCTTGTGCCCTTCCTTTTGTTCTTCGTCTTTGGGCAGCGAATGCTTCTGTTCACCGTCTCGCTGCTTGTGCTGGCAAACCTGGTGTTGCTCTATCCCTGCTTGCGTTTCCCTAATGAGAGCGTTCGCGAAGAACATGATCCCCTTGTCGAGCCAGCGCCTTATCTCAACATTCGAGGGCAGTTTTGGAAGCCCCTGCTGTGCATTGTCATGATTGGAATTGTGTCTCCCGTCCTTGGCTCAACGGCCTTCACCGGAGAACTCGCCTTCTTCGACAAAAGTATCCTTGTGCTGGGTGCCAATGTCGCAGCAGCCGCCATTCTGGCAGTCGTTTGGCTCGCCCTCAATAAAAACGTCACCATCGCAAACACCTATATCATTATTTTTCCCGTGCTCATAACGGCATTTCTTGCCTTCCCCTTCCTTCCCCAAGCATATCGGGTGCTCATTCTGTTCATTGGCAGCCTGGGATTCACCCTGTTCTCCATCGTAATGATGATGTCATGCTTGACGATCGCGCGCGAAAGGCAGATCAGCCTCATATTCGTCTATTCGCTTTTCGCCGGCGTCACATATGTATCACGCCTGTTGGGCAGCGCCCTCTCTTCCCTCGTGTGCACAAGCTCCCTTTCTCAGGAAACCCAGATTTTCACGAGCGTCTTCTTTCTTCTGTATGGGTGCTCCGTCGTCATGTTCATCCTGATGCGCAAGGGCGTTTCGGGCGAAGAAGCACGGGAGGGCGAAGGCGTGGCGCCACGCATCGACATGCTGGAGCAAACCTGCCTGTCACTGGCCGATCAGCATGGATTCTCGAAACGTCAGAGGGAGGTTTTGGATCTGCTCGTGCATGGCTACGATGTGCCGTCGATCGCAAAGAAGCTCTTCATCTCAGAGAACACTGTGCGCACCCATACAAAGAGAATCTACACCCTGCTGGAAGTCCACTCCAAGCAGGAAATCGTCGATCTGGTGAATGGAGAAAACCTCACGCCTGCGTCTCCTTGCGCCGAGAGCCAATAACGGCCACAAGCTCATCTTTGCTCCCCACCTTGAGCTTCTTGTACAGATTGCGCATACCAATGATTGAGAGCTATTGCATTCAGATTCCCGGCCACGTAACCTCGACACTCCTGCGTCTCTGGCTGGGATAATTCTCCCTTTAGGCTGAAGCGCATGATTGTATCTTCCCGGTCACAACCGTGATTCTAGCGGCCACTACCCGACAAGGCTGCGATAAAATCAGCCAAAAGATCAGGAGGCCTCACCATGAATGACCAGATGATGTTCCTATCGGCAGAAAGACGGCAAGAACTCTTGGACACCCTGCGATCACGTTTTGAAAGCAACGCGAAACGACACCAGAGCATCTCCTGGAATGAGGTCGAGAAGAGGCTGCAAGACCATGACGGAAAACTCTGGTCCTTGGACCAGATGGAAACAACCGGCGGAGAACCCGACGTGATAGGTCGCAACCCCTCAACAGGCGAATTCGTGTTCTGCGATTGCTCGGCAGAAAGCCCTCTTGGACGACGAAACCTGTGCTACGACCACGCTGCTCTGGACTCAAGGAAGAAGAACAAGCCACAAGGCAGCGCCATTGAAACGGCAGAGGCCATGGGCATCGACTTGCTGACAGAACAGGAATACCGAACTTTGCAGGAACTCGTGGAGGTGGACATGAAAACATCCAGCTGGATAGTCACTCCTCCGAGCATCCGAGAACGTGGTGGCGCCCTTTTTTGCGACCGACGTTATGGCCACGTTTTCGTATACCACAATGGGGCTGAATCGTATTATGCCGCACGAGGGTTTCGAGGCTTGCTACGGGTATGAGAGGGAAGTGAACGACTTAAGCCGATCTTCGTTCGCGACTTGGCACCATATCGCTTTCCACCTCACGGACCCACATACACCGCATCTATACGAAGCTTGAGGTTCATTCGCGCCAAGATGTTCTCGATCTCATCGATCGCCATTGACGTTGCTTGTCTATAATGCTCGCTAGAGATATGGGGATGGTGTCACTCAAGGGAGATGCGTCTTGAACACAAGTGCGAAGGCCGACCGCCCTCGGATGGGAATGCCGAACCTCTGGCTTCTCGTCCCCTCATCGTGTTACTGGGCTTGGTTTGATTCTGCAATATTTCGGCCGACATTCTTCATCCCCTTTTCGGGATCGGAATCGCTCCACAGCACGCATTTCATTATTGCCATGCTCAGCGGTGCTGTCGTGCTGCTTATTGCGGCTTTTCAAGGAAAGCGTCTTGACCGTTTTCTCGAACTCAGGCCCTACGGTATTCTCGCCACAGGTTGCGCCGTCCTCGGAAATTTGACAGTCATGGCTGGAGCCTTTCTGGCAAACCCTCCCCTCATGTGCGTAGGTTCCTTCCTCACGGGAACGACCTGCTCCCTTTTGCTGTTGAAATGGGCTCGCTTGTATTCAAGGGAGGGGGCAAAAAGCGCAGGCTTGCTCATATCGGCGGCAATTGCGCTTGGCGTCTTCATCGACATGCTCATCACCGGCCTGGCCCCGTTGTTCGCTGCCTTCTTCACCATATCGTTGCCCATCATTGCGATGGTGCTGCAGCTCGGTTCGTCCGAATTGGCCTCCCCGCCTGCCATTTCACCACAAGTATTGCCGCTGAGCTCTATATTCGCCACAAATCGGCATCGCTTTTTCGGATTGTCCCTGTCCCTGGTCTCAGCATTTTTCATTTTCGGGTTCTCGTTTGGCTTCATGCAATTTGACTCGGCTTTCTACCCCACTGAGCTTTACCCGTTTTCCTCCGACGCCCTGCTCGTTTCGCGAGGCATCACGGCATTTGCGGTTTTTGCAGCAATGTATTTCTTCCCCAAACGGATCTACACGGTGTTTCGCGTTGGCATTCTCGTTGGAATAGCGGGTTTTATAGCAACGCCTTTCCTGAGCACCTTAGGAAACAGCGGAATTGTCAGTGGATTTGCCATTGCCGTTGGCTACACCACGTTCGATATCATAACTTGGACCATCCTGTCAGAACTGGCATTCGTCACCGGAGTCGGATCAACATCAACCTTCGGACCAGGACGGTTCACCGTTCATCTCGGCATCGTGCTCGGGTTCCTCGCCGCATTCGCGATTCTCTCAAACCCCCAAGCTCACGAACTCCAGCAAGCTTTCTCCACCACAGTCGGTTATCTTCTGGTAGTCGCCGAGATGCTTCTACTTGGGGACAACTCGGCACTCTGGACCCTCATTCGCACTAATTCCCTCCCCCGTCAAGACGAGTCGGAGACGAGGGAGCTCGACAAGGACAATCCTTCCTATCCCATAAGCAGCCTCGCTCAAATCATTGAGACCTACCGTCTCACCGAGCGGGAAGCAGAAGTCCTCCGTTGTCTGCTCATGGGCCGGAGCAGGCCTCGCATTGCGCAAATGCTCTTTATTTCAGAAAACACCGTCAACTCCCATATCAAGCATATCTATGGCAAGCTTGACGTCCATGGTCTCCAGGACCTCCTCGATCGCTTTTCGTAAGCGCATCATCACCGCTAACGCCTCTTTCGCCTTTTCGGTCCTATCACCGGATTATGGTGACAAGGGCTTTTCGCCCCATCCCGGTCAGATCGCCAACCCGTTTCACTTGATTTCTATGGTGCGCCTTCGTCAACTTGGAGACATGCTGATCATATTCTCGGAGCTGCAAGTTTAGAAACAACTCGCTCCAAGAAGAGTGTGCTCGATTCTCAATCGGAGCACGGTGAACAAGCGTGTCGACGAACACGCGGAATGGGAGGGATCATGCAGAAACAGGGCAAAGAATCAGGGATGTCAAGGAGATCGTTCCTTGCAGGAGTGGGTGCAACAGGCGCATTGGGAGCGTTAGGAACGCTCGCCGGCTGCGCGCCCAAGCAAGACAGTGGCGCCGAAGGCAAGTCCACTGCGGCAGAAAACTCTTGGCGCGACGCGCCGTCAGTTCCAATAGCAGAGTCCATATCCGAGACCGTTGACGTAGACGTATGTGTTGTGGGAGGCGGCAGTTCTGGCCTTGGGGCCGGACGATCCGCATTGCTCCACGGCGCCAAGAGCGTGCTCGTTTTGGAAAAGAATGAGAGCTCACGTATCGGTGGAGGCGTGCATGGGATCCTCGGTTCCTCATACGCACGGGAAATAGGCGTTGAATACACCGATGCCCAAGTTGACGAGATGGTCAAGGAAGAGGTGAAGATGTCGAGCATGCGTGCCGACGAACGCTACTATCGCCTCTGGGCTCAGCGTTCCGAGGAGGTGTTCAATTCCATGCTTGAAGGGTTTGACTCCCAGTACGTGCATTGCACCAACAACGGCGCAGCCCCCTATGACCAGCTGTCTGACGAATACTTTTCGGAATCCGTCTACCCCGGAGAAGGATTGCAGGTGTCGTCGGGAGACGTGAACACTCCCGTCATCGAAGGCTTTACAAAATGGATAAATGCCAACGGGGGCGAAGTGCGCTACTCCACTGGCGGGGAGCAGCTCATACAAGACAAGGGGCAGATCGTCGGAGTATTCGCCAAAAAAGAAGATGGGTCATATCTTCAAGTCAACGCCAAAGCGGTTATCGTCTCCGGTGGAGGGTTTGAAGGCAACGAGGCCATGGTAGCCGAGCTGGCGCCTCATGCCCTTGGCACAAACGTCGCCAACACCGTCCCGGGCGATGGCTCGGCAATCAGCATGTGCGTCTGGGCCGGCGCGGTGACCCAGATGTCTCCTTGCTGCATCATGATGTCGTCCGCCAAATCCCCCGACGACCCCAACGTCCCCAATCCCATTCCCTTCATTTGCGTCAACAAGAACGGCGAGCGGTTCGCCAACGAGGCAACGAGCTCATTCGTCATTCCTTATGCCATACTCAATCAACCCGAAAAAAAGGCGTGGCAGATATTCGACGCAAACTATGCCCAAGCCATCAATGATTTGAAAATACAAACATGGATGGGAACCATCGTGTTTGACGAGGAAAAGATAGAAAAATTCGAAAGTGTTGCGACGAAAGCGGACACGCTCGAAGAGCTTGCGAAGAAACTCGGGATAGACTCTGAGGGCCTGCAAGAAACAGCCAAGCGCTACGGACAGATGATGGAAGAGGGACACGACGACCAGTTTGGGCTGCCGATCCGCTTCATGCAAGCGGTGAACCCGACCGTTCCACCGTTTTACGGCATGGAAATTCCCTACAATTGCCTGGTGTCACTCGGAGGAATCGTTTGCAATCCCGACACCTCAGAAGTTCTCGACAAGGATCGCAAACCCATCCCAGGCCTCTACGCTTCGGGCAATACGGTGGGAGAGAGGTTTGGCATGGCCTACACCAACAATGTGACCGGACTTTCCAATGCGTTTGGCGACATAGGGGGATATGTTGCAGGAGAAAGCGCCGGCGCATACATAGCCACTGTGTAAGCGATAAATTCTACGCGGTAGGCATCCATAACGCCAGACAGCGTCGTCCCTTCAACCTCTATGAACATCGGCGGCGGCGCCCAAGAGCATGCAGTCTATTCTGGACGAAATTCCGTGCGGAGCGCAAAAGGCTACCTTGGAAAATAGGATCAAGACAAGCGGTCGGCCCTTCGCAGCAGAAAACGCGAAGGCCGGCCCGCTGAGTCTACCCAGCACGCGACACAAAAAGGAGCAGAGGCTATGTGACACGATGCTCCCGGCCGCTGCCAAAGAACCGCACGAAACGAACCGCCAGCCAACCAAGGAAGGCTCCCAAAACGATGCCCGCTAAAACATCGCTTGGATAATGAACGTAAAGATAAAGGCGGGAAAAGGCAATGAGCGAGGCAAGGAAAAGCGCGGGAATCCAAAGCTTGCTCTTCGAGAAGAACAGCACACTCACCGCAGCGAAGGCGCAACAGGTGTGTCCTGATGGAAAGGAATAATCCAAAGGCCTGGGCACCAGAAGGACAAGGGCGGTGTTGATGTCGCAAGGACGGACGCGAGCAACAAGGGGCTTCATTGCGAGGTTGCAGACCAAAGTCACCATCACTATCGCCACAACAAGAGCAATGCCTATCTTTCGCGTCTTGGGAAAAGCAAGCAAAACCAGCGCCAGCACCAACCACACAAACCCGTAATTGCCAAGCCACGATACGATGGGCATGACAGCATCCCCAAATGGAGAGGTGCCGTATGTCTGAAGTGCGTTGAGAATCTCAAAATCAAGCGGCATGGCATGCCTACTGCTTGCCAGGGTCGGCACGCCGACATGATGCCCTGCGCTTCAGCAACGCTGCCGCCGCACCGCCCACCGCCGGCACAAGAGAAATGGCCACAATGGCAACAACAACCAACTCGAAGTTATCCCTCACAAGCGGGATGCCGCCAAAGAAGTAGCCCATCAGCACAAAAAGAGACGACCACACGATGCCGCCGAGCACATTCCAAGGAGCAAAACGTTGCCAACGCATGCCCCCCATGCCGGCGAAAAACGGCACGAATGTACGGATGAAGGGGAAGAAACGTCCCAGAAAGATAGCTAGGGGACCGTATTTCTCAAGCAACGCTTCAGTTTTGACAATTCGCTCCGGCGTCAGCGCTTTTGCTTTGCCCGAGGCCATGATCTTCTTCCCAAAGGCACGCCCTATCGCATAGTTACACTGGTCACCCAACACAGCCGCACACCAAACCGTGAGCAAGAGCCTTGCTAAACTCAAACCTCCATTCCCATTGGCAAATATCCCAGCAGCGAACAAAAGGGAGTCTCCTGGCAAAAATGGCATGATCACAATACCCGTCTCAATAAAAACAACGAGGAACAGCGGCGCATACGCCCACATTCCCAGCGTGGCAATCCACCCTTCGATTATGACGGTGGGATCTCTGATGAAATTGAGCAAAGCTGACAGAATGTCCACGGCTTCCTCTCTATCGTGTTGCTTTCCCGCAAGGACGCGATGTCGGCAGAGAAAGAAACGGTCAGGCACGTCGATTCGAGCCACTATAGAGGGAGCGGATTAACTCACCATTAACGCAGCATAAAGGCATGATTATCTTTGCCGAATAAAGAGGTCAGCTTGAAATGGATTGCCAATCAGACAAGCGGTACCCAACGCCACGCAGCGTTTGAATGTACTGAGGCTCGCCGGGATCGACTTCGATTCTGTCGCGTAGGCGCTTCACATGCACCGCAACCGTCGAGCTGTTTCCCGATGCCTCAAGGCCCCAGACCTGTTCATACAGCTCATCACGGCTAAAGACTATCCCTTTGTTTCGAACCAGGAAGAGCAAAAGCTCATATTCCTTGTTCCGAAGATCGATTTCCACTCCTTCAAGCTTTACGCTCCGAGTGCCAGTGTCGATCACCAAGGGACCAGCCACAACCCTCTCTCTCCGACGACCCTTGAGACGGGCATAGCGGTCGAGATGAGCGCGGATCCGCGCAACCAGCACACTCGGGGAAAACGGTTTTTCAATATAATCATCGGCACCGAGTCCCAACCCACGAATCTTGTCCGCATCCTCACCACGGGCGGTCACCATGATAATCGGAACATCCATGGCCGCCCGCAGGGTGCGACAAAGCTCCATGCCGCCCAAGCCCGGGAGCATCACATCAAGCACTACCAGATCAAAATCTTGCGAAAGGGCCAAGCCGAAGCCGCGTGTCCCATCGCTTTCAATCTTCACGCAATACCCCGACGCTTCGAGATAATCACGTTCAAGAGCGGCTATGGTCGCGTCATCCTCAATGATCAGTATTGCCTGTCCCATCAAAGAACTCCTCCTTCGGCAAGGTCATGGTGACAACAAGCCCCTTTGGCTCATTTGGCTTTGCACTCACGCTACCGCCCATAAGGCCCAGGGCTCGCTTCACAAAGGCAAGTCCAATACCGCTGCCCTTCTCGGTTTCCTGACGCGCCTCGTCCGTGCGATAGAACACATCGAAGAGGCTGCGAGCTTCTTCGATTGACACAGCACTGCCTTGGTCGGCGATCTCTATGAAGCATTCTCCTCCTTCGTCTCCAACAATGACCTGTATCGAGGTGCCCCCATCGCCACCGTACTTCTCGCTGTTGTCGAAGACATTGGTCAGCGCACGCGCCAAGAGATCACGGTCCGCATAGGCAGACACCGGCAACAGCGAAAGTCGATAGTCAGAGCGGGCGCCGGATTCGCCGTGATGCCCTTGGACGACCCGATTAACTTCAATGTCTATTCTCAACAATTCAAGCCGCACGGGATACTCGTCCAACCCAAGTTTGGAAAACTCGAAAAGATCGCTCACCAATTTCATGATTTCTTCGGTCTTCGTTGTGATTGTTTGCATATACCTTCGGCGCATGGCAGGGGTGTTCGCCACCCCGTCGAGTATTCCTTCTGCGTATCCTTTGATCGAGGTAAGCGGTGATCGAAGGTCGTGAGATATGTCGGCTATAAGCTGCTTGCGCGACTCTTCCTCACGATGCAGTTTTTCTATCGAAGCCTCCAATCGCCCTGCCATGATGTTGAAGTCGCGGCAAGCAGGGCCAAACTCGTCGGTTCCCTCATAGGCAATACGGTACGAAAGGTCGCCTCCGCTTAAAGCCCGCAACCCTTCCTCCAGCATTTCAAGAGGTCTCTTTATTCGCTTTATCAGAAACCGGGAAAGAAATCTACTTGTCAGAAAAACAGATGCCAGCACCGTTAAAAGGACAAGGATAAGAGAGATGACCAAACCTGCCTTAAGGGTGTCGTATTGCGCCTGCGGCCGAACAGCCCCCCAAAGGCTCAGGGAATATACGACGTCGGCAGACTGCAATGTCGACGTCCGCAATACCTTGCCACCTGATTCGATCAAACCGCCATCGGGAAGAGAACGCGCAGCCTCTAAAAGAGCATCGTCTTGCACGGATGAATTGTCATGGCCATACACCGTCTCTTCATCGTGCTTGATGAGAAGCGCCATGTCGGCATCGTTCAGAAACTCGTCCAGTCTGCCAAAACGCTCCTGCCGATCATCGCCGGTTGAGGAGAGGGCAGTATCCGCCAAAGCGTCAACAACCAGGCCGACTTGCTGAAAATCGGTCCCATCATCGACCTCTGCGCCCAAGAGAGCCGAATTCCATAGTGCATACACGCAGACAAGCACAACCGCAACCGTCGAGATGGCAGGAACGGCAACCATAAGCACGTTCGAGATAAAAAGCCGCCGACGCAACGTCACGACGTCCTCCAAAGCCGCAGGCAGACAATAGGACGAGTATAACACCGAGCCTCACGAGGTTCCGCGTCTTCGGCTTCCATCAACATCGGCTCAATGCACAGGTTTTTCGCGTATTCCCTGATCAAGATAGTATCCGGTATCAGAGAATCGCTTGCGATAGCTATAAAAACACACCATCACGATAGCAAGGGCATTCGCCGCCGACAGCATCAACATGACGACAACTTGATATTTTGCAGCAGTCACCGGATCGGCCCCCGCAAGAATCTGTCCGCCCATCATTCCGGGAATAGTGACGACCCCGGCCGCCGACATGGTCGCCAGCACGGGAGTCATGCCCGCCCCCACGGCTGCCTTGAGAGATGGCAAAGCAGCCTCACGAGGCGTCGCTCCCAAGGCAATGAGCGCAAACATCTCGTCCGAACGAGCATCGAGATCCGACAGGAGACGGTCAATTGCCACGGCAACCGCAGAGAGGGCGTTGCCTATGATCATGCCAGCTATGGGGATCATCTGTCGGGCGCTATACCACGGTTCAGCGTGGATCACCCCCTCGACGACGATGAAACCCACAGCGAGGGACGACACAGCCAAAGACATGAATACCCCGAAGGTCAGGCCGGGAATTCTATTTTTCACTCTCGAAACGGCTATTTGAGTCGCTGCGACAAGCATCAGTGCAAGCACGAGCATGACCAGCCACCACGTCTGCCACTCAAACAAAAACTTCAGGAGAATGCCCGCAGCAAGCAGCTGGATGAAGCACCGAACAGACGAGATGACGATGTCTTTCGTTTGTCCCAACTCGAGCTTGTATGAAATCACCCCGGACACCAGCATGAGAAAGCTGGCGAGCGCCAACTCCACATATCCTATGTCCACTGCGCCTGAACCCATCATCGATATTCCTCCTGAAACCTGCCAGGGGTCTTTGCCGATGCTTCCACAGGGAGAGGCCCGTTCTTTGCGTAGGTCAAGTTCCCCTCATGCAACGTGAACACCCCTTCTGCCAAGCCGTCAAAACCGCGATGCCTGATTCTCAGGCACGTCACTTCCTCCGTCACAATCCGCGCAGTCAACGCGCTTATTGCCTGCGAGGTATCGTTGTCAAGAGCAGCATCGACCTCGTCCAGCAGCAAAACTTTCGGTCGGCAAGCAAAGACCCGCAAAAGAGATATCCTGGCGGCTTGCCCTCCCGACAACCGTGCAACATCGTTCGAAAGCCGGAGGTCGTCAAGATCCGCTTTCCTGAGAAGCGCACAAAGCTCGTCCCGATTGGGTGCTTCATTGTGGGCATGAGCAGCCAATGTCCACGGAAGGAGGAGATTCTCTTCGACCGTCCCCGGAAACAAGGCCGTTTTCTGAGGAACAAGACACACGTTTCGACGCCATTGCTGGGGCGACATTCGAGAAGAAGGGACGCCTTCAAGAAGCAATTCACCTGTTTCGCGACTCAAAAGGAGGGCGCAGGCGCGCAGCAAAGTCGATTTGCCTGATCCGGACTTTCCCACAAGATCGTATATTTTCGCCCTCTCAAGGGCGATGTCCGCCTTGGACACCACGGGATGACACATTCCCTCTCGACGATACGACACCGTCAACGATCTTGCCTCAAACAAAGCCATGGACTCGTTCTCCCTTTTCGCATGCATCACAAGAACGGGGACAAGTATACCACCCTCGACCGAACGGCCCCCCCAAGCCACGTTGCTTTCGCGAGGCAAAAAAGTTCTGGCTCACCGTCCAAAACTTCGATTCGAAATCCGAGCAAGACGGCAAGAAAGGTCTTCGAGTCGATAGATGCGAACAGAAAAGCTCCCCAGCAGCAACTCCCACCCAAAATCGGTTTGTCCCACGACCACAGTGCTGAATGCAGTATCATCCGCACAGGGAGATTTTCAGGAGGGAGGCCGAATGGTCGAGTCGGATACAAAGTCGTATGCCGCCATCGTCAGACACGAGATCCGACACGAGTCTACCTCGTGGATCGCATTCTCTCTCTTGCTGGCATGGATGTTCGGCCTGTACTGGAGCGACCTCCTGGTGTCGAGCCCCTCCACGCCCGCTCTCGATTTCCTCGACATGCGGGCATGGTGGCTCGGCACCGAGGCAGTCGCGCTCGCTTGTCTCCGGCTCTTTGCCTCGCCCGCAATCAAACATGCCTCAATCCTCACAGTCGTGGGAGGAACGCTGCTGTTTGCAGGAACCTTGATGATCCTCTTTGGACCCTCGGGAGAGACGTCCCTGCCCGTCGCCCTCGTCGGAATATTCTTCACCGGCATAGGGAGCGCCGTGCTCCTGCTTTGGTCTGGAGTGGATTTTGCGCGCAGGGGATCCAGGGCCCTTCTCGTCGATGTCGCACTCGCCCTGCTCGTGGCATCTGCGCTCGACACGGTGCTTGCACTGCTCCCCCACGAGGCCCGATCCCTGTTTGTGGTGCTGCTGCCCGTGGCAAGCGTCAGCTTTCTCATGTTGGCGCAAAAAAAGGCACCGATTCCCTCCAGCCTCGGGAGCGTCCCCACCGCCCACAAAGCTCCCCAACTTAGCATTGTCCGCATGGTCGCGCTGCCGCTCGTCGTCGGCCTTGCCTATGGGCTTCTGCAGCGTTTAACCAGAGACGCCTATGTGGCCGGCCCCGTGGAAACCAATGTCGTGACCATCCTCTCCTTTCTCGCATCGGCAATCGTCATCGCCCTGGCTGCGCTCTTCCTCACCTCACGCAAGCTCGTGCAGCTTGTGTGCTTTGCGGCGATTCCCCTCATCGGCGTCGCATTCGTGATGCTTCCCCTGTTCTCGAATTCGCGAGATGCCGTTCAAGCTGTCTGCATCGTCGGATTCAACAGCTTTTACTTTATGGTGTGGGCGCTCTGGGCGGAAAGCCACGAGGGAGAGCCTGCACCCATCCGAAGCTTCATGCTCGGACTCTTCGTGCTGGTGGCTTCGGAGTCCCTAGGATCCCTTCTGGGCGCTCCCGTTGCCTTGGCCGCACAGGAATCGACCTCCACGCTCGCCATCGTATCGCTCGTCACGGTATACGTTTTGCTGATGGCTGGCATATTTGCGTTCAACCGTTCGGCATGGGTCGACCAAGATGACCCATTGCCAGCAGACAACGAGGCATCGCCGTCAGCCTCCTCAAATTCGGAACAGCCCAAATCGGCCGAGACCCCGCTCTGGCAAAAGAAGGCCGAGGACGCTGGGCTCTCCGCCCGCGAGACCGAGGTGTTCGAGCTGCTGGCACGAGGACGAAACCGCGACTACATCTCAAAGACGCTGTTCATCTCAAGCAACACCACCCGAACCCACATGAAGAGCATCTATC
The DNA here is from genome assembly GCA_023429565.1 of Actinomycetes bacterium. Taxonomy (GTDB): domain Bacteria; phylum Actinomycetota; class Coriobacteriia; order Coriobacteriales; family Eggerthellaceae; genus JAEWQO01. The sequence goes on from JAEZDJ010000004.1 coordinate 55,409, forward strand.
GAAAGCTTGACGTTCATTCCCACCAGGAGCTCATAGATCTCTTGGAGCCGCTTCAAGAACAAAAGGAAGGGCTGCCCGAAACCGGACAGCCCGACGATCTTTCTCAGTGAACGCGTGCAGCTCCGCGCTACTTCTCGGTCTCGGAAAGAGCGTTCTCCCCTGCACTCCTGCCAAAAACCAGCGTTGACAGTATCCCCGTGCCCGTACCGGGGTAATAAGAACCCATAAATCCACCGGCAACCTGACCCGCAGCGTACAGATGGGAAATGGGATCGCCCTCCGTATCCAGCACCTGGGCCTTAGTGTTGATCTTCAGCCCGCCCAATGCTCCAAGGCTGTAGTCATAGCTCCTCGTCGCATAATAGGGAGGGGTGTCGATAGTCTCAAGCCCACAGGCACGCGTCGGGAACTGGCTGTCTTTCTTTTCCGCAGTAGCCATATCGGCATTCCACGTGGCAAGAGCCGCTTCGAGGTTTCCGGCGGGAACGCCGATCTTCGCCGCAAGTTCCGCAATCGTGTCGGCCATCAGCACGCTGCCATCGGCGATCTCTTTCGAGAAGTCATCGCTCATGGGGCTCACACCTCCGACAACAGCTCCGGTCAAGGCAGCCGCCTTCGCATCAAAGACGCCCCATGCAACATGGTTTTCCTGGGCGAATATTTGCCGGAGGACCCACGCGTAATGATCTGACTCGCTCACAAACCGACGTCCGTACGTGTTCACCAAAATACCAGGAACTTCGGGGACGCCAGGGAGCGTCGGCGTGCCTCCGATGTTGTTCGACAGACCGATGAAGCCGCCCATTCCGGTCAAGTCAGCACCCACTGCCATGCCCATGCGCAGCCCGTCACCCTGATTTGTGGGAGCCGTCAGAGCACGGCCGTCCTTCAGCGTCTGGACCATATGATGGCTGAATGCTTTGGCGAATTCTTCGCTGCGATCGTAACTGCAGGTGGCAAGGATGGTTGCCTTCTTGCCATGATAGCGTTTTCCATCATCGGCAACGACACCCGTGACCGTGCCATCCTCCGCTTGCACCAACTGCTCAGCCGCAGTGCTGTAGACAAATTCTACGTTTGCCTCTTCGGCCGCCTTAAGCAGGGCAGCTACGTGAGCCTGACCATACATGAGGTCATTCTCATCGCTTCCCGCAAGGTGAATGCGCGGAGCGATCAGGTCCTGATCGACATAGGGTATCGTGCCGTTGCCGTACACGACCTGGTAGACAATTCCCAAGTCTTTCATGAACTCGATGCAGTCAGGTGCCTGCTCGCACGCATAGCGCACGATATCCTCGTCCAGCTGACCCTCACCACATTGGAGATAGTATTCCGCATGCTTCTCCGGCGTGTCGTCCGAGACTCCAGCGAACTGCTTTTGCTCCTCGGTTCCCGCCGCCTGAATGACTCCCGACGAATTGGCGGTATTTCCACCCGCCTGCGTTGCGGCCTCCAAAACCGTGACCGAGGCTCCTTGCCGTGCGGCGGTCACTGCCGCAGCCAGCCCAGCTCCGCCGGCACCGATGATGAGAACATCCGATTCCTGGTCCCATGACCCAGATTCGGAAGCCTTGCCCGACCCACTTGGCGCACAGCCGGCCAAGCCCCATGCAGCCAGAGAAGCTGCCGTCACTCCCGCTCCGGCGAGAAAGCTTCTTCTTGTTACCCGTGATTCCATTTTTCCCTCCAACCTTGTTGCGCTTACTGAAAATCGCATGGCGCGATAGTGCGCACTATAGGGAGAAACGCCCTTTCAGCAATCACATCGGCGATGTGAAAAGCGATGTGAATTGTTCTTGAGACCCGCAGAAATGAAGATTTAAATCTTCATGTACATTTGTACATGTACTGATGTACACTTTCTATAAACCACTCGGAGAAAGGGAGCTTCCATGGCCCAGGACGAAACCGACCAACCCGCAAAGAAGCGCGATCCCGAAGGACGCAGGAGGCAAATCGCCGAAGCGGCCGCCCAGTTGCTCATGCAAGAGGGCTCGGCAAAATTCACCCATCGACGTGTCGCGGAATTGGCCGGCGTGCCTCTTGGATCGACCACGCAGCACTTCGCCACCCTTGACGACCTGAAGCGAGCCGGACTGGAACGCGTGGCCGTCTTGATCGAGGAGGGGTTCGACGAAGCGCTTGAAGCTGTTCATGCCGAAGGGGGCGATGTGCCGACCATCGCCCATTCGCTGCATCGCTATCTTGCAGACACCGACCAAGTACGCGCCGACACCTCTCTCTATGCCGTTGCAATCAACGATCCTGAAGTACGCCCCCTGGCTGTGAGAGCCTTTGAGAAATTCGTTGATGGCCTAGGAGTCTATGTCGGCGCCGAACGGGCGCGAATGCTCGCCGTGTTTATTGATGGGGCTTCTCTGTATGCCTGCCTTCATGGCGAGGCACTTGAAGAGGACGCGCTCATTCGCACCATACACGCCCTCATGGGCATTGACCCTCAGACAACAGAAGGATAGAACTTCATGACATCCGCAATTCAACCAGAAAGCCGCGTGCCGGCCCTCTCCAAAAAAAGGCGCTGGGCTTCACTGGTGGTTCTTTCATTCAGCCTCTTCGTGGTTTCCATAGACATGACGGTGCTCAACGTTGCACTTCCTGATTTGACCGCCGACCTCCAGCCGACGTCAGACCAACAGCTTTGGATCATCGACATTTACTCCCTAGTATTGGCCGGATTGCTGGTCTCGGCAAGTTCCCTTTCGGACCGCTGGGGACGGAAGAAGATGCTGCTTGCCGGTTATCTGGTCTTTGGCGGAGGGTCGATGCTCATCGTGCTTGCCAACTCCACCGACGCAGTCATCGCCATCAGAGCCCTCCTCGGCATAGGAGGGGCCATGATCATGCCCACAACCCTTTCAATGGTGAGGAGCATTTTCCAGAATCCTCGGGAGAGGGCCACCGCACTTGCCGTGTGGTCGGCCATATCGGGATTGGGAATGGCAATCGGCCCCATCATCGGCGGCTTTCTTTTGGAGCATTTCAGCTGGCATGCGGCTTTTCTCGTCAATGCGCCGCTCATGATCGCGACGTTCGTTGCAGGATTGTTCATTCTGCCCGAGGTGCGCGTGAAGAATCCGGGGCGATGGGATGCCTTGGCTGCGGTCGTTTCCATGGCTGGCATGGTCTCGCTCATGTGGGGCATCAAGCATCTCGCGGCGGAAATGTCTCTCACCGATCCACTAGGGCTCGGTGCTTTGTTCGCCGGCATCGCGCTCATGGCCTTCTTCGTCATCCGATGCGCGCGATCCGCAGAACCCCTTCTCGACGTGCGCCTCTTCAAGAGCAAGCCCTTCACCGCAGGCATTGTGGCCGCCCTGGGATCCATGTTCGCCATGGCAGCGCTTCTTTTCTTGCTCACCCAATGGTTGCAGCTCGTCGAGGGCTACGGACCGCTTGAGTCAGGAGTGCGGTTGGTGCCCATGGCGGTGGCCAGCCTGGTTTCCGCCAGCGTCGCCCCCTTCCTCGCAGCGCGCCTGGGCACACGCCGCGTGATGGTCGCAGGGTTGCTCATTTCCGCAGCAGGCATGCTCATGCTTGTGTTGTTTCGAGACCACCTCACCTACGCCCCCGTCGCCCTTTCGAGCTCCCTGGTTGGTATGGGGACCGGCGTTTTGGCCATCGGGTCGGCGCTCATCATGCTGGAAACGCCTGTCGAGAAAGCGGCAAGTGCTGCAGCGTTTGAGGAAGTCGCCTATGATCTGGGCAATGTGGCGGGAGTCGCCATATTGGGAAGCATTGCGTCCATCGTCTATCGTTTGGGACTCGATCCCTTGGTCCTCGCCTCATCCGGCCTCGATGAGTCATCCGTCGAGGCCGCTCGACAGTCATTCGCCGCGGCAGCCGCCATAGCCAAGCAGACCGGTGTCGAGGAGCTCATGCGAGAAGGCACGCTTTCGTTCAATGAGTCCATCGTGCTCACCAGTTTCATCGGAGGATTGATCATGGTGGCAGTTGCCTTTGCCGTTGCGCGCCTCGTCCCCAAGGACATGGACATCACCCAATCGGATCAGAAGAACTGAGGAACGGCGTTTCGCGGACTGCATCAACGCCCGTTTTCCGAGCCCGGGCCATCCCCTGCGGGGACGCAGGGGATGGGATTCCCGCAAAAGGGATGAACCCCTTGCCGACATCGAAGGGCAGAACGGCGAAAGACATGGTACCGTAAGCGTATCCAAGTCGGCCGGCCCTTCGATGAACAGGATATTCATGAACATTTCGCAGCGCATCGATGCCCTGCCCATGACTCCCACCGCACGGAAGATCATGGTCCTCGTCGGCATCGGATGGCTCTTCGATGCCATGGACCAAGGAATGGTCAGCGGAGTCATCGCCTCAATCGGCCGAGACTGGGCCCTGGACCCCACCCAACTCAGCCTGCTGGGCAGCGCAGGCATCTTGGGAATGATCGCGGGAGCGGCGCTCTCGGGAATCGCTTCCGACAGATGGGGCCGCCGCAGGGTCATCGTATGGACGCTGGTCATCTTCAGCCTGGGGAGCGCCCTGTGCGGCCTGTCCCTGAATTACGAAATGCTGCTCGCCGCCCGCTTCTTGACAGGATTCGGGCTCGGTGGCGAGCTGCCTGCGGCCTCGACGCTTGTGAGCGAGATATCCCCCGTCAAGACCCGCGGCAGGAACGTCGTGTTCCTGGAGAGCTTCTGGGCATGGGGATGGATAGCGGCTGCCTTGGTCGCATACCTGCTGATTCCCGTCTATGGCTGGCGGGTCGCGTTTTTCGTGGGCGCGATTCCTGCCCTGTTTGCCGCAGTCCTCAGGCGCGCAGTTCCCGAATCACCGCGCTACCTCGCCCTCAAAGGGAAGTACGACGAAGCGGACCTGCTGGTCAGCACCATGGAACGAGAGGCTGGCATTGTCTTGTCGGCAGACGAGAAGAATACCGGGCAAGAACAGGAGGCCGCATCGGCGGCTCCCGTCTCCCTTTTTGCAAACTTCAAGCAGCTCTGGTCACGGAAGCATTTACGCACGACCGCAGTCATATGGGCCTTGTGGTTCGGAATTAATTTCGGGTATTACGGGTTCGTCCTTTGGACGCCGTCGCTTTTGATGAGCCAGGGGTTCGACATGGTGAAGAGCTTCGAGTTCACCTTGATCATGTGCATCGCACAGCTTCCCGGTTACTTCAGCGCCGCCTATCTTATTGAACGCATAGGCCGGAAAGCATGCCTCACGCTGTTCCTGCTGGGAACAGCCGTCTCAGCCTGGTTCTTCGGACAAGCAGGAAGCCCGGAACAGATCATCGCCTTTGGGTGCCTGCTCTATTTTTTCGCTCTTGGATCCTGGGGTTGCGTCTATTCGTACACGCCCGAAGTCTACCCGACCGACATACGAGGCGCAGGCAATGGCTGGGCCGCTGCATTTGGCAGGATTGGGGCCCTTATCGCACCTCTCATCGTTCCCGTCCTCTTTTCCCTGACCGATGCTGAACGAGGTTTCTCCCTGGTGTTCATGTTGCTCACCGGGGTCTTCGTGGCAGTTGCCGTGATCGTCGGCGTGGCGGGACAAGAAACAAGGGGACGGCCTCTTGACGATTGAACCACATCACTGGAAGCCTTGAGCGAACAGCAGACGTTTGGTTAAATACAAAACTACTAATAGAGCAAATGAAGCAGAGCTTACATGGAAGGAAGGCAATGAACGAGGCCGATGTCACTGGATTTCTTGACGCCAAGGGGATTGGCTATGAACTATTTCGCCATCCTGCAGTTTTTTCCGCAAACGACGGGCTGCCAGAAGGCATAGGACACCCTGACGCAGTGACAAAGAATTTGTTCCTCCGAGATGACAAGAGACAAAACCGCTATTTGGTCGTGATGCCCATAGCTGTTCGCGCCAACCTCAAGGCTCTTGCCGCCGCCATTCCCAGCAGGCATCTGAGCTTCGTGCCCGAAGATGAGCTGCAGGCGACTCTGGGGGTGTCTCATGGCTCGGTAACCCCCCTCGCCCTGCTAGCCGCTCCTTCTGCGGCTGTTGCCGTTATTGACGCACGCCTGCTCAACGGCCTTGTTGGCGTTCACCCCCTCCATAACGAAGCGACGCTGTTTCTGCTGTGCGCCGATCTCATGACCCTGCTCGAAGACAACGGAACCACGGTCATGGTCGCGAATCTGTAGGCCGAGCCGGCAAGCCGGTCATCCTCGGCATGCTCGCCGCGAAAATTGTGTCACCGCAGGGCAAGGTGACCGGCAAATGCGTCGCGCCAAACCGACCGCATGGCCAACCCAGACAAACGGAGCCATGCCGATCTCGGCTTCGCGTTCCTGCTTTTGACTCTTGTTGCAGGGCAGATGTACGGGCTCGCCTTGTGTTTTTAAATCTCGAATCATCGATGATCAGGGCATTGCATCCAAGAGCCCTTATGGATACATTTTCCCAACAAACATCTCCTATGCTCCCCAGAGACAACGCTGTTGCCTATGGTAATGCTTGTCATGCAGACTCCAGCCGAGACAAGGCGTCTGAATGGAAGTTTGGCTGGTCGAGCGAATTGAGGTGCGCGATGTGCACAAGCTTCACATACCAAACCAAAGACGGTTCGAATGCCCTTGCCCGCACCATGGACTTCACTTTCATCCTGAATCCTGATGCGATGCTGGTTCCCCGCGGATATGCCTGGACGGCTATCCCCAACAGCGAGGCCCACAGGACACGTTATGCCTTTACGGGATTGGGGCGCAACGACAAGGGGCCGTTGCTTGCCGATGGCGTTAATGAACAGGGCCTCAGTTGCGCTGCTCTCTACTTTCCAGGATTTGCCGTCTACAAGTCCGATCCACAGACGGGCAAAGTCAACCTCGCCCCCCACGAAATCGTGTTCTGGATGCTGGCCAACTTCGCCTCCGTCAAGGAAGTTCGCGCAGCCTTGGAAGACATAGCCATCGTGGACACCCCTATTGGATTCCTCGGCATCACGCCGCCACTTCACTGGATGGTCACCGACAAAGCAGGAGAAACCATTGTTGTGGAGCCCCGTTCTGAAGGCCTCATGATCTACGACAATCCCCTCGGCGTGATGTCAAACAGCCCGGATTTTCCTTGGCATCTCACCAACATCAGGAACTACATAGGGCTCAACCCCAATCAGCTTCAACCCATCAAGCTGGCGGGCATAGAATTCTCTCCGTTCGGGCAAGGAGCAGGAACCTTTGGACTGCCGGGAGACTACACTCCACCAGCGCGTTTCCTGCGAGTCCTTTTTGGGAAGCAGACCATCGGCCATGCCGACAACGAGGCCGATGCCGTGACGGCAATGTTCCATCTTCTCTTTTCCGTCGACATACCCAAGGGCAGCGTCTTGGGCAAGGACGGCATGGATTACACCCAGCACTCCTGTCTTATGTTTTGCGACAGCTGCTCCTATTATTTCAAAACCTACGACAACAACCAGATCTGCCACATAGACCTGATGTCAGAGGACCTGGATGCCAAGGACTTGAAGATATGGAGCATCCCGCAGGAGCAGCAAATGATGCACATCAACTGAGGGGCATGAAAAAGCGCCCGGACCGGGGACAGCCGCCACCGATCCGGGCGCTCACTGAGCGCATGAGAAGCGTCAGACTTCCAAATGCTTGAATGCTTCAGGCACTTCCTT
>JAEZDJ010000048.1 GCA_023429565.1 Actinomycetes bacterium
GTGGACTGAGACCGCCCAATGATACCTTGATCCGCTCCTCATTGTACCAGTGAAGATAGGCGTCCACCGCTTCGCGCAGCTCTGCGAGCGTTCTCTTCTCCCAGCCCTCTCCGAAGTACATCTCCACCTTCAGCCTGCCGAACAGCCCCTCGCAGGCGCTGTTGTCCGGCGAGCATCCTTTGCGGGACATTGAACGCGTTAGTCCGTGCCTGCGCATGAGGTCGATCCATCCGTCCCAGCGGTAATGCACGCCGCGATCCGAGTGAACCAGGGGCTTCGCTGTGCAGGAAAGCTTCTCGATAGCCTGCTCGAGCATGGAGTTCGCCAATGCGGCGTCGGGATGCTCGGAGATCTCCCAGGCGACCACCATCCCGTCGAAGCAGTCTATGATCGGCGAGAGATAGAGCTTGCCATCCGAAGCCTTCATCTCCGTGATGTCGGTGAGCCATTTCTCGTTGGGCGCTCCAGCGGAGAAATCACGGTTGATGAGATTGGGCGGGGCGTCTGTTATCTCGCCTCGATAGGAGTTGTAGCGATAGCGCTTGCGCACACACTTGGCAACCAGCCCTTCTTGTGCCATGAGGCGCCTGACGACCTTCTCCGAGACGATGATGCCGTGCACGTTGCGCAAGACCAGCCAGATCCGGCGATAACCGTATCTGCCCTCGTTGAGCTCGTATATCTCGACGATGAGCCTTGCCAGGCCGGCATGCCTGTCGGGCCTGGCAAGACGTGCCTTGGCATGGTAGTAGGTGCTGCGCTTCAGACCGAGCCTTTCCAGCAGGGCCGACAATCCGAAGCGCTTCCTCAGGCTGTCAGCCATCAGAGTCTTTTCGATGCTGCTGAGATCTGCCGTGCTTGCGCACGGGTCGACTTTTAAAACGTCCAACATCTCCTTCATGACGGCGTTTTCCAGCTCGAGTTCCTCGCACCTTTTCTTCAGTTCGTCAATGTCATCGGGAATGCTCGGGACATCTGGCTGCGGCTGAGACGCCGATGTGCGTTTGGGGATCAGGCCCATGTCGCCCTCCTGTTCGAATCTCGTCGCCCACTGCTGCACGGAGACCTTGTTCTTCACGCCCAGTCTTTGGGCGATGTCTTTGAGAGCAAGTCCCTCTTCCAGCCTGAGCCTCACGGCCTCACGCCTCAGCGAGACCGGATAGAAGCCGTGGCGGAAGTTGCCATCGCCGTAGCGTTCGTCCTTTCGAAGCCAGCTTTCCAGGCATTGCCTTGTAGGATAGCCCAGCTTGTCGACGACCTCCTGGCTCGTCATCTCAGTGTCGAAGTACAGGTCTATCGCTGCCTTCTTCTCATCGCCCGTATAGTGTCGCATCGATGTCCTCCTTGGTCAAAAGTGTTCCAAGGATCGTCCGCACCCCCTCACCGTTGGAGGCAGTTAAGCCCAAAGAAGCGCGAGAAATCCTGGAGATAGTCGAAGCACGCAACGGCGTTGGCTCGCTCCTTCTCTGCTCGCAGTTCGCTGCAGCTGGCTGGCATGCGAAGCTAGGCGAAGGCGCCATCGCAGATGCGGTCATTGACCGCATCGTCTACAACTCTTACGTGATTGAAGTGAAGGGCGAGGAGTCGATGCGGAAACGCACTGGCGATATGCATGAAACGAAAGAAGAATAACGTGATGAAAGCACTTCCATAGCTGGACTGATTTACTGTGGAGCGTTGGACCGGTCGAAAGCATCAAGGTGGACCGACGCTCCACGGAACGCTGGACCGATACGCGCGTTATACGCATTCGACGAACTCTTGGGTCTGTAGATCGGACACCTCCTCGTCAGGCACCACGCAGATACGGCTTACTTGGCTAGCACTCATGCGCCTCACACCCAGCTTGGTGGCCACTTTCTCGATCTTTCGCGTGGAGACGCCGGTTGCATACATCTCGGCTACGGCTGCAACCACGGCTCGATCGGTGCGCGAGTAGCGGTTAATCATGTCGTCTGGGAAGTAACTGCCCATGCGCAGCTTGGGTACTTTCATGGTGATCTCTCCCACACTCGTGGATAGCTTGCGTTCGCGGTAGCCGTTGCGGGAGTTGCCATCCTCGCAGAGCATGTCGGCCTGTGCGGCCATGATCTCGTTGACGAGCGTCTCGACAAGAGTTCTTCCAAGTTCACGCAGATCAAGCATTGGTAGTGCCGCAAATGTTGGTGTAAGGGAATTTTGAATTCTTATCAGAGTCTTGGAAAAGGGAAACGGCCGTCCCCTAGAATCTTAACGACCAAGATAAGAATTCGAATAGAAAGAACGACCGCATGGACACTATATCCTACGAAGCCCCCCGCACCATCGACGGAGCCATCGATATCCTCGGATTAACACGACAGCTCGTCGAAGCTGCCCTCAATGAGATCATGGATGTGCAGGCCGATGAGGCATGCACATCCGGCGACAACAGCCGCAACGGTTACCGCGAACGCAAGCTGACCACCACCGTCGGAACCCTCAATCTGAGAATCCCCAAACTTCGCCTCGGCAGCTACTTCCCCGAGGATATCCTCGAGCGCTACAGCCGTACCGACAAGGCCATCATCGCTGCGGTTGCCGAGATGTATGCCAACGGGGTGTCGACTAGGAAGGTCGAGAAGGTTGCGCATGCCCTCGGCATCGATAAGATGTCCTCCCAACAGGTCAGCCGCATCTGCTCGGTGCTGGATGATGAAGTTGCCGAACTCAGGCATCGCGAGTTCACCGATATGCGCTTCCCATACCTTTGGATAGATGCAACATACTTGAAGTGCCGGAGGGAAGGCCACGTGGCCTCGACGGCCGTCGTCACCGCGATCGCCGTCGGGGAAGACGGCATCCGCCGCTTCGTCGGGATGGATGTCGTCGATACCGAATCCTACGATTCTTGGTCGAAGTTCCTGGTTGAACTGCGACAGCGTGGGGTCGATGGCGTCGCCTGCGTGGTGTCCGATGCGCACGACGGACTGAAGAGGGCCATCGCGGAGACCTTCCTCGGAGCGGCGTGGCAGCGCTGCATCGTGCATCTGGAGCGCAACGTGGCGAAACTTATGACGGACAGGAGGCGCAAAGCGATGGCCTTGAAGATCCTGAAATCCGTGTTCCGAGAAGAGGACCCGACCTTCGTACGCGCTGCCTATCACGCCGCGATCGATGCCATCGAGAAACTGAACCCCAAGGCCGCCGAACTCCTCGAAGAGGCGGAGTGCGACGCTCTGGCGTACCTTGATTTTCCGGTCGAGCACCACCGAAGACTCCGCACCAACAACGTTCAGGAACGAGCCAACCGAGAGATCAAACGTCGCGGCCGCGTGGTTCAGGTATTTCCTTCCCCGGCCTCCCTGCTGCGCCTCGCCGGCGCCGTCTGCGCCGAAATGGACGAGGACTGGTCGGTCAGGAGATATATGGCCGGAGACCCGATCCATTCCTTCTACGAGGAAGCGGAAATCATCAAGCGCGCCGCTCAGGCCGCAGCGGCATCGGCGGCGATCACTGAGGAGGTCAGACAACAGGCCTGCAAACTAATAGAGCTAGCCATGGAAACGGCATGCCGGAAGGCTGCCTAAGATGCTAAGATAGCGCCAGTCGCTTGAGTTCCAGGCCGACGGATTCCCTGCTTGAGAACTCTGACAGCGTCAATTCGGACAGGCTGAACCTGCCGCCGGAAAGACGCTTTACACCAACATTTGCGGCGTGATCCAAGCATTCCATCGTCAAACCGTGGCATATCTGCCATCGTTTCGGGTAAAGTGTCCATTGCGGTCATCGCCTTTCATTCGAATCCGTTTTCGTGGTAGTTAACAGATTCTAGACGATGACCGTATCTTCATGTTCAGGCTGGTTCAGCCTTCGAATCAAGTCTCTCCTTACACCAACATTCGGCACGCGATCTACTTAATGTCGCCGCTTGAACTAAAATTGGTACAACTACTTGCTGCACACGAAAGAGGCTGCTTCGTAAACGGGCGTTGTAAGGACGATGCTTCGGTTAGATAATGCATGGTGGGGCATACCTCATCATCGTCCCTCATGCACCTTTCTTTTTTTGAAATAGTTTGACATAGCGAATATGGTGTTAGATATCCCGATGTTTTTCAAGCTGTAGAGACCTTCTTTGAGAAGACTTCTTATATAGGGAAGCTTGGGAATAGATTGTTTGGGCAAACTGCGCAATTCTATAAACATTCGCTTGCATCCGGGAGACAGCTCTGCATCAGAGAGAACCAGCTTAGGGTCCATTCTCTCAAACATGCTAACGGCTGCCTTGCGGACATCCTCATGGGACAGATCGACTTCTTCAATTATTCCGCTGAGGTAGGTGAAACCTCGGCTATTATGAGCTCTTTGGATACCCTCATCACGCACATCGAGGCGATCAAGGATATCCTTCATGTCATTCCACCGTTCCAGTGGTAAGAGTGTGCTTTGCTGGGCGAAGGCTTTGCTCTTTTCCGGTGTCTCTTCACGATAGCAGTAGTATGCGTTTTCGAGATATGCGATGCGTTGTGCCACGCATAGGCTTTCTATGAGAAAGGGGTTGTCTGCCCATCCGGCGCCGGGAATTTCCTTGAAGCGAAGGCGATGCGCAGACAGAAAATCCTTGCGGTACAAAGCGCTCCAAATACTGGGATGATGAGACAGTAAATGCGATGCGCCTTCATCATTGATGGTGAAAGGCTGTCTTGTGGGCTTGATTCGTCCGTAATAGCTGCAGTTAATTTTTTTTTGCTGAGGGGTGTCGGGCATCCAGATTCGCCAATAGGGAGTTTTGATAATGTCGACTGGCTGATCGAATGTATTGGCAAATTCGATCATGTCTTGATACATGCTCGGTTCAATCCAGTCGTCTGGCTCGACGATTGCAAGGTAGTCTCCCGTTGATTCATCTATGCCTCGATTGCATGTTGCCCCATAGCCTTGGTTGGGCTTGTCGATGAGTGTGATTCGGCAATCGTCGTTTGCGTGACGTTGCATAATCTTAAGAGAGTCATCGGTGCTGCCGTCATTCAGCAGAATGATTTCCAGAGCATTGTGCGTTTGACTGCGAATGCTATTCAAAGCTTGATCAAGATAGGGTGCTGCATTGTACACTGGAACAATGACAGATACGGTCGTTCTACGCATTTGTCTCGTTCTCCAATCCTCGATAAGCCTTGCATACATCCTCAACGCTTCCCTTCATGCGCATGTGCCCCTTTTCGATCCAGACAGCCTGTTTGCAAACACGCTCGACCTGATCGATGCTGTGAGACACGAACAGCAACGTAGTACCGTGGTTGTCCACTAAATCCGCAATCCTTTTTTCGCATTTTTCCTGAAAGAGAAAATCGCCGACAGAAAGGGCTTCGTCGACGACGAGAATGTCAGGAGTAGTTGCGGTTGCGATGGCGAAAGCTATGCGCGCCACCATGCCTGATGAGTAGTTTTTCAGCGGCATGTCGATGAACTCTCGGACTTCAGCGAAATCAACAATGGAATCAAAGTGCGAGTCAATAAACTTTTTACTATATCCGAGCAGGGCCCCGTTAAGGTAGGTGTTTTCGCGAGCGGTCAACTCCATGTCAAAGCCAGCTCCAAGCTCGATGAGGGGAGCTATCGAGCCGTGAACGAGACACTCGCCTTTGGTTGGCTCGAGCACGCCAGCAATTATTTTTAGAAGGGTTGATTTGCCGCTGCCATTAGTTCCGACGATGCCATATACATCGCCACTGTTGATTGTGAAGTCGATATCGCCCAATGCGACAAATTCTTTAAAGAACAGTTCCTTTTTTATTATCTTTATAAAATATTCTTTCAAGCTGTTCAGCTGTTCGTTGGCGATGTTAAAAGACATGCCGACGTGTTTAAGTTCAATCATGGGTTTTGACATACGGGTTTTCCTTTAGACGTACAGAACAAACTTGTGTTCTGTTTTTCTAAAAACAATTAAACCAGCCAAAAACGTTATGACTGCAAAGCTGAGGCAAATAAGGTTTTCCATGCCACCAGGGTTGGTATTCCACATGGCGATATCGCGAAAGTAAGTGACATAGTGGTACATGGGATTGAATTGCATAACGGTTTGCATCCATCCATCCAGCATTTCCGCGGGGTAAAAAAGTGGGGTAGCGTAGGTCCATGCAGTGATGATAACTCCCCATAAATGGATGACGTCGCGGAAGAACACGGCCAATGCTGACAAAAGCAGTCCTATGCCAAGGGAAAAAAGCGTGACATATATGATTAGAAAGGGCAATAAGAATAGGTTTATTGTGGGAGAAATTTGGTAATAGAGCATGACCAGAACTACTGCAATAAGGGATATGGCGAAGTTCACCACTTCAAAAATAACCTTTTCAAGAGGGAAGATCATTTTTTCAATGCGAATCTTCTGAATAAGGGGAGCTGCGTCGATGATTGAAGTCATGGCAGCATTGGTCGAATTGGCCATGAGGTTGAAAAGGATAGTACCAAGGATAAGGTACAAGGGAAAATTCTCTATTTGAAAGCGAAACATGAAGCTAAAGACCGCCGCAAGTACCATCATCATGAGCAATGGATTAAGAACGCTCCACAGTCCTCCTAGCACAGAGCGACGATACTTCAGCTTGAAATCTTTGCTGACGAGGGAATTGAGAACAAATTTATTATGCTGAAACTCGCTAAGCTTTCTGTTCTTAGGGGTGCTTGGCGGTTCTACCGCAGATGCTGTCATAGGTGCCTCTACTGTATTCGTTTTCCGATTGCACATAAAATAATATTGTAGCGTGCAGCATGAATTGGGTCGAGCGAATACAGCTGTTTCTTTTCTGGAGAAACAGCAAAGTTGAAGGGGTTGATTGCAAATGTAGCTGCAACACTGGGGACTGGGGACGGTTTCCTGGACATCGAGAACCGAGCTATTGCGAATTGGCTCGCTCATAAGTCACGGGACTCATATAGCCAAGTGACGAGTGGGCGCGTTTCGTATTGTAGTACATCTCGATGAACTTGAAGACCTCCTGTCTCGCCTCCAGCCTGTTCTCGAACTTTTCCATAACGGGCATTTCCCGTTTGAGGGTCTTGCAGAACGATTCCATGTGTAAGCGGTAATCTAAATGTCAGAGATTTTGGCCATGTGAATGTCAGAGGTTCTGGCCGGAAACGTCAGAGTCTTTGGCCACGAATGTCATAGCCACACCCGATCGGAGATGAAGAGTCCTCACAATGAAAGCACCGATTTCGATGCTGGAGTTGAGAGGCGGATCCGTGAAGGGAATCAACGTGCACGAACGAATACAGGAATCGAAGAGACTGGGCTACTCCAAGCAAAAGACCGCGGAGCGGTTGCAATGCTGCTGGCGTACCGTCGACAAATATTGGGACATGGCATTTGATGATTACCAAGCAACGGAATCCAAGATCCGCAAGGAATCCACGCTCGAACGATACGACGCGCATGTGATCGCCTGGCTCACGCGCCATCCGGACATGAGCTCTGCCCAGGTGTTCGACTGGCTGCTGGAGCGCTTCGACGACATCGGCTGTTCGGAGCGGACGGCACGCAGGCATGTCGCCGCTCTCAGAAAGATGCATGGCATCCCCAAATGCCAATCGAAACGTGATTACGAGGCCACGCCCGATCCACCCAAGGGAAGGCAGATGCAGGTCGATTTCGGCGAGTCGTGGATGGAGGATGTCCATGGCAAACGAGTTCACGTGCGCTTCGCCGGATTCGTGCTTTCGTGGTCGAGATACCGCTACGCGTTCTTCCAAAGCAGGCCGTTCACCTCCCATGACCTCATCGAGGCGATGGGGAGATGCTTCGCATACATGGGCGGACGGACCGAGGAGATCGTCTTTGACCAGGACAGCGTGGTGTCGGTGGCGGAAAACGCAGGCGACATACTGCTCACCCGAGAGACGGCGCTGTTCAAGGCAGAATGCGGATTCGAGGCCTGCCTGTGCCGAGGGGCGGATCCCGAGACCAAAGGCCGCATCGAGAGAACGGTGAAGTTCATCAAAGGGAACTTCGTCAAGCATCGGATGTGTCCGGGAGATGACGATGCCTTGAACGACGAGCTGCTCGCCTGGCTTGAGCGCACGGGCAACGCGAAGCCGAACGGGACGACGAAGGAGGCGCCCGCATCACGTTTCGCAAAGGAGGGGGCGTTTCTGATCGAATGCGAGACGATGGCACCCGAGGCCGAACTCGACACGAGGGCCGTCCGCAAAGACAACACCATCATATATCTGCAGAACCGCTACTCGCTTCCCTTGGGAACCAAGAATGCGATGGATCACGTGAGGATAGACGACTCGGACGGGGCGTTGCACATCTACACGATGAGCGGCGAGCCTATCTGCCAGCATGCGATCTCGAATGAGACCGGCAGGCTCATCCAGAAGTCGGCGCATCGCCACGACAGGACGACCAAGGGGCTGCGTCTCCGGAAAAAGCTGCTTGAGCTGTTCGGAGGCGATGCCGAATCCTTCATCTACTCGATGGCGGAGAAGCATCCCAGATACGAATGTGACCAGCTTGCCTTGCTGCAGCATGCTTGCGGCGAATACGGCAAGGACGCCGTCATCGACGCGGTGAGGCATTGCGCGTCGATGGATTCGTGGTCGGCGAACGACGTGATCGACTGGGCTCAGGCAAATCCCAGCAAGCGCGTCGATGCGAAAATCCGGCCTTCGGATCTGAAAGAACGCTACCCGCTCATCGTCGCCAAGCGCGACGTCTTCGATTACGCGGGGGTGATATGAGATGGACTGTCGTCATGCCGAGGTGGCGCGCCTGCTCCCGCAGCTGAGGCTTCGCCAGGTCGACTTCGCGGAGCTGTTCTCGCAGGCCGAAGACCTTTCCGCCATGAAGGCCATCGAGCTTTTCCTGTGCGAGGAGATCAGGCTCAAGGAGGAATTCAAGCGCGAGCAGCATTTCAAGAAGTCGGGCCTGCCGACGCGCAAGAGGCTCGCCGAGTTCGATTTCGAGTTCCAACCTTCCGTGAGCAGGCGACGATGCTGAGCCTCATGGACATGGCCTGGCTTGACCATGCGTTCAACGTCTGCCTGCTGGGTCCGACGTCGACGGGCAAGACCATGCTTGCCGCCATCTTGGGACACGAGGCTCTCGACCGAGGATACGACGTCTGCTTCGAGAAGATGGACACGCTGATGGAAGTGCTCAGGAAGCAGGATTTCGTCCCGGCTGCCAAGCGTCGGAAAAAGGAGCTGGACAAGGCCCGGCTCGTGATCGTCGACGAGATCGGCTACGACAAACTCAACACCGCCGAGGCGACGCTGTTCTTCGGTTTCGTGTCGGCATGTTCCGAGAACACGTCGCTCGTCATCACGTCGAACAAGAGCTTTGACGAATGGGTGCAGTTCATCGAGGATCCTGACATCATCACTGCCATTCTTGACAGACTCATCTATCGAAGCGAAATCATCAACATCAACGGGGCAAGCTACAGGAAGGATAAGAGGTAAAGCATCAGCGAATGGAAGAACGCCGAGCGAAAACGCAAAGCCGTTCAGCAGTAGGGTGTAGACACCTTTCGGTTTGACCCACCTGTCCAACAAAAGTGATCCACCGCTACGATTCGGGTGACCACCCAGTGCGCAGGAGTTGACCCAGCCAGCTATCGGAGCCGGCCGGGTCTTCTGACGCTATTTGCTTGATCTCATGCGTTCGCGCATGGGGATGTTTCCTCCGATCTCGACCCAGTGCGCATTCGGCACAAGACGTGCGTAGATGCTGTTTGCTTGGATCTTCTCGTCGATACGCTGCTGCCAGTCAGATGGGTGCAGCAACGTGCAGATTATCGTTGAGCCGCTGTACTCCCTCCGCTCCACGAGTTCGAGCAATATCTGCACCTGCTTGATGGTTGGGATAGACACTAAGAAATCATCTAGGATGAGCAGCGGCGCCTTGGCCAAATCGTTGAAGGTCCTGAGATACTTGCCCTCGACTTCGGCTTTTGCAAGCAGGGCGAACATGTCGGCCAGTCTGAGATACTTGGTCTTCACCTGATGGCGGCATGCCGCATTGCCGAGCGCACATCCCAAAAAGCTCTTGCCGCAGTCCGATGCTCCTAAGATAAGCACGTTTTCCCTGTTGGAGACAAAGGAGCATGACGCGAGTTCGCCGATCAAACCTGCATCGAGCTTGCGGTCCGCGGCGTGGTCGACGTCTTCCACGCAGGCAAAAGGCTGGGAGAACTTCGCCTGCTGATGGAAGTTCCTTATCTTGTTCGATCGCTTGATGTCGTATTGGGCCTGCAACAGGATGCCGAAGCGCTCGTTGAACGACATGGTCGGGCATTCCCCGTCGCATTGCGCCTCGTATTCCGCGAGCATCCCCTTGTACCCCAGCCGCGCTATCAAGTCCTTAACGGTCCGTTCGTTCATAGCCGCCATCCTCGTCTTCGCGTCTCGGGCGATTCGTGTAATCGGAAGGATCACGCAGATATCCGATGGAGCCGATCGCGCCGGCGACGAGCCTGTCTGAGTCAATCATTGGGGCAGGTGCGTCCTCTGCCTTGGCTATGAGGTTTCTGACCTGGGTGTAGCTGGGAGTCTTCGCAAGTTCGATGGCCTGTGCGCAGGCAGCCTCCAGGGCTTGGGGCCCCTTCCTGTCGCACAATGACTTCAGCCCCCTGCACGAGCGATAGGCTTGCTCCACGATCTTTCTCGACTCAAGTATCGCCTTCACGCATGCCTCGGTCGCCGGACCTACCTTGTGCGCCCATGCGGCAAAGGGGGGTGCGGACATTCTAAGGAACACATTTCCTCATGCAGCCAACCCAAGCTGCCTTCTGTATTGCAGTGGACTGAGACCGCCCAATGATACTTTGATCCGCTCCTCATTGTACCAGTGAAGATACT
>JAEZDJ010000049.1 GCA_023429565.1 Actinomycetes bacterium
AATGGCGTTCCTCTCCTCCCTGCGAGACGGGCCTCAGGGGTTCCTCCGAAGATGGCTTTCGCCCGCCTGGTCCCTGCCTGTCGCGGCTGGACGGGTCCTCCTTTTGGGCGGGCGGCGTGATCCTCGCCTGCAAGCATGCCTGTTCTCCCTTTTTCACGGAGGGAAGGATGTGCTGCCGTCAAAGGCCTCCTCTGGCGGTCATCAGGTGCGGTTTGTGCGTGAAAACCTGCCCGTTCTTCGGCGAAGGGCGGCGGGATGTCGTACAATGGCCCCGTTTAAGAGAATTCCGCCGTTTCTGCACGGAGGGGAACGCGCCGTCGCGAACCGGTCGATGGCATTGCTAGCAAGGAGACAGACAAGCGCTATGGCAGATTTTAAAAACGAGTACTGCATGCATACCGCCACCTGCGGAGAATTGCGGAAAGACGACGTTGACCGCGCGGTCGTGCTGACAGGATGGGCATGGCACAACCGCGATCACGGCGGCCTCATCTTCATCGACCTGCGCGACCGTACGGGATACACGCAGGTTGTCGTCGATCCCGACTGCGTGAGCGTCGAGGACTTCGCCAAGGCCGAGCATGTGGGTCGCGAATACGTGCTCATGATCGCGGGCACGGTGCGCTCGCGAGGAGCCGAGAGCGTGAACCCTGCCATGGACACGGGCGACATTGAGGTGCTGGCAAGCTCGGTCGAGGTCTTGAACACGTCAGTCACCCCGCCGTTCTCCATTGAGGACGGTATCGAGACCGACGAGATCACGCGCATGAAGTGGCGCTATCTCGACATCCGCCGCCCTGAGATGTTCGAGGCGCTTCATCTGCGCCACACGGTGGCCCAAGCCATGCGCCAGGCGCTCAACGAACGCGGCTTTCTTGAGGTCGAGACGCCTATCCTGGCAAATTCCACGCCAGAGGGCGCGCGCGACTATATCGTGCCAAGCCGCCCGAATCCGGGCAAGTTCTACGCGCTTCCCCAAAGCCCTCAGCAGTTCAAGCAGATGCTCATGGTGGGTGGCGTCGAGCGGTATTATCAGATTGCCCGCTGCTTTCGCGACGAGGATCTGAGAGCCGACCGCCAGCCTGAGTTCACGCAGGTGGACATTGAGATGAGCTTCGTTGAGGAGCAGGATGTCCTGAGCCTCATGGAGGACGTCATGGCCGAGGTGCTGTCTGCCGTTGGCGTGGCGCATTCCTTCCCCTTGCCGCGCATGCCCTATGCCGAGGCCATGGAGCGTTTTGGCTGTGATCGTCCCGACACCCGCTTTGGCATGGAGCTTCAGGACATCACCGACATCGTCAAGAACACCGGGTTCAAGGTGTTTTCGAGCGTCGCGCAATCCGGGGGCGTGGTCAAGGCCATCAACGCGAAGGGCGCGGGCGACTGGAGCCGCGGCGAGGTCGAGAAGCTTGCGGACATCGCTGCCGCCAACGGTGCGAAGGGCATGGCATGGATCGCCTTCACGACGGACGGCAAGGAGAAGAGCCCAATCATCAAGTTCTTCAGCGAGGACGAGTTCGCCGAGCTGAAGAAGGCCATGGAAGTGGAACCGGGAGATCTTCTGCTGTTCGCAGCCGACGAGCGAGAGGTTGCGAATGCCGTGCTGAGCGCCCTGCGCCTGCACATGGCCGAAGCTCTCGGCATCCCGCGCGAAGGGCACAACCTCCTCTGGGTGGTGAACTTCCCCATGTTCCGATATGACGAGACCGAGAAGCGCTATGCGGCGGAGCATCATCCGTTCACCCAGATACGCTTCGAGGACGTCGACAAGATAGAGGATGCTCCCCTCGAGTGTGGAAGCTATTCCTATGACTTGATCATGGATGGCTTTGAGGCCGGAGGCGGCACCATCCGCATCCATAACGCCGACATGCAGCGCCGGGTGCTGCGTCGCCTGGGCCTTTCTGACGAGGAGATAGACGAAAAGTTCGGGCATCTCATCCATGCGCTTGAGCTGGGCGCTCCGCCGCACGGCGGAATTGCGCTGGGCCTTGATCGTCTCGTCATGCTCCTGGCGGGCAAGCAGTCCATTCGCGACGTCATCGCCTTTCCGAAGACGAGCAGTGCGAGCGACCCGATGACGGGTTCTCCCAGTGCCGTGACCGGCCGTCAGCTCAAGGACGTGAGCCTGCGCACGCTCTGAGAGTCGCGGCTTGGGTTTGAATTCCCGGTTGCATGAGACAGCCCCGTCGATGCCTGGAAAGGCTCCGGCGGGGCTGTTGGGGTTTGGGGGCGAGGGCTGCTTCCCGAAGCGTGCAGCGGGGGCGCGTCATTATGCGCTTCGAGAAGGCTGCGAGCCTGGGATCAGGCGGCCGGCTTGTCCTTGGCGGTTGGAGCCGACTCGACTGCGTGTCGTTGGCGTCCCATCCGGTCGAGTTTCTTCTTGTCCGTCTCCGCCATTCCCTGCCCGACGTCCTGGCGCTTTCCGTGCAGCGGATCGGCCGGATCGGTCCAGAGATGCTCTGCGACAGGGGCCCACGCCTCGATTGAGCGCGTGCATTTGTCGCAGAGCGCGCGGGCGCTTTCCTGCTCTTGCAGATCGGTTGACTTGGCTCCGGTCGCTTCCACCATGTCGGCCAAGGCGCCTTGGTTTTCCAGGATGGGACACGGACGCAAAAGGTTGTCGTTGAACGGCTGGTTCTCGTAATAGGCCATGAAAATGGGAGAGCGCAACGCGTCGATCAGGGAAACGTCGCGTATGTTTGCGTTTGCGTAATGGGCGAAGACGCAGGGCTCCACGTCGCCTGCGGCATTGATGTGCAGGTAGCGCCGTCCTCCGGCGATGCAGCCGCCCACGAATTCCCCGTCGTTCTGAAAATCAAGCGTGAAAAGCGGTTTCTTGTCTCGCATCTCGCGGACGAAATGATAGAGGTGCTCGCGTTGGTCGGCCTTGACCATGAGCTCGGTGGGCGAGTCCACGCCGACGGGCATGTAGGTGAATATCCAGGCGAACAGCACGCCCTGTCCGATCATCCAGTCAAAGAACTCTTCGGAGGCTATGGAGCTTGCGTTTTTGCTCGTGTAGCAGCACGACACGCCGAACGGCAGCCCATGCTGCTTGAGCAGGCTCATTGCCTCTTTGACCTTGCCATACGTTCCCTCGCCCCGCCGAGCGTCGGTGGCTTCCTCGAAGCCCTCAACGCTGATGGCTGGAATGAAGTTTTTCACGCGAAGCATGTCCTGGCAAAAGTCTTCGTCGATGAGCGTGGCGTTGGTGAACGAGAGGAACGAGCAGTCGGGATGTGCTGCGCAGAGCGCGATGACGTCCTTCTTGCGCACGAGGGGCTCTCCGCCCGTGTAGATGTACACATGGGTTCCCAGCTCGGTTCCTTGGTTGATGATCGAGTCCAGTTCGTCGTAGCTCAGGTTTTCGTGGTGGCCGTATTCCGCGGCCCAGCATCCCGTGCAGTGCAGGTTGCAGGCGCTTGTGGGGTCCATGAGGATGGCCCAAGGAATGTTGCACTGATATTTCTCACGCATGGCTTCCTGCTTCGGCCAGGCTAAAAGGTTGCCGTCGATGAGGAACGTCTTTATCAGATCGTTTCGCACGGTGGGGTTGAGCTCCAGAAGGCGCATGATGAGCTGATACCAGTTGTTCTTCTCGTCGAGTGCGTTTCGAAAGGCGAGGCGCTGGCTGGGGAAGAGGTCTGAGGGGGCGACTTTGTCCAGCAACCCCATAATCTTGGCGGCGCGAGGCTCGGGATCTTCCAGGAAATAGTCGAGGGTCTTCTCGAGTGCGGCGCGTTTGATTTGTTCGGTTGCTTTCATCGCTCACCTTTCTCGTATTTTTATTCTACATATGTTGAATAAACCTCTTGCGACGATTATAGTAAGGGTCAGATTAAAGACAATTGCCAGTTCGGTATCAAACGTGGCTTATGCCACGCATTGAAGACGATTGGGGCGCATTGCCATGAGAAGGTACGATGAGGGGAGCCGGCGAGCCGCTGACCGCCGAGTTGTGCGCACAAAGAAGGCGATCCGCGAAGCCTTCATGGGGCTCGTTCAAGAACGCGACTACGAGAAGATCACCGTTGCCTCGATCGCGCGCGAAGCCGACATCGATCGAAAGACATTCTATCTTCATTACGGATCGGTCGACGATGTTGTGGATGAGCTGATACATGAGGAGGCAGAGCGCCTCCTCGACATCCTGCGAGGAGAGACGTTCTTCGAGGGTGGGCGCGTGGACGTGGCCGACCTGTTCTCGAAGCTGAGCATCGGACTTGCTCAGAACCTTTCCCACACCAAACGCATGGCCGAGCATGTTTCGGCTGACGTCATTCTGAAAAAGATAGAAGGCCCCCTGACCGATGCTCTGATAGAGGATGACGGCCTGGGCCTGGGCGCCATGGGGCCTTACCTTGGCTACTGCGTGTCGTTTTTCATCGCGGGGCTGCTGGCCGTGTACCGAAGGTGGCTTCTCACGGATTCGGAGATACCGCTTGAAGACCTGTCGGCCGTCGCGAGCGCCGCCACGCTCGTGGGGGTGAACGGCATCTTGCAGGACCGGCGTCTCGCCACGCTGGTTGCCACGCCGTGACGGTGTCTGTGGACATTTGGTTGCTTCAGAAGCCGGGTCCCCGCAGAAAAGCGAAGAGTCGTCTATACTGAAGCGGTTGTGATTCTGAGTATCCCGGATGGGCCGGGGCGGCACCATGTTCCGAACCTGGTCAGGTCCGGAAGGAAGCAGCCATAAGGGACCGCTGGCGAGCGCCCCTGCCTATCCGGGATACTTTTGTATACTTGTTCGATCCAAGGACGCCATGGATATCATCAACTTTTTCGTCAATCTGCTTTCTGACCCGCGCGGAGCCATCGCGGGCTGGATCGTCGCGCTCGGACCCCTTTGGGTGTACTCCCCGCTGTTTCTCATCGTTTTCATCGAGACGGGACTGGTGTTCTTTCCCTTCCTGCCCGGAGATTCGCTGCTGTTTGCCGCAGGGGTGTTCTCGGCCGATGGCGGCGGGCTGAACATCGGGGCGACGCTTGTGGTGTTTTATGTCGCGGCGATTTTAGGCAATACCTCGAACTACTGGATTGCGCGTCTGTTTGGCAGCCGCATCATCGATTCGGGCAGGGTCAAGGCCCTCACGCCCGAACGCATGGCAAAGCTGGACCGCTTTTTTGAAAGGTATGGCGGGCTGACCATCGTCATCACGCGGTTCATGCCGTTTTTCCGCACGTTCGCTCCCTTCGTTGCGGGCACGGGGCATATGAATTTTGGCAAATTCACGCTGTTCAATGTGCTGGGCGGCGTGTCGTGGGTGAGCCTGTTCGTGTTGGCGGGATATTTCTTTGGCGGCATCCCCCTGGTGCAGGACCACTTTGAGGTCATTGTCCTGGGCATCGTGGCCATATCGGTTGCGCCGGCACTCGTCGGCGCCATCAAGGCAGCTCTTGGCTCGAGGAAGTCCGGCGGCGCGCCCTCGAAGGGCGCGCATGCGACGTCGGAAGCCGAAGGACGCGGCCTGCACGCGAAGCAGGAGTCTGACGCGGAGTAGCGGGCAAGCCGTCATGGGCGGGAATGAAGGGACACGGAGACTGACGGGATAGTGGGCGCAGACGATGGCAGAATCACTCTATAGAAAATACCGGCCGCAGATATTCGAAGACGTTGTCGGCCAGGAACATATCGAGCGTACGATCAAGAACGCCATCGAGCAGGACAAGGTGAGCCATGCCTACCTGTTCACCGGTCCGCGCGGCACGGGCAAGACGACCACGGCACGCCTCTTGGCCAAGGCATTGCTCTGCGAGAAGGCTCCGACGCCCGAACCGGACGGCTCCTGCGAGGATTGCCGGATGATCGCGGCGGGGGAGCACCCCGACGTCTACGAGCTGGATGCCGCGAGCCGCACCGGCGTGGAGAATGTGCGCGAGGAGATCATCGGCCGAGTGCAGTTTGCACCCACGCGCGGCGGCTGCAAGGTGTATATCATCGACGAGGTCCATATGCTGTCGACGGCAGCGTTCAACGCGCTTCTGAAGACGCTGGAGGAGCCGCCGAGCCACGTCGTGTTCATCCTGTGCACCACCGACCCCCAGAAGGTTCCCGAAACCATTCACTCGCGTTGCCAGCGCTTTGACTTTCGGCGCATCTCTTCCGAGTCCATCGTGTCGCGTCTGGGCGCCATCTGCGTGTCTGAGGGAGTGGAATTCGAGGGAGAGGCGCTTGACCTCATCGCCCATCGGGCGGAAGGAGGCATGCGCAATGCCTTGACGTCCCTTGAGCAGCTCATCGCGTTCGGGGAAGGCAAGGTGACGCTCGAGACGGCCGAGCGCCTCCTGGGCGGCCTCGACACGAGCGATCTGGCAGAGATCGTGGCTGCCATCGGGCAGCGCGACGCGGCCACGTGCTTCCGCTGGACGGCCGATTACGTGGAGACAGGCGCCGATCTGGCACAGTTTACCCGCGATCTTGCAGAGCATGTCCGGAACATGTACGTGCTCTGCCTCACGGATGCCGACGTGGCCTTGGAGGTGAGCGATGCGACGCGCCGTCAGCTGACGCATGAGCTGCAATGGTTCGGTCCCGATCGCCTCGCGCGCCTGCTGGGCGTTCTTGGCGAGCTGTCGGCCGAGCTCAAGACGTCCACCAATCCACGTCTTTCGTTCGAGATAGCGCTCACGCGCATGGTGCGCCCGGACTCCGACCTGACGCTTGCCGCGCTCGCGGAGCGCATCGAGGCGCTGGAGTCGGGATATTCCGCTGCCGCCCATGTGATGGGAGGGGGCTCTCCTGCTCCGTCTGCCCCCGTGGAGGCACGGGCGGAATCGATGTCCGCACCGCTTCGGGAGTCCGATCCAGCGCGGGCGGGCGGTCGTGCCTCGACTCCTGCGTCCACGCCGGCACCTGCGCCTGAACACGTTCCAGCCGGAGAGTCCTCTCCTGCTGCGAGTGCCGTGCGCGCGTCTGCCGGGCTTGCGGAGAGCTTGAGCAATCCGGCGGCGTTGCAGCGTCTGTGGCAGGCTGCGCTCATGGCCCTCAAGAAGAACAAGGCGGCATACGGCGTGCTGTTCCTCAACACGAAGGCCGTCTATGACGCGGCAAGCGGCATGCTTGCCATCGAGTTTCCTGCAGAGAACTCCTTTGCGTTCAAGGCCGTCCAGAAGCCCGACGTGCAGGATGCCGTTTCCCTCGCCCTCCAGCAGGCGTGCGGCGAAGCGCCGGCGTTTCAGTATACCCAGGCGCAGGGCAACGGCCCCTCTCCAAAAGCGGCTGAGGCTCCCGTTCCGTCCCGACCAGCTGCGGCATCCGTCGCTCCGTCTCGCGTTCCTCCCGTCGCCTTCGTCGCGCCGGAGCCCGACTTGCCCCCGGTCGATGCCTATGACATTCCCCCGTATGAGGACGAGTCTCTTCCTGAAGAGGGGTTTTCTGCCCCGAACGCCCCTTCGCGGCCCGGGCATGATCCTGTGCAGCAGACGCGCAAGGCGCCCGAGCCGACGCCTTCGGGGGATGCTTCGCATTCTCCCGAGCCGGACGGTGACCTGCATGCTGCACTGGCTGCCGGGTTTGGCGACGGGGTTGTTGTGGAAGAAGTGCGGTAGACTGTCGTAGGCGGTCCGGACCAACCGGTGACGAAGAAGGAGAAGTCCCATGGATATGAAGAAGATGATGAAGCAGGCCCAGCGCATGCAGGCCGAACTTGCCAAGGCTCAGGACGAGATCAAGGACTTGACGTTTGAGGCCACCGTTGGCGGCGGCATGGTCAAGGCTGTCGCGGCGGGCGACATGTCCATCGAAAGCATTGCCATTGACAAGGATGCCGTTGATCCCGACGACGTCGACATGTTGCAGGACATGGTTTTGGCTGCTGTCAACGAAGCCCTGCGCGGCGTGTCCGACCTGAGCTCCCAACGGCTGAACGCCGCGACGGGCGGCATGAGCATTCCCGGCCTGATGTAGGGTCGGCGGCCTTTCATGCACGCTGCGCCTTCCATACAAAAGCTTCTTGACGAACTTGAGCGGTTGCCGGGTGTCGGGCCGAAATCGGCCCAGAGGATGGCGTACTGGATACTCAACACCGACAAGGCGACGGCGCTCCGGCTTTCTGACGCGATTGCCGAAGTGAAGGATTCCGTTCGCTTCTGCACGCGCTGCTTCAACTATGCCGAGGGAGACCTGTGCGAGATATGTCAGTCGGGGAAGCGCGACGCACGCGTCATCTGCGTGGTCAGCGAGCCGAGAGACATCCCTCCCATCGAGCGGACAGCTGTGTTTTCGGGCGTGTACCACGTGCTGGGGGGCGCGCTTTCTCCGATGGAGGGCATCGGCCCCGACAGCCTTCATATCGCGGAACTCATGAAGCGCTTGGCATCCGACGAGGTGGACGAAGTCGTGCTGGCCACGAATCCCAATATCGAGGGTGAAACGACGGCTGCCTATCTCGCGCGCCTCATCAAGCCTCTCGGCATTCGCGTCACGCGACCTGCCAGCGGCCTGCCCGTTGGCGGAGACCTTGAATTTGCCGACGAGGTGACGCTTGGCCGCGCGATCGAGGCGCGGCGTCCGCTCTAGCCGCCCGCCGTGCTGCCAGGTGGCGCGACGGGCGGTGGCCTGATCGCGGCGAATCGCATCGCCCCGGCGGGATGACTCGTCCTTGGGTTGCCGGACTCCGCCGGGCTCTCGGCGTTTTCTCGGGTTCACGCTTGATTCGGTTCGGCCGTCTGTTGGAAGCAAGGCCTGCTTTCCCTGTGCCGAGCTTCCTTCCTGCCGGGGAGGGGCCATGCCCGCCGCCCGGCGATGCGGTCCCGTTTTCGCGCACGTTTCCTCGGATTGGCAGAAGGGTCCCTGTATGGGCGGATTTCCCAGAAGGGGAACGCCGGTGAAACGTGTGGTCTGGGATTTCCCCTGGGGCCAAAAAGATCCCCTGGCGAAAAGCTGCACAAACCTCTCGATTTCGACCGATCCGAGCTGTCTTGCCCCTTGGGGACGCTGGGCTGGATTGCGCTCCAACGCGTCCGATGCGGTTCGACGCGGTCCTGCCGAACGGGGCTTGCCGCAGTCCGGCCCAGCTTGACGCGATCCGTCCCGAACGGGCTCGTCCCGTTGGGGCGATCTCTGCCCGACGGGGACCAGGCAAAGTCGTCGTTCCAGTTCAGGATGCTTGTGGGTGCGGTTTCGGCCGACTCGGTGCACGATTCGGCCAGGGTCTGGACATGACTCACGGCTCCTGCTTCCTTGTTGCCGTGAGAAAGAAAGCGGGCC
Source organism: Actinomycetes bacterium (assembly GCA_023429565.1). Lineage (GTDB taxonomy): Bacteria > Actinomycetota > Coriobacteriia > Coriobacteriales > Eggerthellaceae > JAEWQO01. Next base: position 9,212 of record JAEZDJ010000049.1, read on the forward strand.
GGGCGCTCTCGAAAGACGCCCGGCCCGCTTTCTTCGAAAAGAGGAAGGGTTCTGCCCCCTCCAAAAAACAGAACCCTTTTCTTTACCGAAGCAAAAAGCCTCCGTAAATGCAGTGCCAAGTATACCGTGTTCTCCACGAAATCACAACATTTATTTTCGGTCACCGACAACGGCCACGTCCGTCCTTCCCTCATGCCTGCTTCGGGTTTTGCGGGGGTTTCGGCGCCCGTTTCGACGGTCTGCGGCTGCTGTCGTTTCGGGAGTCGCGGAGGCGAGGCGTGCTCGTGCCGCTGTCGCTGGCCGCCCCCGGCGCCGCGCAACCGGCGGGTGGGGAGGAGGTGGGGGATCCGAGGCCTTGGGACTTCCTCCTGCCTTGGGAAAGATGGGTTTGGCCATGCTATACTGAGGGCCGAAAGGACGAGTGCATTATGGTGAACATACCTAGTCCCGCCCTGTCTGTCGTGGGGCGGCATAATTCCGGCAAGACGACGCTGATCGAGCGTCTCATAGCCGAGTTGGTCTCCCGGGGCCGCGATGTGGGGAGCGTGAAGCACCACAGTCACGTGGGCTTTGACATCGACTATCCGGGCAAGGACTCGTATCGGCACCGTGCGGCGGGGGCGTCTGAGACCGTCATTGCCGCGCCTGGCCAAGTGGCGTGCATCAAGACGATCGATGGCGAGAGGGAATGTTCCGACATCGTGCGCGGCATGCCGGGTCATGACGTCATCGTCGTCGAGGGGTATCGCAAAAGCGGCCTGCCGACGATCGAGATCATGCGCTCGGCGAACGAGGCCGATGCGCGCGTGGCCGAAGTGTTCGCTGAGGGCGCTCGGCAGGGGTGGCCCTTGGGAACGGATTTCACACAGTTCACGCGCGGCACGGTTCCACCGGCCGACGATGAGCGTGCGCGCGAGGCCCTGCGGCGTGCGGAGCAGGAGGACGACGCGTCTGCTGCGGGCGATCACTTCAAAGTTCAGCATCCCGATCGCGTGGACATTTCCAACAAGTTGCCGACGGCCGACACCGTTGCCATCGTCACCGATATGGAAGCGGCTCATCATGCGGCGGAGCTCTATGGCGTGCCTGCGTTCGGTCTCGATGACGTCGCGGCGTTGGCCGATTTCGTGGAGGAGCGTTTCGTCCGCCCCCGGGTGACGGTTGTCATCCAGGCGGGCGGGGAGAGCCGCCGCATGGGGCGCAGCAAGGCGACGGTTCCCTTCGCGGGGCGGCCGTTGATCTGCCGGCTCATCGATCGGCTGGGCCCGGTTGCCGACGATCTGGTGGTCACGACGAACGAACCTGACAACCTGGTGTTTCTCCATTCCGAGTTTCCTCAGTATCGCATCCAGCTTGTCTGCGACTCGCTTGACTATCGGGGGGCTCTGCCAGGCCTGTACACGGCCATGCAGGCGGCGCGCAACCCCTATGTCGCCGTTGTGGCGTGCGACATGGTATTTGCCTCCGCTTCCTTGGTGGTCGCCGAGGCCCTTGCCATGAATGAGTCGGGTGCCGATGTAGTCGTTCCCGTCAACAAGCATGGCTACGAACCGTTTCATGCCATGTATCGGCGCATGGCCTGCTTGCCGGCCGTGCGCAGGGCCCTCGAGAACGGGGAGAAGCGGGCGCAGGCCTTTTTCTCCCAGGTGAAAGTGCTCGAGTTCCCCCAATCGGCCGTGTTGGAAGCGGAGCCGATGGGCGGCTGCTTCATCAACGCGAACACGCCAGACGAGTTGCGGGCGCTCGAAGAGTCCTTTTTGGAAGAATAGCGGATGGCGGGGAGGCTCATGCCGAATCTCATCGATGTCATAGAGGTTGCCGAAGCGCTTGAGGGGAAGGCCGTCTATCTTGCGCCGGATCGCTGCGTTGTCGTGCGCAACCGCAACGCCTCATGCGAGAAATGCCGCGAGGCATGTCCGGTCGATGCCGTTTTCGCTGCCGACAACGCGTTGGTCCTCGATCCTGGCCGCTGCGTGGCATGCGGAGCCTGCACCACGGTCTGTCCGACCGAGGCGCTCATTCCCCTTGAGCCGCTTGACGACGAGCTTGCCGTGGCCGCCGCCCATGCCATCGAAGCTTCCGAGGGATCTTCGGTGTTCGCTTGCGCGCGCATTGCATCGAAAGGCAAGGGGGATCCCGACAAGTATGCGGCTGTTCCTTGCCTTGCCCGCATGGAGGAAAGCGTGCTGGTGGGCTTGGCGTCACGTGGGACGAACGACGTCCTTCTTGTGGACGGGACGTGTTCCACGTGCAAGTTCCGTGCCTGCAATCCGGGCATTGACGAAACCGTGGCCTCTGCCAACACGCTGATTGCCGCCCAGGGTTCCGACGCGCGCGTGCGCCGTGCCTCGGCGTTTCCCGAACAGGTGCTGTTGGAGGATCGGCGGGGCTTGCTCGGCGCTTCCCGCCGAGGGTTTTTTGCCCAGGCCCGCGACGCCGCGAAGGAGGCGGCGGGAAAGTCGGTCGAGGTCGCCTTCAAGAGCGAACATGCTGCGCAGCCCACGCTGTATGATCGCCTGCGCATGTCCGATGCGGGGACGATGCCTCAGTTCAAGCCCGAGCGGCGCATGCATGTGCTCGATGCCATGGATCGCTTGGGACGGTCGGTGGTGCCGCAGATTGACACCCGGCTGTTTGGGAATGTGATCATCGACGAAGCTTCCTGCTCCGCCTGTGGCATGTGCGCCGTGTTTTGCCCGACGGGGGCATTGAGGAAAAGCGATGCCGTGCCCGAGGGGGGCGTGGGAAGCTATCTTGAGTTTTCGACGGCGGAATGCGTGCAATGCAACCTGTGCGCCGACGTGTGCTTGAAGAAGAGCTTGCGCGTCGATTCGGTCGTGTCAACCGAGGAGCTGTTCGATTTCGAGCCGCGCCTCATCCATCTTCCCGATCCGCCGGCTCGGACCGGCGTGCTCTCGGGCTTGAAGAGGTAAGGATACCGATGGGCTTCTCCCTCGAGACAAGCGTTCCTGTTCTCGCCGTGTTCGTCCAAGGGCTGCTAAGCTTCTTCTCTCCCTGCGTCCTTCCCCTCATTCCGCTGTATGTGGGATATCTCGCCGGCGGAGCCAAGACGGAGTCGGAGGATGGCCGGGTTGAGTATCCTCGCAAGAAGGTTCTCGTCAACACCCTTTTCTTTGTCGTTGGGGTGAGCTTCGCATTCTTCCTGCTTGGATTCGGGTTCACGGCTCTCGGTCGATTCTTCACGGGCAACCAGCGCCTGTTCGCCGTCGCGGCGGGCGTGGTGATGGTTGTGTTTGGCCTGTACATGCTGGGCGTGTTCGGGAAATCTCGGGCGGTCGAGACCGAGCGCCGCCTGCCATTCAGGCTGGATCGTTTTGCCATGAACCCCCTGATCGCTCTCGTGTTGGGGTTCACGTTCAGCTTTGCCTGGACGCCTTGCGTGGGTCCGGTGCTGACAAGCGTCCTCCTGATGGCATCGTCGAGTTCGTCCGCCGCCATGGGTTTCGTTCTCATCGGCGTGTACACGGTGGGCTTTGTGCTTCCCTTTCTTGCGGTCGGGCTGTTCACGGGGGAGGTCCTTCGATTCTTCCGCAACCATGGCAACGTGGTGCAATACACCGTCAAGGTCGGCGGCGCCTTGCTCATCGCCATGGGCATCCTGACGGCGACGGGGTGGATGAACGGTGTGACGGGCTATCTCTCGTCCTTCGGCGGCGTCAGCGGCAGCCAGGAGCAGACGGCCGATACCGACGGAGCGGAAGAGGAGTCCTCCTCATCGTCGAGCGGGACTGATGATGCCGCGACCGACGATGTCGTGCAGGTCGCTCCTCAGGCAGATCTCGTGCTCGTTGACCAGCAGGGCGTTGAGCATCGCCTGTCGGACTATCGCGGGAAGACGGTGCTCGTCAACTTCTTCACCACGTGGTGCGGGCCCTGCCAGCGAGAGATACCCGACCTTGAGGCGCTGTACCGTGCCCGCGGCGAAAATGCGGGAGAGGTGGTGGTGGTCGGTGTGGCGAATCCGAAAACGGCCGATCATCCCACGAACGCCGACGTGAGCGAAGCTGAGCTTGGGCAGCGCATAGAAGAGCTCGGCATCACCTATCCTGTGCTCATGGACACGGAGGGCACGATGTTCTCGGCATATGGCGTGCGTTCGTATCCGACGACGTTCATGATAGGCCGGGATGGGGCGGTGTTCGGGTATGTGAGCGGCATGCTCACCGCCGACATGATGAACAGCATCGTCGAACAGGCGATGACCGGCAATCGTCTCTAGAAACGTTCTTCGAGGCGCGGTCGCGTGCCGGGAGGGATCGCTTTCCGTTGGGAGGCGGCGAGTCCGCAGGCATGCTGGGGGCGACCCCGAAGACTCCTCAATGCGATCCAGCGAAAAGAGGCCTCTGCCGAGGGGTTCTTCCGACGGCTGCTTCCGATGGGGAGGCTGCGTGGGGACGAGGGCCAGGGAGTTTGTAATCTCTAGTGCAGGTTTTCAATGCAGGTTTGTTTTGCCTGACTAATTGCAGGTTTTCCTGCACTAGGGACAGCCTGAGGGGTGCTCCGTCCGGGAAATCTCTACGTTTTTCTGTA
>JAEZDJ010000054.1 GCA_023429565.1 Actinomycetes bacterium
TACAGAAAAACGTAGAGATTTCCCGGACGGAGCACCCCTCAGGCTGTCCCTAGTGCAGGAAAACCTGCAATTAGTCAGGCAAAACAAACCTGCATTGAAAACCTGCACTAGAGATTACAAACTCCCGCGGCCATGGCGCAAGTGGATGACGGCAAGTGCAGGGGGAAGCGGTGGAGGGCGGGCGACATGTTTTGCCATGCGGATCGTCTCTTGGGAAGGCGACGTCCCAGGAGCGTTCCTGACGAGGCCCTTGCCCAGAGGTATCGGCCCTTGTCGAGCTGGGCGCGGCCGAGACGGAATGCCCGGACCCCAAGTTCGCTCGGGAAGTACGACAATGATCGAAAAAGGATGGAATGCGCCCAAAACACGCCAATTGTGACATCGGGGCGAGAAGCTGGCCTGCCTTTACGGCCTCTGCCTTCCGATATGATTTCATCTCTTTTTTCAGAGGCTCCCGATCAGGCGATTTGCGGAAAGCGAAGGAACCGCCTCCCATCGCGCCCGCTCGACGGGCGGCGGTCGCGCTCTCGATTGTCGCAATTGGTGAGAAAATGGCAGCTCCAGGGGGTTCGCCCGAACACGCAGTCCGCCGGCTTCGCCGACGGCGGAGTCGACGCGGTCGACAGCGGGCTGACGGCGAAGGGCCAGCGCTCCGGAATGTCGCCGCTGAGAATGCCGCAGAGGCGTGGCACCCGCCAGAAACAGTGAAGGACCATAATGATTAAACCGACATAAAAATGCCGCTTGATCAGCATAAGCTCTAGATCAAGCGGCATTGATGTCGTGGTGGAGGCGCGGAGAATCGAACTCCGGTCCATACTACATTTTCGATGAGGCTCTACAAGCTTAGTCAATGGTCGGATTTCGGATAGGCGAGGTCCATCGACAAACGGAGCCTATCCCAGTCGGTTCAATCTTTACCTAAGCCATACCGGCTACGTGCTTAGGTGCATTCTCCTTAATGATGTCAGATCCTGAGTCGGAGAAATCCCAGGGTGACAGCTAGGCGCAATTAAGCAGCCATAGCGAGCTGTTGCTTGTTGCCAATTAAATTGACGGTACCCCTGTTTAACGTGGCGAGGAGACCACGACCTGCTCCTCATTTCAAACGTACCATGTCGAAACCAGTCGCCCCCATTGCGTTGCTCAAGACGATCGCGGGAAAACGCGGTCGCATGCCAAGGGTCGAAGGTCCACCTTGTCAAAGAACTGTCGGAAAACGTGGCGCCTTTATTGCTTTCCGGCGTTTCCTCGTCGGCCAGTCGAATGCATTTCCTGCCTCATGAGGAAGCTCTATTCTAGTCGCGCGGAGGCTTTTGTCAAGCGAGGCGGGGCTGTCGGGGGCTTCCGGGGTTGCTGGCACGCTGCCTGTCGGCGATCCTCGTGCATTCAATGGCGAATTTGTGGTGCGTGTCATGAATTGTTATCGACAATCGTTTTATCATGAAGGGTATGGAGCGATGTATTGGTACAATATGGCACAGTCCCCGATTCATGTGAGCGGTTATGGATAACAAGAAGAAAAACAAGGGTTCGCACGGCCGTCATTCTGCGGAAGCCTTGTCGTCAAATGGTGGGGGTGGACCCCAAGACGCTGGCTTTCGGCCGGCATCGAATGATTCCGTACTCCCTTCGCCCAAGGGTGTCGTTGAGGGTGTGCGTCTTCCTCTGTCTCCCCAGCCTGCCGTCGCCTTGCCTTCGCCGGTTGCTCCGGGGGGCTCCTGGCAGGGTGGCGCATTGCCAGGTGAGCCAACGGGGATTCCCTATGGCGCACAAGGTTTCATTCCGGCGAGCCCTCTGCCTTCAACGGATGATGGGGCAGATGATTCCCGCAGGCACAGGCCCCTCAAAATCGTCGGCATCGTGCTGGCGGCCCTCGTTGGCTTGCTGCTTGTCGCCTATCTTGCCGGAGGAATCTATTTTACCGGACGGTTCATGCCCAACACGACGCTTGGCCAGCACGATGTATCCCTGAAGACGGCAAGCGAGGTTCAGGACTATCTTTCGGCGGAGTTGTCTGACTACGCAGTCTCCGTTTCCGGCCAGGGGTTTTCGATGAAGCTGTCCGCGAGCGATGCGGGCATCACCCTGGATGGAGAAGGTATCACCAAAAGCATGTTGTCGGATACCAACCCCTGGCTGTGGCCCCTCGAGATCACGCGTTCCCATGACGAGACCGAGAAACTGGCCGCATCGTACAACGAGGGCGGTCTCGCGACCGCTGTTCGGGAGGCTGTCGACGAGTTCAACGCCTCCGCAACCCAGCCGACAGACGCAACCATAGCATTCAGCACCGCCGCCGATGCGTACACGGTGCAAACCGAAGCCGTCGGCACGGCCCTTGACGCCGATGCGGTGGTCGAAGTCGTTGACCAGGCCGTCGTCTCTCTGCAGCCGACCGCGAAACTGACCGAAGATGCCTTGCTGCAGCCGACGGTTCTGTCGACGAACGCCTCCCTGAGAAGCGCTGCCGATTCGGCAAATCAGATGATCAAGGCGAACATGCAGCTTGTCATGGGGGGCACGGTAGTCGGATCGGTCACGCCCGAACTCGTGTCCTCGTGGGTTCGTCTCGGCGACGACCTTTCGGCGACACTCGACGAGTCCGCCTTGACGGCATGGGTTGACGGCCTTGTGTCGTCGTGCAACACGGTGGGGACGTCCCGCACCTATACGAGGCCGGATGGCAAGGTGATCACGATTTCAGGCGGCGTGTATGGCTGGTCGGTCGACCGTGACGCGTTGCTCACTGCGGTCAAGGAAGGGGTGTCGGCCGGGACTGTCGCCACCGTCGATGTGCCTTGCACGACCACCGGGACGGCATACAACGGTGCAGGAGCGCGTGACTGGTCTGCCCGTTACTGTGACATCGACCTCTCTGAGCAGCATGTCCGCTTCTACGACGAGTCGGGTGCCCTCATTTGGGAATCCGACTGCATTTCTGGCACTCCCGATGGAACCCATGACACGTCGACCGGGGTTTATTGGGTGAACCAGAAGGCAAGCCCCTCAAAGCTCATTGGATATGAGAACGGCAAGAAGATATATGAATCGACCGTTCAATATTGGATGCCTTTCGTGGGGAATGCCATTGGCCTGCATGATGCCGATTGGCAACCGGACTTTGGGGGAACCATGTACCGAGAGGGATACGGCAGCCATGGTTGCATCAACCTGCCTCCTGCGCTTGCCGCTTCGCTCTATGGCATCATCAAGTCCGGTGACGTCGTGGTTTGCCACTGGTAGAGGCGATTTTGCTTCCCGGGCTTCACCTCCGGGGCGGGTTGCACGGTTCGTCACAGCCTCCTCGCCGAAGCCTTACGCCGCAGCCCTGCTCCGTTAAATCTGCATTACGGAGGAGGGCTGCGGCTGTCTGCTGAAACGGAGACGGTCATACTTTCCCCCATGAAAGAGCATGCATTGCAAACGGTTTTTTATGATGACACCACCTTGCGTGACGGCGGTCAGGCGGCGGGGGTGGTGTTTTCCCATGACGAGAAGCTGGCCATCGCCCACTTGCTCGACGAGGCCGGCATTGATCAGATTGAGGCTGGCATTCCCGCCATGGGCGGCAGCGAACGGGTTCTGCTGGAAGACTTGGCGGCGGCGGGGCTGCGGGCGAGCGTGCTTGCCTGGTGCCGTGCTCAGGAGGCCGACATTGATGCTGCCGTGGCCTGCGGGGTTGATGCGGTTGGTATTTCTGTGCCGGCCAGCGACATACAGCTGTCCGGCAAGTTGAGCAAGGGCCGCGGATGGGCTGTCGAGGCTCTTTGCCGCAGCGTCGCTCGCGCCAAGGAGGCCGGCCTCTATGTTTCGGCCGATGCCGAGGACGCGAGCCGCGCCGATCCCCTGTTCCTTGCAGAATTGGCCCGTGCGGCGGAATCCGAAGGCGCCGACCGGTTTCGCTACTGCGACACCTTGGGCGTTCTCGATCCGGGCAGGACCCTCCGGGCCATACGTGACCTCCACGAAGCCACGACGCTGCCATTGGAGGTTCATATGCACGACGACTTCGGCATGGCGACGGCGAACACGCTTGCTGCCGTGCGAGGCGGAGCATCTTGGGTGAGCACGACGGTGGCCGGTCTCGGCGAACGGGCGGGAAACGCAGCTCTCGAACAAGTCGTCATGTCGTTGTGGCTTCATGAGGGAGTGCGGCCTTCGGTCGATGTCACCCACCTGCGTCAGCTTGCGCAGACCGTCCTTGACGCCGCGGGCTTGCCGATTCCCTTTGATGCCCCCATCATCGGATCGAACGTGTTCCGGCATGAGAGCGGAATCCATGTCGATGGTTTGCTGAAGGACTCCCGAACTTACGAACTCTACGACCCGGCGCTGGTGGGTGCGGAGCGCGAGGTGGTCATCGGGGTTCATTCAGGAACGCATGGCGTGCTGGCAAAATTGACAGAACTCGGTCGGCATCCTTCATCCTCTCAGGCGCGTGCTCTCGTGCCTGGCGTCCATCGGGAGGCGAGCCGTCTCAAGCGTGCGCTTTCTGACAGGGAATTGCTCGCTCTTTGGGATGCGGCGCATCCTCCTCGGGATGACGATGAATGCTCATCTCAAGATGACGGACGGTGACATGCCCCGTTCATCTGGCCGATCTTGGTCGTTTTTCAGCGCTTTCGTCTGTTCTTGGATGTCCTCTTCGTCTGGTTTGCGTGCGCTGCGCAGCATTTTACGAGGATTAATGCTCCCGAAACATACCATCCATCGCTTTCCCCTATAGTGGGGTCAGTCGCAGCAAGGATGCGCGACGAATTCTGTGAACGAGCACAGGCATAACTGAGGCATTGAAGCCCGTATTCCGACGAAGGTCGGGGTGCGGGCTTTTTTCATGTCTCGATCCGTACGTTGCATGCAGGACGAGTGAGAAGGAGAACATCATGCGACAGGTAGCAATCTACGGCAAGGGCGGGATCGGGAAGTCGACCACGACTCAGAACCTCACGAGCGCCTTGGCCACTCATCTTGGCAAGAAGATCATGCTGATCGGCTGCGATCCCAAGGCAGACTCGACCCGCATGCTCCTGGGAGGCCTCGCACAGCGGACCGTGCTCGACACGCTGCGCGAGGAAGGCGACGAAATCGAGCTTGAGAACATCATGAAGGATGGCTTCGGCGACATCCATTGCGTCGAGTCGGGCGGCCCCGAGCCCGGCGTGGGCTGCGCGGGACGCGGCATCATCACCTCCATCAACATGCTCGAGCAGATGGGCGCCTACACCGAAGACCTCGACTACGTGTTCTACGACGTCCTGGGCGACGTCGTCTGCGGCGGGTTCGCCATGCCCATCCGCGAGGGCAAGGCCCAGGAGATCTATGTTGTTGCTTCTGGCGAGCTCATGGCCATGTATGCGGCCAACAACATCTGCAAAGGCGTTCAGAAGTATGCAAACTCTGGCGGCGTGCGTCTCGGCGGCGTCATTTGCAACTCACGTAAGGTTGACGGTGAGCGCGAGCTGCTGGATGCCTTCGCCAAGCAGTTGGGAAGCCAGCTCATCTACTTCGTGCCCCGCGACAACATCGTCCAGCACGCTGAGATCAACAAGAAGGTCGTCATCGAGTTCGAGCCGGAATGCACCCAGGCTGACGAGTATCGTGGCTTGGCGGAAGCGGTCGACTCCAACGACATGTTCGTCACTCCCAAGCCGCTCACGCAGGATGACCTTGAAGACCTCATGATGGAGCATGGCTTCTTGGGGATCTAGCCACGATGCAGCAGGTGCCCCCGAGGTTGTTGCGTCGTGATCAGACGCCCTCGACGGGTCCTGCCGCCTCCTGAGGCAGGATGGATGCGCGGCTTGGCGGCGCACGAGAAATCCGTCCTGAACTCCGTTTTTTGCAGCGTGCGTGCTGACGAGACCATGACGAGAGAGGAATGTCCCATGCAACTCATACGTGCAATCGTCCGACCGGAAAAGGCGTCGGACGTGATGAAGGATCTGCTGGAAGCTGATTTTCCCGCCATCACCAAAATGAGCGTGTTCGGCCGCGGCCGCCAGATGGGCGTGAAGGTCGGCGACCTGGTGTACGACGAGATACCCAAGGAAATGCTGATGATCGTCTGCGAGGACGACGATGCCGACGACGCCATTCGCGTGATCCTCGGATCGGCGCGCACGGGCGAGAGCGGCAACTATGGAGACGGTCGCATCTTCGTCTCCCCCGTGGAAGAGACCTATACCGTCTCGAACGGAAAGGCTGGTCTGTAGGGAGCGCATCTCGCGATCCCTATATTCCTGCATTCCGAAAGGAGATGGATCATGAAGGAAATCATGGCAATCGTGCGGCCCGACAAAGTCGGCGCCACGAAAAGCGCGTTGGCCGAGGCGGGATTCCCCTCGTTCACGTGTCAGGTGGTGCTCGGCCGCGGCAAGAAGCTCATGGACCGCACGCTGGCAAGCGTCATTCTCGATGAGGGAGAGCTGCCGGTCGATCATGTGGGCGAGGCTTTGTCCGAACCTCTGCGTCTCATATCGAAGCGCATGTTCACGCTGATTGTGGAAGAAGAGGATGTTCCTGTAGTGGTGAAGTTGATCATCGACACCAACTCAACCTCTTCTCCCGGCGATGGCAAGGTATTCGTATTGCCTATCAATGAGAGCTACCGCGTCCGTAATGGCGAACGTGCCGCAGACGCCTACTAAGGTTGGTGAAGGATATGACTGAGCAAGTTCTGGAAAAAGGCTGTGAACTGGATACGAGCGGCGTGCCTACCAAGGCCATGGATGCCGTTCTTGACCAGTATGAAGCCAAAGTATACAAGAATCGCAAGAAGCACATCGTCACGGTCGACCATACCCTGGAGACTCCCCAGGAGATACTAGCGAACGTGCGCACGGTTCCTGGCATGCTGACGCACCGGGGGTGCTGTTATGCCGGATGCAAAGGCGTGGTCATCGGCCCCTTGAAGGATGCGCTCACCATCGTGCATGGGCCCATCGGATGCTCGTTTTACACCTGGGGCACGCGCCGCCATAAGGCGAAGACGGAAGAGGACGGGATCAATCTCGTGCCCTACACCTTCTCGACCGACATGCGCGAGACCGACATCGTGTTCGGTGGCGAAAAGAAGCTCATGGCAGCCATCGAGGAGGGCATCGAGCTCTTTCACCCCAAAGCCGTCATGATCTGCTCCACCTGCCCTGTGGGCCTCATCGGCGACGACATCCATGCCGTGGCCGCCCGTGCCGAGAAGAAATACGGCGTGAAATGCATCGCGTTTTCCTGTGAAGGCTACAAAGGCGTGTCTCAGTCGGCGGGGCACCATATTGCCAACAACCAGATCATTCGCCGCATCATCGGAGAGGATGACACGCCTCCTTCGGGCGAATTTTCGGTGAACATCCTTGGCGAGTACAACATTGGCGGTGACTCGTGGGAGACCGAGCGCATCTTGCGCCGTTGCGGCATCGAGGTGGTGTCCGTCATGACGGGAGACGGCACGGTCACCGAGATGCGGCGGTCCCACATGGCCGGCCTGAACTTGGTGCAGTGCCATCGTTCGATCAACTACATCGCCGAAATGATGCAAACGCAGTATGGCATCGACTGGATCAAGGTGAACTTCGTTGGAATCAACGCCGCGTGCAAGAGCTTGCGTGCCATCGGTGAATACTTCGGCGATCAGGAACTCATGGATCGCATCGAGGCCGTCATCGCCGAGGAGTTGGAGGACATTGCCGACGACGTGGCCTATTTCCGCGAGAAGCTGGCTGGGAAGACCGCCGCGCTCTATGTGGGAGGGTCCCGTTCCCACCACTACCAGCAACTGCTGCGTGACTTTGGCGTGTCGACCGTGCTTGCGGGCTATGAATTCGCCCATCGCGACGATTATGAGGGCCGCGAGGTCATCGACAGCATCAAGATCGACGCGGACAGCAAGAACATCGAGAACCTGACGGTCGAGCCGGTGGAGGGCAAGTACCGCGTGCGTTTCAGCCCCGACAAGTACGAGGAGCTGAAGGGCGAAGTTGATGGACTGGAATACTATGAAGGCATGATCAAGGAGATGGGCAACGGCACGCTCATGGTTGACGACCTCAATCATTTTGAAACCGAAGAGCTCGTGCGCATGCTCAAGCCCGACGTGTTCTTTTCGGGCATCAAGGATCGGTATGTGCTGCAGAAGGGTGGGGTGCATTCCCGCCAGCTGCACAGCTATGACTACAAGGGCCCCTATGCCGGGTTCAAGGGTGCCGTGAACTTCGGGCAGGATCTCGTCATGAGCATCTACACGCCCGTGTGGGGCAAAATCGTTCCGCCATGGCGCACCGAACCGTCCCTTTCGGGCACCGTTGAAGCCGATTCGTCCGTCACCCCGAAAGCCGCTGTGGCGATAGGAGGTAAAGAATAATGCTTGAGGCAACTCCGCGCGATTCGGTCATGGAACGCCATGCGCTCGTGGCGAATCCCGCAAAAACATGTCAGCCCGTCGGGGCTGTGTATGCGGCCCTTGGCGTGCATGGCGTCATGCCGCACAGCCACGGCTCCCAAGGCTGCATCGCTTTTCACCGCATGTTCTTGTCGCGTCATTTCAAGGAGCCCGCAATGGCTTCGACCTCGGCCTTCACCGAAGGCGCGAGCGTCTTCGGGGGAGGGGCAAACCTCAAGACTGCCGTCAAGAACGTGTTTGACATCTATGATCCCGATGTCATCGCCATTCATACGACGTGCCTTTCTGAAACCATCGGAGACGACCTCAATTCCTTTGTGGCGGCTATCGACATCCCCGAGGGGAAGCGTGTCATCTACTGCTCCACTCCCAGCTATGTGGGGTCGCACGTCACAGGTTTTTCGGCCATGGCAACGGCTTTCGTGGACCATATGGCCGAGAAGACGGGGGAATCGACCGGCAAAGTCATGGTTGTGCCGGGGTTTGTGAACCCGGGCGACATGCGCAAGATGAAAAGCTATCTGGAGGCTTTTGGCCTCGACTACACCATGATGCCGGACACGACTGGCGTGCTTGACGCTCCCATGACGGGCACCTTTGAGCTGTATCCCAAGGGCGGCACTCCGTTGGCTGAAGTGACACAACTGGGCGACGCCGATTATTCCTTCGCGTTGGGCACGTGGGCTTCCGAAGCCTGCGCGAACGCCCTCAAGCGCAAGCATGGCGTCGACTACACTGCCCTGGGCCTGCCTATCGGGGTGGGCGCAACCGATGATTTCGTGATGGCGTTGGCTCGCTATGCCGACCACCGCGTTCCCGAAGCCATTGAGGTCGAGCGTGGCCAACTGGTGGACTGCATGCTTGACGTCCATCAGTACCTCGATGGCAAACGGGTCGCCATCTGCGGTGATCCCGACACAGTGATCGGTCTGACTCGCTTTGTGCTCGAGTGCGGCATGGTGCCGGCCTTTGTGGGAACGGGAACGCCTGGAAAGGATTTCGAAACCGTGATCAAGGCCCTGCTCGACGATGCCGGAGTTGAGGAAGGAGCGTGCTGGTATAAGAGCGAGACGGACTATTTCGAGCTCCATCAGCGCATCATCCAAGAGCCGGTTGACTTGCTGCTCGGTCCCAGCCTGTGGAAGCAGATCGCCAAAGCGGAAGACATTCCTTTGGTGAGGTGCGGCTTCCCCGTCATCGATCGCTACGTGCATCCCTATATACCGATGGTGTGCTACAAGGGTGCCCTGCATCTGCTCCAGGATATGGCAGATGCGCTCATGGACCGTCAGGACCGCGACTGCAACGACGAGGATCTCGAGTTCGTGATGTAAAAGCGTTCCGCTGGCCTTCCGGTCGGCGGAACCGTTCGATGCCGGTGTTTTTTCACGGCGTCTCGCCTCGCTCCCCGAATAGGCTGTTCGCTGCGGGATACGCCCTCTCTCATGCAGATGGGATGGGCGATTTCGAAGGCGGAGGCGATTCGGGGCAGCCAGGCAGGCTATCAAGAAAGGAGTTGACCATCATGCCCGGAACGACGAAAGTTCGCTCTTCCCGTGAAGTGGTGGTGCTTGACGAGCGCAAGGCTTCTATCCTCAATGCGGACGGATGCAGCGGTCCGGGCATCGCGTGTGAGCAGGAGAGCGCTGCCGGCGCCGTCAGCCAGCGCGCGTGCGTTTTCTGTGGCGCGCGCGTGGTGCTCAATCCCATTACCGATGCCTTTCATATCATCCATGGCCCCATTGGGTGTTCCAGCTATACCTGGGATATTCGGGGAAGCCTGACCAGCGGAGACGAGCTTTACCGCCATAGCTTCTCAACCGACCTTTCCGAGACCGACGTCATTTTTGGTGGAGAGAAGAAGCTGGCGCGCGCGATAGACGAGGCCGTCGAGGCGCACGGTCCCAAGGTCATTTTCGTGTATGCCACCTGCATTGCTGGCGTCATCGGCGACGATGTGGGAGCGGTATGCAAAGCTGCCGAAGACAGGCATGGCATCCGGGTGATCCCGGTGCAGGCGCCGGGATTCTCGGGACACAAGGCCATGGGGTATCGGCTTGCGGGCGATGCCATCATGAATTTGATCGGATCGGTGCCGTTTCCCCGCGAAAAGGCCCATGGCATTAATATTTTGGGCGATTTCAACCTGGCGGGCGAGATGTGGATCGTAAAAAACTATCTCGCCTCGCTTGGCATCGATGTGGTCACCGGGATCACGGGGGACTCGTGCTACGACGAGCTGATGTGCGCACCTCAGGCCAAGCTCAATGTGGTGCAGTGCGCTGGTTCCATGACGGCGCTTGCCAAGCGTATGGAGGCTGACCTGGGAATACCCTTTATCAAAGTAAGCTTCTACGGCATCGAGGACACCACTTCGTCGCTCATGCGTATTGCGGAGGCGCTGGGCGACCCTGACACGATCGAGCGCACACGCGCATTCTGCGCCGACCAGGCACGCCAACTGGAGTCGGTGGTGCAGCGATACCGCTCTCAGCTGGAAGGAAGACGTGCCGCCATCTACGTGGGCGGCGGCTTCAAGGCTATTTCGCTCATTCGGCAGTTTCGTGAATTTGGCATGGACACGGTCATGGTGGGCACACAGACCGGGCGTCCTGAGGACTATGACGTCATCCGTTCTCTTGTCACGCCGGGGTGTGTGGTGCTTGACGATGCCAATCCTTCGGAATTGGAGAAGTTTCTGACCGAAAGAGGAGCCGACATCTTGGTGGGAGGCGTGAAGGAACGCCCGCTTGCCTACAAGCTGGGGGTGGCGTTCTGCGATCACAACCACGAGAGGAAACATCCGCTTGCCGGATTCGTGGGCGTGCGCAACTTTGCCGAGGAGATCAACTCCTCCATGAACTCGCCCGTGTGGGCGTACGTATAGAAGAGACGAGGTGAAACGATGGCAGAACTCGATAGCACGCTGATCAAGGAGAGCGGCGCCCTCGTTGACTTGAATGTGAATCCCTGCAAGATGTGCATGCCCATGGGCACGTCGACCGCCGCATATGGCGTGCAGGGCTGCGTGACCATCCTCCATGGGTCTCAGGGTTGCGCCACGTATATCAGGCGCCATATGGCGACGCATTACAACGAGCCAGTTGACATCGCGTCTTCGGCGCTGACCGAGCAGGGAACGGTGTATGGGGGAGAGAAGAACCTGCACAAAGGCATCGACAATCTGGTGAGGCTCTATGACCCGGCGGTCGTGTGCGTTTCCACCACCTGCCTGGCAGAGACCATTGGCGAGGACGTTCCCGGGATGATCGGCCGTTGGCGCGAAGAACATCCTGAATCAACCGTGACGTTTGTTCCCGTGGCGTCCCCAGGCTATGGGGGATCTCAGTTCGAAGGCCATTTTCGGTTCATTCACGCGCTGTTGGACAATGTGGAGATGAGCCCCGAAACGGCAAAGCCCCACCAGCTCAATGTCGTGTGCGGACCCATGAGCCCGGCAGACATGCGGTTTCTGAAAGGGCTGGTGGCTTCGTTTGGCATCGAGGCGGTGTTTGTGCCGGATCTGTCGGACAACCTGGATCGGCAGCGCCTTGACGTGTACGACCGCACTCCTCAGGGAGGCACCCCGATCGATCGCATCGCAAGCATGGCGGGGTCTGACTTGACCATTGAGCTGGCAAGCTTTATTCCGGCAGGATACTCGCCCGCCGAGCTGTTGCGTGATCGCCATGGCGTGCCCTACACGCGGCTCAACATGCCTGTCGGCCTGCGGGATATCGATCTGCTCATCGACGAGCTTGCGGCATTCGCAGGAGTGCGCGTTCCCGATGGGCTTGCGGCGCAGCGGGGCCGTTATCTCGATGCGATGATAGATTCCCATAAATATAATGCCGAGGGCCGCGCCGTCGTGTTCGGCGAGCCTGACTTTTGCTATGCGGTGTCGCGGCTCTGCGTGGAAAACGGCATTGTTCCTGTGGTCGTTGCGGCGGGGTCACGCTGTGGCGAGCTCTCCGAACTCCTGGCAGACGAGGTGCGCGGCGTGGCGGATCGCTTCCTGGTTGACCGTTGGGACATCGTCGATGCGGCTGACTTTGGGGATATCGAGCGTCTCGCAGTCAAGAACGGCGCGAACGTCATGATCGGCTCGTCTGACGGAAGGCGCATAGAGGAGAAGCATGACATCCCGCTCATCCGCTGCGCGTTTCCCATTCATGACCATATTGGCGGCCAGCGTGTGCGCACGATGGGCTACGAGGGATCCCTCATGCTGCTCGACCGCATAACCAACGCATTGCTGCAGCGTAAAGAATCCGGGTTCCGCGCAGCCATTCGCGACGAGTTTTATGACAATACCCTCCTTGCGCAGGCGCATCGCCATCGGGAAACGGAGAGCTATGAGCTCATTGCCGAGGCGGCGGCCGTCATGACGGACAGCGAGTCTCTCCGCATGCGCGAACAGGCCGAGGAAAGGAACGCGCTTTTGGAGGGCCCCCAAGAAGGGCATGCTGCCCGCAGCGGCTCTGCGGTGCCGAAAGGCAGCCTTTCCCTTGAGCAGAAAACAGCCCAGCATCCCTGCTTCAACGGGGGGTGCGCAAGCGACAATGCCCGCATTCATCTTGCCGTCGCGCCGCGCTGCAACATCAGCTGCAACTATTGTGTCAGAAAGTACGACTGCGTGAACGAAAGCCGCCCCGGGGTCACGTCCTCGGTGCTCACTCCGGCGGAGGCCTTGGAGCGCTTTCGGCTGGCGAAGGACCGTATCCCCAATCTCACGACGGTGGGCATTGCCGGGCCGGGAGATGCGCTGGCCGATTGGGGGAACACGCAGGAGACCTTGCGTCTCGTGCGTGAATTCGAGCCGGATGCGACGTTCTGCCTTTCAACCAACGGCCTTCTGCTTCCTCGTTACGCCGATGCCATAGCTGACGCCGGCGTGACGCACGTCACGGTCACGGTGAATGCGGTGGATCCGGCCATTGGGGCGGACATCTACCGATTCGTCCGTTTGGACGGGATCATCTACACCGGAAAGGCTGCGGGGGCGGTGCTCTTGGCCAATCAGGTCGAGGGCATCAAACGCCTGGTTGCCCGCGAGGTGATGGTCAAGGTCAACACCGTCCTCATTTCTGGCGTCAATGAGAACCATGTCGAGGAGGTGGCTGAATTCGTCAAGCGCATCGGGGTGTCCTATCACAATGTGATGCAGCACATTCCCGTGGAAGGGAGCGCCTTCGGCAATCTGGAGCAGGTCAGTCGACGTCATTTGAACGAGGTGAGAAAGCACTGTTCCCGCCATCTTCCCCAAATGTACCACTGTCAGCAGTGCCGTGCCGATGCGGTGGGAAAGCTGACCGACGACCTGTCTCATATCATCGAGGCCGCAGAGGGACGTCGCGCGCTCAAGCCTGTCCATGCGAATCCGATCATCGCCACCTTGGTGGCGCCTGACGGTTCTCGCCACAGCCGGCAGCGCATAGCCGTTGCCAGCCGGTCAGGAATGGTGGTGGACACGCATTTCGGGCATGCCCTCAACTTCATGATCTATGAGACCGACGGCGTTACGGTGCGTTATTGCGAGACGCGCGACGTGGAACAGTATTGCGTCGGCAAGGAGTCGTGCGATCCTGCCGTCAAGGAAAGCCATTTGAACAAGACCATTGCCACCGTCGAGGACTGCGCGGCGGTCCTCTGCCTTCGCATAGGAGAGGCTCCCGCCCGCGAGCTCCTCAACCGAGGCATTGCGCCCATAGCAAGCTGCGACGGGATTGCCGATGCGGTGCAGGCGGCACAACGGGATCTATCGGAATCCCCTTTGGGGATATACAGGGAGGCGGCATCGCAATGATCGAGCCAACACATCATATCTTTGTCTGCACCAGCTGTCGTCCTGACGGCACGCAGAAGGGGTTCTGCGCCTCGCAGGGCGCTCGTGGCATCGTTGGAAAGTTCATGGAGGAGATAGAGGACCGGGAGTTGTCTGGCGAGGTCATGCTCACCAACACCGGTTGCTTTGGCATCTGCGACAAGGGTCCTGTGGCCGTTGTCTATCCGGAGGGGGTATGGTACGGATCTCTTGACGAAGATGCGGTGGAGGAGATCATGGAACAGCACATCGAGGGAGGATCTCCGGTGGAGGACTATCGAATCTGAGACCGGAGAGCGTCCTCTCGCCTGGGGACGCGCTCTTGTGGGCGTCGCCTGCGTCGGTGTATGCGATTCGATGTTTTCCCAGGCGTTACGCAGGGGCAACCGGATCGAAACAGAGCAACGGTACACTTCGACATAGGCGACGAAGGCGGGTGAGCGCGATGGTGGTGAACTGCGTGACGGCGATGGATCAATGTGCTGACGTGAGCGGCGAGGACGATGAAAGAGGCGCGGCTGATTTCGCGCGAGAGCTCCGCGTCAAGGAAGCCACCATCCGGGAAGTGCACCATCGCGTGAAGAACAACCTCCAGACCATCGAATCATTGCTGCGCATGCAGATGCGCCGTACGAAGAGCCCTGAAGTCGCAGACGCCTTTTCTGAGGCAATCGCGCGCATCGGCGCCATGGCGATCGCCCACGAAATGCTGTCATATGCCCACGACGAGCGGGTTGCCGTCAAGCCTTTGGCATTGGCCGTGGCAAACCAGGTGAAGACGGGCTTGGCGGGCTCGAATCCCCATATACGCATCGTTGCCAGAGGCCGTGCAGGATTGGTCGATGCGCAGGGAGCAAGCAGTTTTGCCCTTGCCATTGCGGAAATCGTCCACAATGCCATCGAACATGGCTTTGCAGGACGTGACGAGGGCTCGGTGACGCTCACCTTCATGCGCGACGACCGTGAGTTGGTTGCCTTCATCGAGGATGACGGCTGTGGCCTGCCTGCGGGATTTTCCCTTGGTGCAGGGACAAGCATGGGCCTTGTGCTCATGCGGACGCTCGTGGAAGAGGATCTGTCAGGCACTATCACGTGTGGTCCCGGACCGGACGGGCGGGGAACGCGCTTTATCGTGACAGTTCCGCTCATCGACGACGAGAATCGAGCTGAGGACTTGGCTGGATCGGACGAGAGACATCAAGCGGGCGAACTGGACAGCGCCCCGCTTTGCGTGACAGGACGAGAGGGGCAAGGATATGAGGATCGTAATCGCTGAAGACGAGGCCATCATCCGGATGGATCTGCGGGAAATACTGCAGGAGCATGGATGCGAGGTGGTGGGCGAGGCCCAGTGCGGCGCCGAAGCGCTCGAGCTTGTGCGCGAGAAGCGGCCCGACTGCGTGTTCATGGACATCCAGATGCGTGGACGCGACGGCCTCGATGCGGCCCGTGTCATATGCGAGGAAGGTCTTTCCGCCGTTGTCATGCTGACGGCATTCTCTCAGGAGACCTTTGTGAAAGAGGCGGCGGAGGCCGGTGTCATGGCTTATGTGACGAAGCCGTTTTCCGAGGCGGACATCATGCCCGCCTTGCATGTGGCGTGCTCTCGTTTTGAACAGACGCGTGCCCTGGAGGCCGAAGTCGAGGGTCTGCAGGAACGCCTGGAAACACGCAAGGTGGTCGAACGGGCGAAGGGCATCCTCATGCGCGAGGGAATGGATGAGGCCGAGGCCTTCAAGCGTTTGCAGAAGTCGGCCATGAATGCCCGCAAGCCCATCAAGGACATCGCCGCCGCCGTCATCACGAGCGACGAATTGAGAGGCTGCTGATCACCCTTCGAGAATCGATCACGTGCCGCCAGCCTGCCGCCCTGTCTTCGACGGCTTGGCGGGCGGTTTGTCCGGCCGACGGGTTCGTCCAATCTGCGCTTCTGGGAATCGCGTCGCGCTTCGGGGGGCGAACTGTCGGCCGGTTCGCGTTTTGCCCTACTTGTCCCAGCTGATGAAGGCCCAGTCGGTGCGGCGCTCGTAGTCCTTCATCCAGGAACCGTCGCCGCATTGGACGAGGTGCCGGTCAAGAAAGTAGTCGAGCATCAGGTTTTCCTGTTCGGTGATGTTGCTCCCCAGCATCTTGACGAGAGACGCCTTCGCGGCATCGCGAGTGCAGTATGTGTCGTGCTTCACGCTGGAGATGAATTGGACGTCGGCCTTGATCCCGCGATCATAGAGGCAGTTGACCACATGGATATAGTCAGGGGGGTGGGGAAGGGTACGTCCGATGGCTTCGACGACCTTGCGGTCGTTGTAGGCGAGGTCGCCGCATACGGTCGTCAGGCACACCCGACGACGTGCGCGCCCGTCGAGCTTGGAAAGGGCTCTTGGCAGGTCTGCCGTCAGCAGGGCGCGGCTTTCGACGACGAGGTCGGCCTGCGGGACGCCGCAGGCATCCCAGTCGTCTTCCCATGCGGCCTTGATGGTGTTGACGTTGTTCGCTCCCTCGTTGCGAGCTCGCTCTTCAAGCAGGTCGAGCATGACGCTTGAGATGTCGATGCCGGTCACCTGCCGGGCATGGCGAGCTATATCGACGGTGAGCGACCCGCTGCCGCAGCCGACGTCGAGGACGGTCCAGTTTGGATTGATGCGGCACAGCTCCACAAATTCCTGAGCATAGTTTGAAACGCCGGCATGGCGGGAGAATCCGAGCGCGCGTTTGTCCCAATAGGCTTCGTCGTCGCGCTTGACCTTTGCCTCATGGTAGTCCGTCCAGGCAGAACTTGTGTACAGCGTCATGGTCATTCCTTTCCCGAGGATGTTGCACAACGCTGTGCGAGTGAGCCGGCTATCTTAGACGGGCGGATAAATGCTACACAGACAAGGATACTCCCTTCCTGTTAACGGCGAGTTACAAGATCAAGGCTGGGAGTGGGTTTGCCAAAACATGCAAATCAGCTTGATGGGCGGGATGGCCCCGCTTGGATTGAACGGCACGCGGCCCGTTGACGGGCTTGGCTGCGGTCCGTTGGCAGCATCGATTGCGGCCCGGTGCTGGCATCAGCCGTAGCCCGATGCCTGGCCGGGTGCGGCCCGCTGCCGGGATCGGTCCCTTGGCGGGATCGGCCGTAGCCCGGCGGCGGCGATTGCGGCCCGATGCCGTCAACGCGAGAAATGGCAAGCCCTTCAGCACGCGGATCACCTCTGTAATCCTGTGAGCTGGCTATTTGCCTTGACATTGATATACGAACAGAGCTTTGAGAGTGCTGATCTTGCCATTTCTCTTGCTCGCGGTCTGGGCTTGCAGCGCGAAAGGGGGCGGGTGGGCGCTGCGGGTGGAGCGGCGGATGGACGGAGGCTGCGGTTTGTCTCTGGAAAAGCGCTGTCGAAGAGAGGTGCCGATCCGTCAGTGCAACGGATCGGCCAGCATCTTTCTAGACGACCGTCAGGTCCGCTGAAGAGAGATCAATGACGGAGCGAAGGGCTTCGATCTCCATCTCGATCTGGCATCCGATGCGCCCGCCGGAGAAGGTGATCGTTTCAAACAGGTCGGCAGTCTCGTCAATGGCGGTGGTGAACTGTTTCTTCATGCCGAGAGGGGAGCAGCCGCCATGGACATATCCGGTGAGGGGGAGCAGCTCCTTTGACTTGATCATGGAAACCGATTTCTCGCCGACAGCGAAAGCTGCCTTTCTCAGGTCGAGCTCGCACGCGACGGGAATCATGAACACGTAGTGGTCGTCCGACTTTCCCTGCGTGACGAGGGTCTTGAAAACCTGGTCTTGGTTGATTCCCAGCAGGTTGGCAACTTCCACGCCGGAAAGCGCTTCGGGGCAGTCGAAGAACTGCGTCTTGTGCGGCACGCCGGCCGCATCCAGGATGCGCATCGCATTCGTCTTGTGGTCGTGCTCCTTTGCCATGTTCCCTTCCTTTGCTGAACTTCGTGAAGCCTGTCGTGATTATAGCGCAGAGGAGGCCGAGCCTGTCACTTGCTCCGTGCTGGACCTGCCTGCTTCCCTCTCGTGATGCCGAGGGTTGGCAGTCATGAATCCTCTGATGGGGCTGGAGAGGCTCGTCAGGCGCAGTGCGGCAAGATCCCGGCATGGGAGAAAGTTCGTCTCTTGGCGCGGTGTCTGATTGTGGTGTTCGGCGTATGCGTGGGCCATTGAGCCGTCGCCATCGCGCATCTGCAGATTCCGATCTTGGGATTCGTGCGAGGCGCGCGATCTGGTTCCCGCATGCGTCCGTCCTGTCTGCTTTGACACACACGATATGATGGAACCATGGATGAAAAGGATCCGACATATCAGGATTACGCCCGGTTTTCCCGCCAATCTGCCGACGAGGTCTCACGCGACTGCGAGACTGACGTATTTCGGGCAAGCGGTCCGGGAGGGCAGTGCGTGAACACCACCGATTCGGCGGTGCGAATGACCCATGTTCCGACGGGCATCACGGTGACCAGCAGAGAATCGCGCAGCCAGTTTCGCAACCGGCAGCTGTGCCTGCAGAAGCTGCACCGCCTTTTCTTGGAAAGGGCGGTGCCTCCTAAAACCCGCCGCGCCACGCGTCCGAGTCGTGCCGCACGTGCGCGGCGCCTTGACCAGAAACGCAGGCGCTCGCAGACGAAAGGCTTGCGCGGGCGTGTCAGCGAATGAAATTCGTCATGACCTTCGGCTCGACTTCGGGTGTGGGAACGCTCGCCGCTGCCCTGAGCATCCATGCCATGTTCTTGCCGAGCACTCGCATGATCTGCATTCCTTCATGGTCTTGCCGCACCTGTTCGACGCTTTGGCCGTGGACCATGGGCCAGTAGCTCGATGAGACCACCGGCATGCAGTTGATTTGGAAATACTTGTTGACCTGATCGATGGCGGGCGTGGTTCCCGCCCGGCGGGCCGAAGCGATGCCTGCGGACGGCTTGAAGCGGAACGCGGAGGATGCGGCGTAAAACATTCGGTCGAGCACGGCAAGCAGCGCGCCGTTCGCTCCCGCATAGTAGACCGGAGTGCCCACGACCATGCCGTCTGACGCCTCCGCCTTCTCGATGAGCCCATTCACTACATCGTCGTCAAAGATGCAGCGGCGGTCGCCTCGCTTCGAGCAGGTGCCACAACCGGTGCAGCCGCGGATGGGCCCGTTTCCTATCCATGCCATTTCCGTCTCGATGCCTTCAGTTTCCAGCGCGCCCTGCACTTCGGAAAGCGCCGTGTAGGTGCATCGCCGCTTGTTGGGCGATCCGTTGATGAGCAAAACCTTCATGGTGACACGCTCCTCGTTCTCGTCTGGCCGACCGTCTTCCGCACGTTGGAGACAACGCTGTTATGCTGGGGGTTTCCGTCCGCCGTCCCTGCGTCCGTGCCCGTTTTCTCAAGCATGTCGATCCGTTGTCGTCTGCATGCAAGGTTAGCATAAGCCGCACGTCAAAGTGTGTCGGAGCGATGTGCTCCAGACGGGGCATACGGGGTAAGCAGATACTATGACCATGCTGTGGCAGCAGGGCCGTCTGCGGTATACTGGCCCAATGGACGACCTCACGACATCGTTTTCACAGGAAACATTGCTTGCCGATGGCTCTGCTGCGCAGAGTGCTGGTGCGTGCCCGTCGGTCGCCGCGCCTCTTGCGATAAATGAATCTGCCGGCTGGGCGGACGGGGATGGCTTCCCGTCGTTTGACGATGCTCCCATCGGCGTGTTCGATTCCGGGTTTGGCGGATTGACCGTCGCGCGGGAAATCGCGAAGGAGTTGCCGCGGGAGAGCATTGTCTACCTTGGCGACTCTGCTCGCTGTCCCTATGGGCCGCGAGATTTGTCGGAAGTGGACGGATTCGTGCAGCAGATAGGCTCGTGGCTGGTCGATCGGGGCGTGAAACTCATCGTCATCGCCTGCAACACCGCGACGGCGGCTGGTCTGGCCCATGCCCAGCGCACATTTCCCGTGCCGGTTATCGGTGTCGTGGAACCGGGAGCGCGTGCGGCGGCCCATGCCACCAAGAACGGTCGTGTGGGGGTTATTGCCACCAAGGCGACCGTCGATTCCGATGCCTACACGAAGGCCATTCGCCATATAGATGCCGGCATCACGGTGTTCTCGACAGCCACGCCTCGATTCGTGGAAATAGCCGAGCAGGGCATCCGCATGGCCGAGGGCCCCATCGAGAACTACACATCGCTCGCGTCGAAGGTGTATATCAGGCCCGCCTTTCAGGAGATCGCAAAAGAGTATCTGGAACCGTTGCGTCGATGCGATGTCGACACGCTGGTGCTCGGCTGCACCCATTTCCCTCTGCTCAAGGCTCTGATCGGGGGAGTCGTCGGGCGCGATGTCCTGCTTATCTCGTCGGCGCGGGAGGCGGCGCGGGATGTCGCCGAGATTCTGCAGCGACGTGGTGGGGCGGCGCGCGAGGGACATGAGGCACGTTACGAGTTCTTCACGACAGGGGAGGACGTCGCCGAGTTCGGCAGCTTTGGCAGTCGTGTGTTCCGGGTTCCCATCGATCAGGTCGGGCGGGTCGTTCTTCCCGACTGATCGAGTTGGGGGACGGACTCCGCAGGCGTTTGAGGAAGGATGTTCATGAAAACCATCGTCATCGCGAGCAACAACGCCCATAAGGTGGAAGAAATATCTTCTGCACTCGATTTTCCCGGTTGGGAGTTCCGCACGCTGCGTCAGGCTGGCGTCGACTCCGATCCGGCTGAGGATGCCGGAACGTTCGAGGGAAACGCGCGCATCAAGGCACGCGCGGCACATGAGCTTTGCCCGGGAGTTGCCGTTCTGGCTGACGATTCGGGATTGGTCGTGGACGCGTTGGGGGGAGCTCCGGGCGTGTGCTCGTCTCGCTATGCGGGCGAGCAGGCCACCGATGCCGACAACAATGCCAAGCTTATTGCCGAGCTCGCCGATGTGCCTGAAGGGCAGCGTTCGGCGCGCTTCGTCTGCACCCTGGTGTTTGTTGACGAGGACGGCACGGAGACGGTTGCCCAGGGCACCCTGGAGGGAATGATCGGACTTGACGAACGGGGCGGGCACGGGTTTGGATATGACCCGCTGTTTTTGCCTGACGTGTTTGGTGACGGCCGCACGCTTGCCGAGGCGTCATCCGAAGAGAAGAACGCCATGTCCCATCGAGGAAATGCCCTGCGTTCTCTCAGGGGGATGCTGACGGGAGTTTGTAATCTCTAGTGCAGGTTTTCAATGCAGGTTTGTTTTGCCTGACTAATTGCAGGTTTTCCTGCACTAGGGACAGCCTGAGGGGTGCTCCGTCCGGGAAATCTCTACGTTTTTCTGT
>JAEZDJ010000068.1 GCA_023429565.1 Actinomycetes bacterium
TGCCCTTGCCCTTGCCCTTGCCCTTGCCCTTGCCCTTGCCCTTGCCCGCAATGACAGATGCGGGCTTTCCGGTCCAGAAAAAGCTGCGCCATCACCTTGAGCGCATTCCCTGACCAAACCATTTTTCTCTCTTATCGCCAGTTCACAGACCTGCAAAAGGATTTTGACAAGGAGTGCTCGGCCCGATGCACCCGTTGTCAAAGCATTGCGGTGGTACCATGAAGGCCATCATGACACACTCCTCATCGTGAAAGGACACCGGTGGAAGTAGGCAAGCACATCAAACGTCACCGCACAGAAAGCGGGCTTTCCCAAGAAGAGCTGGCTGCAAAGATTTACGTTTCAAGGCAGACCGTCTCAAACTGGGAGACCGACAAGACGTACCCCGATGTGCAGAGCCTCCTTCTTCTCAGCGTCCTCTTCGATGTAACGATCGACGAATTGATCAAAGGAGACGTGGAAAGTATGAAACAGGCCGTTGCGGAAGACCGAAGGAAGATGTGGGTCCTTGCTTGGGTGATGTTGGGATTCTTGGCAGCGATGTTTGGCGCGCTTGTTGGAGGCCTGGTTTTTTGGGACTGGGGCCTCGCGCCAACCGTCGTCGTGGCACTCCTGTTGTGGGGGATCGCCATGGCGGCGGCATTCGCCATTGAGCACCTCAAGAAGAAGCACGATGTCGTTACCTATCGCGAGCTCATCGCATTCGACAAAGGGCTCCCCATCGACCGCGACAACGAGCGCAGCCGCCGCGCACGAAAGCATCCCGTGATCAAGGGAGTGGCCATCACCCTCATAGCGGCTTGCGTGGGAGCCTTCATCGGCTATTTCGCAGGATATCTGCTGTTCTGACAAGCGTCTGGACACCAGGATAAGTCCGCCCGAAGCGCACAACTCAGACGGACGGAAAACGGAGCCGAAGGCTTCATTCGCCGTCGGCTCCGTACTCGTTGAGAGAAGAAGGATGAAATAGCCGTTTCTAGGACACGATCTCCATCGTATCGCCAGGAGCGATGGTCCCTTCGCGAAGCACCCGCGTGAACACGCCCTCTCGTGGCATGATGCAATCGCCCACCTGATCGTAGATGGCGCAGTGGGCATGGCATTCTTTCCCGATCTGGGTCAGCTCGAGAAGAACGTCGTTGCAGGCGAATTTCGTTCCGATAGGCAAGGATTTGAGGTCGAATCCCTCGACGACGATGTTCTCTCCGAACGCCCCGTCGTCAACATCGGCTCCTCGGGCCTTGAAGTCCTCGATGCTTTCGGAAGAAAGCAGACTCACCTGTCGATGCCATTTTCCTGCATGGGCATCCCCCATGATCCCATGCTCCTTGACCAGCGTGACTGCAGGAACGGGCTTCTTCTGAATGCCCTTGACGCTGCTCATGCAAACTGCCTTTACCGTTCCCATGACAAGATCCTTCGGTTCGGCGATACGATGCACGCTACCCCATCGCACCCGGTGCAGATTAGAAAACGCCACGTCCCGTTGCACGACAGAAAATACTCGGCCCGACTTGCACCACACCGTCTTAAAGCTGTCGGAAGGCGATGTCAGCCGAACACCCACGTGGCTCAATCCTAGCGTATGTCCATGGTATCCGATCGACGCACATTTCGCCAGCGTTGAGGATAGCTCGTCACGATATGCACGCGATCTCACAACGGGTGACGAAGCGCTTCGGAAGCACGGTGCCCGAACGGGAAACCCAACTGCGAGCAAAGTCGGAAGGCGGCGGAAAGGCAAAGAAAGGGTCAGCGCCAAACCGTGAAAAGAAGAGAGGCCCCACCCTCTCTCCACTATGAGATATGCCCGAGAAAATCCTTCGTACGCTCCGATTGCGGATGGTCGAACACGTCTTCGGGACTCCCTTGCTCCACGATCACACCGCCGTCCATGAAGATGACGCGGTCTGCCACCTCGCGGGCAAAGCCCATCTCGTGCGTGACAACCATCATGGTCATGCCACCCTGGGCGAGTTCCTTCATGACGCCCAAGACGTCGCGGACGAGTTCAGGGTCAAGAGCACTCGTTGCCTCGTCGAACAACATGACATGGGGGTCCATGGCAAGCGCCCGGGCAATGGCCACGCGCTGCTGCTGTCCCCCGGACAGTTCAGACGGGCGATAGTCAACACGGTCGGCCAGTCCGACCTTGCCGAGCTGTTCGACCGCAATGCGCTCAGCCTCATCTTTGCTTCGTTTCAGCACTTTCTGCTGAGCGAGCATGACGTTCTTCTTTGCGGTGAGATGAGGAAACAGGTTGAAGTTCTGGAAGACCATACCGACCTTGGCCCGAACTGTGTTGATGTCGGCCTTCTTGGCCGTGATCTCCTGCTCCTCAAAATAGATGCGCCCGCCGGTCGGCTTCTCCAACAAGTTGACGCAACGGAGCATCGTCGACTTGCCTGACCCCGAAGGACCCAAGATGACGACGACCTCGCCCCGATGGACATCCATGTCGATGCCACGCAGGACTTCGTTGTCATCGAAGCTCTTGCGCAATCCCTCGATGCGGACAACTGCCGCGTTTTCAAATTCGCTCATATCCGCACCTCCCTAATGACTGATGTGGTTGCCGCTGCGCTGCATCGCACCATATATCTTCGCAGCCGCATGGGTCTCAGAGGGACCTGCGAACGTTTCAGACATGCGCATGCTTTGCGCCACGGCGGCATCCGAACCCAGTTCGAACGTTTCTGCAGGGGCACCGCCAGCCGCATCCCCGCCCTTCTTGTGGCGGCGAGGGCCTCGTGCTATGCGTCCTTCCATGGCGTTGATGAATTTCGTCATGGGAATGGTCACAACGAGGTAGAAAGCCGCAGCAACAATATAGGGCGTGACATTGCCCGTGGCGGCGGTGATGGTCTTCGCGTACATCATGAGTTCCGTGACGCCGACGGCGGCAAGCAGCGACGTGTCCTTGTACATGAGGATGAACTCGCTCGTCATCGTGGGGATGACGCGGCGAACCGTCTGGGGAATGATGACGGAGAACATGGTCTGTGCGCCATTCATGCCCAGAGACCTCGCAGCCTCGAACTGTCCCTTGTTGATGGACTGTATGCCCGCACGAAATATCTCTGCCAGGTATGCGCTGGAATTCAGGACCAGGACAATGGCCCCCAGCGCGAAGTTGTCCATTTGCACGCCCATGAGAGGTAGCCCAAAAAATGCGATATAGAGCTGGAGGAACAGCGGCGTGCCTCTCACGATGTTGATGTAGGTTGCCCCAATTGCCCGCGGAAGCCGATGCTTCGACATGCGAAGAAACGACCAGGCAAGACCCAGGGGAATGGCAAGAGGAAAGCTGATGACGACGATGCCCAGGGACACAAACCACCCCGCAAGCAAAGCCGGCACCGACGTGACGATGAGCGTGGGGTCAAAAAAGAGATGGAGGAACTTGTTCGAATTCCACGCGGCAACCCACTCCTGATCCCCGAGCCACGTCGAAAGCTGCTCCGCCGGAGACGTTCCCACGACAGATATGATTTGATCGGTTGCGGGCATGTCATGCTGCTGCCCGTCAGAGGTGGTGTAGCTGCCGGAAAGCCCGAACGATCCACCTTCTGCCGGCAAAAGCACGCGATTGCATTCGATCATGAGCAGCGAACCGGCAGGAGCCGGCTCCGAAAGGGTCACGGTGACTGCCGTGCCGTCCACGTTTGGCTCGGAGGCGGCCTCCAAGCGATCAAGCCCCGCAAGCACCGTCGTCTTGACGTTTTCCGCCTCCACCGTCGACCCCTCGGGCAGGATGACGGTCACGCTGGCGATGGACTCGTCTTCGGACGATTGACCCTGCCAGGTCACCCGCGTCGAAGTGGCCCCGAGGACGGTGGTGTTGTCGCCGTCTTTGTTCGGCTTGGCGGACCAACGCTCCACGTCGAGCGCGTGCGCTTGGACCGGCAAAACGAACGAGACGAGAAGCGCGGCAGCC
>JAEZDJ010000083.1 GCA_023429565.1 Actinomycetes bacterium
AAGGAAGACCGCACCGAAACGCACGACCTGCGGATTTCATTGGAGTCCCCGGTTTGGCGACCGAGGAATTGCCCATACGGGGGCCATTCTGCCGATCCGACACGCATGGAAAATCAACCGAGAAAGCGCGCAGCCTGCCGCACGCCCGCCGAAACCCCAGCCTCCATGAGGAACGAAGGATGTCTCGCCGACATTCGGCAGCGGCATCCTTCAGTCCAGAAACTCCTCGTTCGCCTGCACGTCATAAGCCGATGCAATGTCGCGAAGACCCGCATCGGGGATGGCTTGGGGGAGGTCTCCCGAGCCCCCGTTCATGGCACGCGCCTGTGAGTAGATGGCGGCAGCCTTCTCTATCGTGTGCATGAGGCCGAAGGCGGAGTCAAAATCCGAACCGGAACACAGCAGGCCGTGATGCGCCCAAATGCAGGCATCGAACGACCGCATGACGTCCGCCGTGACCTTCGCGATTTCAGGGCCGCCCGGAACCGTCCACGGCACAACACCCACGCCCTGCGGGAACACGATGAGACACTCCATCATCGATTTCCAAAGCGTCCGAGAAAACGTCCGAGCATCGAGCGGCAGAACGAACGTCAACGCAATGACGTTCGTCGGATGCGCATGATAGAGGACACGACTCACGCCTTTCGTGACATCCTTGCGAACCGAATGGACGGCTATGTGGCTGGGAAGTTCGCTGGTTGGCATGCCGCCGCCCTTGAATCCCCAAACAATGCGCCAAGCGCTTCCCGCACCGTCGATTTCCACGATGCCGACGTTCGAAGCAGGATCGAGCATGACGTTCCGGAAATACTTGCCCGTTCCCGTCGCCATGAAAAACTCGCCAGCCAAATTGGCCGCCGGCACATCCAGCGGCATCCATGATCCGGGAGTGTCATAGAAGAAAGAGCGGCACGAAGCCACATCCTCTGACGTCAGGCGATAGGTCGCGTTGCCGCCGTTGCGTTCATGCCATCCCTGAAGCCAACCGTCGCCGCACAGCCGCACGAAACCCTTTGTGAAGCCCTGCTGTTCGACAGCCACGCCAGACACGGCCCCCTTTGCGGTGGAGACGCCCCAGTCGAGAACATCTTGTGCACTGTCAAAAAAGCCCATAGCCCACTCCTTCTTCCCGGAAAACGGAGATGTCCGCCCATAACGCGGACGGACATCCATTCACTTTAGAAATGGCAGCAAAACGACACGCGTTCCGCCACGCAAGGCACCTACCTCAGGCAGACGTGCGTCCATGAGGGGAGCTCCTTCGATTGCCTGCACTTTCACAGAGCGCGAAGGCTAGAGCTCTGCCACCCACAGGCCATGGATGTTGCAGTATTCGTACACTTTGACCGGAGCATCGCCGTCAACAAGGGCAAAATCCGCAACCGGGGCATCCTCAGGAGTGAGCTCGGCAATCTGGTAGCCCTTCTCCGTCACCAGACAGATGAACGTGATGTAGTGCTCCGGCGTCATGGGATGCAGCGTGCTTCCAACCTGGACGTGAACCTTCGATCCATCCACCGTCACGACAGGCACATGCTTCTCAAGCGCCGCGTCGGTCGTGTTTGCCGTGAGCTCGGTCATTTTGTCGCCGCAGCACACCATCGGCACTCCCGAATCGAAAAGCTTGATGGCGATGTTGCCGCAGTGCATGCACTTGTAAAACTTGAGATCCATGGCAGTCCCCTTTTCACTTGATTCGTCGCTTTCGGGCGACCCTTCGACAAATGAGCCACCGACCAATCCGGCTGACGACAAACATCCGAACACTCAATCTCCGGACACTCGCCCGCCATTCTCGTCTAGATGGTCGGCCCTTATATGTTACTAATCCTCTTTCATTTCAGGAAGACCTGCCTGAGGTTTTTTCATCGTAACCGCATAAACCAGCACACCAATGCCCACCAGAACAAGCGGAACGGAAAGAAGCTGTCCCATGGTCAGCCAGCCTCCCCACAGGTATCCTAGCTGCACATCGGGTTCGCGGACGAATTCGATGAGAAATCGAAAACTCCCATACACAATAAGGAACAACCCGAGAAAGGTGCCGCGAGGACGAGGAGGCGTCTTGCGTGAGAGGGAATAGAGCAAGATGAACAGCAAGACCCCTTCGAGCAGGGCCTCATAGAGCTGAGAAGGGTGACGCGGCATCGTCCCGGCCGCACCCCCGAACACCACTCCCCACGGAGCGTCAGTGGGAGCGCCCCATAATTCGCCGTTGATGAAGTTGGCCAGACGACCGAAAAACAAACCGATCGGAGCCGCGATGCAGCCCAAGTCAGCAAGGGTGAGATACGGAATGCCCGTGAGCTTTGCCGCGACTATTCCCGCAAGAAGCGCGCCGATGAGCCCGCCATGGAAACTCATGCCGCCATGGTTGAAGGCGAATATCTCGAGAGGTTGTGTCAGGTAGGATCCGTTGGTGTAGAAAAGCACATATCCCAGCCGGCCACCCAAGATGACACCCACGATGACGCAGAGCATAATGGTGAGCAAGGCATCGGCGTTCATGCGAACCCGCCAACGGCGAGCCGTGCGCACGATGATGAACGCCGCGCAGATGAACCCCAGAACGTAGGCGATGCCATACCACCGCACGACAAGCGGCCCCAATGAGAGAGCTATGGGATCGAGTCCCTGATATATATCGTTGAGCATTAGTCCTTGCCCATGCCTGCGCCGACTTCGATTGCAGCGAACCGCACTTCTTCGCGCAGCTGCAGGGGGATGGAATGCACGCTGGAAACAATCTCGCCGCATTCCGGGCATTTCAGGGTAAACATAGCGACATCGGCACGCAGGACCATCATGGACTCGTAGTCGCAGATGTCAAGACCGGTGGCGCCGCATGCTGGACAGGTGACGTCTCGTCCCATCATCTTCACGCTCCCTCCCTCGCCCGTTGCTCGATTTCACCCATTGTAGCAGAACTTCCTCGGACCAAAACGAGAAGGAAAGGATGCAGCCGTCACAGGAGAAACCGGTTTGGATTCCCAAGCCGTGGAGCGTCTTTTCCCTCAGGGCGATCAGCCACAGAAGGTCCAAGCGTCAAAAAGTGTTCGCAGAATCGGCATATTTCCTTCACGGTGGCATCGTAATCGCGCTCAGGATTGAGAAGCAGCTCGTAATCGGAGGCGACCACATGAGTCGCTCGGCCACAAGCAGCAAAATGACAGTCGGCAGGGCAAGGCTCACCCGGCAGATTGTGTGGGCAACGAGACTGCATCTCGCTGTCACACCCTCGCGTTTCCCAACAGTTAGTCATGAGCGTCCCTCTTCTTGAACCCTGTTTCATTCCTGCACCTGATCGAAAGCACCCTGCTCCCGAACGGGAGACAGGGGCACCCAGCGGAGCGCCCCTGTCAAAATCATCAGCCGAAACCCCTCGAAATCCAGAACAGACGCTGGAGCGAAACGAAGCGCCCCGACGCCGTGCCGAGCTTTCTACGGAGCAGGAACGACGCTGGTCACGCCCGGCACGCGCTCCTTGAGAATGCGCTCGACGCCACTGGCCAGCGTCATCTGCGACATGGGGCATCCTTTGCATGCTCCCTGCAATTCAACCGTGACCACGCCATCCTCGGCAACATCCACCAGGCTCACATCGCCCCCATCCGCCTGCAGGCTTGGGCGAATGAGCTCAAGCACCGCCGCGACATCGCTTTTCTCTACCATGAGACACTCCTTTGACGAAATGGTGTTTTCACGTTCTAATTTTACCATAGAGGCGCTTTTACCCGAAACCTGCGGGATTAATTCCGGCAGGCGAACCCAAAGGCGCGCCCAAGGCATCCCTCGCCTCAGGATCACCCGGTTCGGCACGCTCCGACGAATGGAACGGCTTCGTCCCACAGCACCCATTACAGTAGAAATCAGCCCGTATCGAGCGTAGCCAGGGGCTTGGCGGCCCCGGCTGGTCAACAGCCCAGCCAGCTTTTGATCTAGTATGGCTATGGCCCGTTGGGCCGCTGGCCGGCCGCCTC
>JAEZDJ010000085.1 GCA_023429565.1 Actinomycetes bacterium
GAGGCGGCCGGCCAGCGGCCCAACGGGCCATAGCCATACTAGATCAAAAGCTGGCTGGGCTGTTGACCAGCCGGGGCCGCCAAGCCCCTGGCTACGCTCGATACGGGCTGATTTCTACTGTAATGGGCGCCGATGAGCCTGGCGCGCCGTCCAACCGGCCCGTTTCCCGCTGGATCAGGCGCGGAAATCCTCGACGTGCCGTCAGCGCGCCTGCGGTTTCTTCGCCCGCCCAGCAAGAGGCGGGCTCGCCCGGCCGACGGCCTCGCTCTACTCGCCGCTGCCCTAAAACTCCACCGTGCGCGGCTCGCTTGCGAACGAGCAGAACGTGGCGGTGACGTGCTCGAGTGCGAGGACCTCGCAGTTGCCGTCGTCCGGAGAATAGAGTTTCTGCAGATCAGGATAGTCGGCCAGCACCGCAGCACGGGCCTCGCGACGGTCGTCGCGCACGGCATCGGCCGTGAGGCGCAGCCATGAGGTGCCACCGTCTCCCGTGGCCGAAATCGCGATGGGGGGATGCTCCATGATCTGCTTGAACACGTCCTTCACGTTGCCGGTTTGGAAGTAGAGCCTTCCTTCGAAGGCTGTGATCGTTCCGAAGGGGCGTACCTGCGGATTGCCCTCGGCGTCGACCGTTGCAAGATAGTAGGTCGGGTTCTTCTTGAGGTAGTCGAGCACTTCGTCCATGGGATTCATGGGTGTCCTTTCCTTGGCGTGGCGGTTGGCGGATCGCGAAGCGTTCCGCTGATCTCTTTCAAAGTCAGTATACGTCCCTGACGGCCTGTTTGCCATGACCCATTGAGTCAGGTTTATTTGTCGTCTGTTTCTGTCTTTCTCTCCTGCATGCCTGGGATCGACGCTCCTGCTTCTCGGGCCATGGCAATCTTCCTTTGCGCAAACCTTCAACGCAAGACGGGCATGACGCTTCTGTGTCTTGTGCGGGCATTTTCCGTCTAGGGGGAAAGGGCGTGGGATCTGTCGCTGAAAACGCGATGCCTTTGCTATCATGGAGGCCGATATGTTTTGCCTCTGCCTTCGTGATCCGGCAGGGGTCCTATGCGGAGGCGAACATGCAGAGCGAGCATAAAAAGGAAAGAGCGACGCTTATGACCCAGCATGTAACCGAACACGATGTACGGGATATCGCAGAATATGCCCGTATCGGCTTGACGGACGACGAAGTGGCCCAGATGACCATCGATCTCAATGGCATCATCGAGAGCCTCAAGCCCATCACGGAATATGATTTGGATGGCATTGAACCAACGTTCCATCCCATAGGCGATCTCTCCAACGTCATGCGCGAAGATGTCGTGCGACCCGGTTTCACCCAACAGCAGGCTCTTGAGAACGCGCCCCGTCAGCAGGACGGGTGCTTCCTCATTCCCTCGATTCTCGGCGAGGGAGGGGATCGCTGATGGCGGGCGCGGATCGCGCCTATGCCGCGCGTGGCGTTCGGGAGATACGTCAAGGGCTGCTTTCGGGGGAGTTCTCTGCTCGGGATGTGGCCGAGGCGTCTCTTGCCCGCATTGGCGCATACGACGGTCCGGTGCATGCTTTTTTGGAAACGACGCAGCAGTTGGCCTTCGAGCAGGCGACAAAGATCGACGCGGCCGTTGCCTCCGGCGACCCTTCCGGCATAGGTCCGCTGGCGGGCGTCCCGGTGGCGTTCAAGGACAACATGAACGTGCTGGGCACGCACACCACCTGCTCCTCGCGCATGCTTGAGGACTACGTGTCTCCCTACACCGCCACCTGCGTGTCGCGGATCATCGAAGCAGGAGGCATTCCCCTCGGCAAGCTCAACATGGACGAGTTCGCGTTCGGGTCGTCCACCGAGACTTCTGCCTTTGGGCCAACCCGAAACCCTTGGGACCTCTCACGGGTCCCCGGAGGCTCGTCGGGCGGCAGTGCCGCCGCCGTTGCCGCGGGCTTTGCCACAGTCACGCTTGGCAGCGACACGGGCGGATCCATCCGCCAGCCCGGAAGCTTTTGCGGCGTCGTGGCGCTGAAGCCCACCTACGGCGTGGTTTCGCGCTACGGCGTGGTGGCGTTTGGCAGCTCGCTCGACCAGGTGGGCCCCTTCGCTCGCTCGGTCGAGGATGCGGCGCTGGCCATGAACGCGCTCGCCGGCCGCGACGTGCTCGACTGCACCAGCCAGGACATAACCGTCGACTTCACGGCAAACCTTGCCGAAGGCGTGCGAGGCTTGCGGATTGGCATCGTGCCCGCCTTCATGGAGGCACAAGGCCTCACGCCCGAAGTGCGGGCGAAGGTGGAGGAAGCGGCTGAAAACCTGCGTGCGCTCGGGGCTGAGCTGGTGGAAGTCGACCTTCCTAACGCGCAGGCTGCCATGAGCGCCTATTATGTGTTGGGTCCCTGCGAGGCGTTTTCGAATCTGGCGCGCTTTGACTCGGTGCGATACGGCTATTGCGATCCTGGCCATGCCGATCTCGGCGGACAATATGAGGCGAGCCGTGCTGCAGGGTTCGGCCCGGAAACTCGCCGCCGCGTCATGCTGGGAAGCTATCTCCTTTCGGCAGGCGTCTACGACACCTATTACTATCCGGCGCAACAGGTGCGCACGCTCATCACGCAGGACTATGCGCGGGCCTACGAACAGGTCGATTGCATCCTCGCCCCGGTTTCCCCCCGCACGGCGTTCACGTTTGGCGAAGTGTCCGATCCCACTGACATGTATCTTTCCGACATGTTCACCATCTCCATCAACATCGCGGGCAACGGCGGCATGAGCCTTCCGGTCGGCCTGGGTTCCGACACTCATCTGCCGGTTGGCGTGCAGCTTATCTCCCCGGCTTTCAAGGATGAGAACATGCTGCGCGTGGCCGCGGCTCTGGAGACATGTTACGGCATCGCTCCCGTTGCCCCTGATTTTGCGGGCGGGGATTCGGACGCCGAAGATGCGCAGGGACGGAAAGAAAAGGTGAGTGAATAGCATGCGGAAACTCGAAGAGGTCCTGCAGGATTGGGAAGCCGTCATCGGCCTTGAGGTGCACGCCGAGCTGACTACCCTCGAGACCAAGATGTTCTGTGGGTGCAAGCTTGAGTTCGGCGCCGATCCGAACACTCACACCTGTCCGGTATGCCTGGGCCTGCCCGGTGCGTTGCCGGTGCCGAACAAGGCGGCCATCGAATCCATCGTGTTGGCGGGACTGGCGACGAATTGCGACATTGAGAAGCGCTCGATGTTCTATCGCAAGAACTACATGTACCCCGACATGTCCAAGAATTTCCAGACCACCCAAGGCCCCGTTGCCTTCTGCATGCGCGGCCATCTTGACCTCGACGTGGACGGCCAGGCTGCCGCAGAACGGCTTGGTATCGCCGACCTCGCTGAAGGCGCGGAGCACGAGAACGTGGTGCGCACCGACGCGGGCTATACCGCTCATGTGGGCATCACCCGCATTCATATGGAGGAAGACGCGGGGAAGATGAACCATATCGGCGGTTCGGAAGGGCGCATCGCGGGCGCGACGCACTCTCTTGTTGACTACAACCGCTGTGGCACGCCCCTCATCGAGCTCGTCACTGAGCCCGATTTGCGCACGCCTGAAGAGGCGCGCCTGTTCATGCAGAAGTTGCGCCAGATATACCTGGCCCTCGACATCTCCGACTGCTCCATGGAGGAAGGCAGCCTGCGGTGTGACGGCAACGTGTCCCTGCGCCGTCGCGGCGCGAAGCAGCTCGGAGTCAAGAGCGAGCTCAAGAACATGAACAGCTTCAAGAACCTGCACGACGGCCTTGCGTATGAGATATGCCGCCAGGCCGAGGTGCTGGAAGAAGGTGGCCAGATATATCAGGAGACGCGGCATTGGGACCCGTCCGCCAAGCGGACCATCGTCATGCGCGTCAAGGAAACGGCTGACGACTATCGCCTGTTCCCAGAGCCCGATCTGGCTCCCTACGATCTATCCGACGAGTTCATCGACTGCGTGCGGGACAAGCTCCCCGAATTGCCCGACCAGAAGGCAGCTCGCTTTGAGCGGGATTTTGGCTTGTCGGCCTACGACGCGCGTCATTTGGTGGAGCATCGCGTGACGGCGAACTTCTTCGAGGCATGCATGCAGGAAGCGGGCGACGATGCCCAGGCCCTTTCGAAGCCGGCAGCGAACCTCATCATCAATGACGTGACCGCGTACCTGAATGCTCATGATGGAATCGACCTGTCCGACACGCCGCTCACGCCAGCGCGCGCCATCGCTCTGGTGAGGCTGACGACAAGCGATCGTATTTCCTCCAAGCAAGGCAAGGAGGTGTTCGCCGTCATGCTGGCTGAGGGTGAGGATCCCGAGGCCATCGTCACGGAACGCGGCATGGAGCAAGTGTCCGATGCTAGCGCCATCGAGGCGGTCATCGATGCCGTGCTCGCAGCCCATCCTGAAAAGGTCGAGCAATATCGGGCGGGAAAGACTGGACTCATCGGCTTTTTTGTTGGGCAGTGCATGAAGGAGATGCGTGGGCAGGGCAATCCGAAGGTCATCAACGAACTCTTGGTCAGCAAGCTCGCATAGTCCGTTCGGCGAAGGAGGCGGTGCAATGACGGAGGATGGAGGTCGTCGGCCAGGTGACTGGCAGCGGCGGGATCAGCGCAAGGACGCGAACGATCTGGTAACTGATCCCGGCGCGAAGCCGTGGTATCGGCAGACATTTTGGATCGTCGTGCTCCTGCTGGTGTTCTGGCCCGTCGGCGTCGTGCTCTGCTGGAAAAGCGATTGGCACGTCGCCGTGAAGGTGGTGGCGACCGTCGTGGTTCTGTTCCTGACGTTCATGGGGGTGCAGATGCGCATGAGCTTTTCGGCGGCTGGCTATTAGGGCACGTCCTTGACGGATGGGTGGCCCGCCTATCCTGTTCGCATGGGAACAGGCAAAGGATTCCCCGTGGGTCCGGCGATGCTTCTGGATCGGGGGAAGCTCGATGCGGGCGCATACGGCCGATTTGTCCTTTGCCGCAGATAAGGCAAATCCTGCCAGGTGTTTCCGTCTTTCTCGCACGACGCCGCGCCGCCGCCCGGCTGCCGCGGTCGTGCGATCGTCGTGCGTGGCCGTCTCCCGCCGGATCGGCAGAGACCTGCCGATATGTGTCGTTCTCGTCGGGGGAAGGCCTGGGAGGAAATGCGACACCTGCGGTTTTGTCTTTGCTCTGCCGATAGGCCGGCGAAAAACTGCCCATATCTCCAGATCCCAACCAATCCGCTCAATCCAGTCGAGTTCGGCTCGCTTCGTTCAGCCAATCTGTTCCACCTTACCTGATCTGGTCAGTCGCCCGGCCGACGACCCCGCTTTAATCAGCGCTTCCCTAGAGTCTGATCGTTGCGACGCTCCTTGACCGCCCACGTTCGAGGGCTCCGAAGCCGCTTGCGCCAGTGGGGCTTCTGTGCGCATTTTCTGCAGGGGCCGATTCAAGGGCTGCAGGCTTGTTTTGCGTCAGCTATCATTCACTCAAACACTGACTGATCATATGAGAGTAGCTTGAGGTAAACATCATGGCAAACTACAAAGGCGGTCAACCTGCGGTGTTGGCCGGATATGGTTTTGACGAAGGGGGCCCTTACCTCCTTCTGAACGATCGGCAAGCGGGCAAGCAGGTTCGGTTTTCCGTGCGCGCGCAAACGTTTTCGCTCAGGCGGCTGCCAGGGCGGCGTTGCGTCGGGCGGTTTGATTTGCGGACCATGGAGAAAAGCCTGTGCCCTCTCGACGTCGAGCTGTTGCCGGACGCGAAGGATGACATGTGTCCCGCCTGCCAGGAGGCAACGGGGTTCAACCCGTCGTTTTACTACTCCGATATCATTTCGCCTCAGCAGCGGTCATACAATGAGACCCCACATTTCACCTATCTGGCATACTTTTCTCCCCAGCATGTGAAAGCGGGCATATCCAGCGAAGTGCGCGGCATCGAGCGTCTGTTGGAGCAAGGCGCTCGCGCGGCGCGGATCGTCGGACGGTTCAAGAACGCCTATGAGGCGCGGGAGCTGGAGGCCGCTCTCTGCGCTCAGCCGGGCATCTTGGAGACCATGCGTGCCTCCAAGAAGGTCGAGCTTCTGTCGGGCGAACGGTTCGATGCCGATGAGGCTCGCGACGTGCTGAACGACACGGTTCGTCGATTTGCCGCGACGAATTCTCCCGTGCGCATCGAGATAGAAGAGCCTGTGCAGGATCTGTCTTCCCATTACTTCGGAGGACCGTCCCCGTCATCCGACAGCCTGCAGATCCCGGAGGGGCCAGACGACGAATGCGGCGGGCGCTGCATCGGCATGGTCGGCAGTGCCCTGGTGTTCGAGCAAGGCGGCACAAACTACATCGCGTCTCTCAAGGATTGGAAATCTCACGAGGTGGAGCTTGTCGAGGACGAGGTCATCTGCTCGTATGACTTTGCGCCACAGCAGATGTCGTTGCTCTAGCAGGGCAAGATCGCTCCCGGCCTCATGAGGCCGGGATTCCTGCGTCCAAGATGCTTGCAGCCCCTCTCTGGCATCGCAAGACGCGGCGCGTCGGGAACCTCGTGTCCGGGACGCGTTTCATCAAGGGGCTGGCCTTGCCCTGCATGGTCGCCGCGATGCTGTCTGGGCGTCGTCGTGACTTCAGGTGGGACGCTGTCTGAGCGACCGCATCGCGATGCGCGGTGCATCGGGGATGCCCGTGATATAGTTGTCAGTCTTTGGGCCTTTCCAAGCACAAAAATCATCGATTGTCGCATCCTGCGTGAGGGGGGGAGGGTATCCTCGGATTTCCTGACCAGGCATTATGGGGCGAACGCTTTGATGTCTCGCGCGATCTCTTCCTCCGAGGGTGTCAGGTGCGCAACAATCGACGATTTTTGTGCTTGAAAGGGGCGAATGCGCGGCAAGATTATCCGAGGCGACCGCCGAGCGCTCCCGGGAGCGTCTTCTTGCGAGGAACCCGCAAGCTTCATTTTGAGATTCGGTCGAGAGGTGTCTGCCGGTCCCGCCCGCTGGTCCCTTTGACAAGCGAATCATGAGGCAGCGGACGAAGCCGCTCAAGGGGGCTGGGTGGCCGTTGCCGAGAAGGTCAAGAATATTCGCGCATGATGGTTGCTTTATCACTCTACTGTGATAAAGTATTTCAAAAGGCTGAAGCCTAAGGAAAACGAGAGGCCTCTCCTGCGGTGAGAGGCATTTCATGAATGAGGGCTCCTCCGAAAGACCGTGAGCGAAAAGGCCTTCATGGGACGCAGCGGCCCGTGAAGCGAACAGGAAAGAAGGCACGATGAATTTTGCACCGCCGGCAGGTTTCAGAGACGTGCTGTCCGATGAGGCACGGCAACGCGAGATCATCATAGCCGCCGTGCAAGGCTGCTTTGCGGAACGCGGCTACGCGCCGATAGAGACGCCAACGCTTGAGGCGATGGACGTCATGCGTGCTGGCGGGCGTCTCCCGGGATCCCCCTTCAAATTCTTCGATTCCCAAGGGGATCTGCTGGCCATGCGTCCCGATGTCACCTTGCAGGTGGCGCGTATGGTGGCAACGCGCCTGGCGGGCCAGCCCGGGCCCTTCCGCTTCCGCTACATGCAGCGGGTCTTCCGGGAGGCGGAGGCGGAACTCCAGGCAGCAGCGCGGGAGCTCACGCAAATGGGGGTCGAGTGCATCGGCGAACGCGGGCCCGAAGCTGACGCCGAGGTGGTCTCTTTGCTTGCCGAGGCTCTTCGTCTGGCCGGGGTACGCGACTGCACGCTCGCCCTCGCCACCGTGGGAGTGCTGAGGGCGCTTCTCGAAGCGAGTGGCGCTCCTGAGTGGTGGAAGGAGCGCGTCCTCGATGCCTACCATGCGTCGAACTTCGTCGAGCTCGACCGTTTGACGGAGGGGGGAGGCATCCCCTCGTGTCCTTCTTCCCGTTCGGCGGACGTGTTCGAAGAGGAGGCGGGCCGGACGGTCGTGCCTCCGGTCTTTGCCGCAGCCATTCGCGCGCTTCCGCGCATCAGGGGAGGCCGCGAGGCTATCGAGGAGGTGCGCGACCTTGTGGCCCCGCTGGGATGCGAGGACGGCTTGGACGACCTCTCTCGCACATACGACTTGCTCGCGGAAGCCGGATTGGCTGATCGCGTGCTTGTCGACTTCTCCGTCATGAGCTCGTTCGACTACTATACGGGCATCGTGTTCGAGGCGTATGCTCCCGGCGTGGGCTCGCCTCTGGGAAGCGGAGGCCGGTACGACAACATGATCTCCTCCTACGGAAAAGGTCGAGCGGCTGCCGGTTTCGCTTTCTTTCTCGAGCAGGCCATGGCCGCTGCCGCGATGGGGCGTCAGACGGCGGAGGGATCTCACGAGCCTGATCGCCCGCTGCGCATCGCGGTTCCCAAAGGCTCCCTCAATGCCGACACGATAGCTGCCCTGGCAGGTGCTGGGCTGGATGTCACGGGGCTTGCCGAACCGGGCCGGCAACTTATCATCAGCAATCCTGGCGTCGACTACGTCATCGTGCGCCCCACTGACGCACCCGTGTTCGTGGCGTTGGGAGCGGCCGACTGCGGCATCTGCGGCAAGGATTCTCTTCTGGAGGCGAATCCGGATGTGGTGGAATTGGTCGACCTCGCCTTCGGGGCGTGCCGGTTTGTCGTCGCGGAGCCCGCAGGTGCTGCGGAGGCCACGGAAGCGCACCACCGCGAGTTGGGGTCCATTCGCGTGGCCACCAAGTATCCCAACATCACTGCTGCCCACTACGCTCAAACGGGCACACAGGTTGAGATTGTGAAACTGCATGGAAACATCGAACTGGCACCATTGACGGGTATGGCCGAACGCATCGTCGACATCACCGCCACCGGCACCACGCTGCGCGAAAACGATCTCGTCGTGGTCGAAGAAGTGCTCTCCTCGACCGCTCGATTCTTCGCCAATGCCTGCGCGTTCCGCACGGATGAGCGTATCATACAATTGACCAAAGCGCTGGAACGGGACGTGCAGCGTCCCTTGCAGCAGAGCGTAGAAGAGGAGTGAGCTTATGCGTCGTGTCATTCTCCAGCCTGATGAGGTCTTCTCAAACGCACACCTCAAGCGCACCGGTGCCTTCAATGCGCAGGCCCTTTCTGCGGCGACCGGCATCATTGAAGACGTGCGTCAGCGAGGGGATGCCGCCCTGCGTGACTACACCGAGCGTTTTGACGGCGTGTGTGTCGATGATCTGCGCGTTCCCTTTGACGCTATCGCCGAAGCGGTGACCCTCGTCGACGACCAAACGGCAAAGGCCCTGCGCAAAGCGGCCGACCAGATACGTGACTTTCATGAAAGGCAGCGTCAGCAGAGCTGGTTTTCCGTACGCGAGGACGGAGCTCTGGTCGGTTCGAAGGTGGAGCCGCTCGAGTCCGTCGGCATCTACGTTCCGGGTGGAAGGGCTCTGTATCCCTCGACGGTGCTCATGAACGCGTTGCCTGCAGCCGTTGCGGGCGTCCCCCGCATCGTGTGCGTGACGCCGCCGACGTCCGATGGAACGGTCGATCCGGCAATTCTTGAGGCATGTCGCATTTCTGGCGTGACGGAAGTGT
>JAEZDJ010000095.1 GCA_023429565.1 Actinomycetes bacterium
CGGCAAACGGAACGGTGGCAATGTCGGCGCCCATGAGCGCCGCTTGCGTGACATGGTTTGCACTGCGGATCGATGCCGCAATGATCTCGACATCATGCCCGAAATCGTATGATCCGACGGCCATGACGACATTTTCAAGCTGCGAGAGGCCGTCTTCGGCGATGTCGTCAAAACGTCCGACAAAGGGACTGATGTAGCGAGCGCCCGCACGCGCGGCCATGATGGCCTGAGGCACGCTGAAGCACAGGGTCATGTTCACGGGAATGCCTTCTGAGGAAAGCTTTTTCGTTGCAGCAAGCCCTTCGATCATGGTGGGCACCTTGACGACGACGTTTGGAGCAAGAGCAGCCAGCTCCCGCCCGTCGCGAACGATCTCGTCGCGCGTCATGGCAACGCTCTCGGCCGACACCGGCCCATCGACGATCTCGCAGATCCGCTTGATATGATTGTGGAAATCGGCGAGCTTTCCGCCGGTGCGGGCATAGAGCGTCGGGTTCGTGGTCACGCCGGCAAGCACGCCCCAGCTGGAAGCCTCCTCAATCTCGTCAAGGTCGGCAGTATCCAGGAAAAATTTCACCCGTATCCTCCTTATGGTCAGGTGTTTTTGATATATTGACGCGTGGAATCACGCATGGTATCCGTGTGGGGTTCAAGATGATAAGGCTTTTTCTTTCTTGGTTGACCCGCATTGCCCAAAGGGGGCACGACTCGTGGCTTTCTGCCGGTGCGGGGATTTGAACTGCGATCATAGTAGCGCATGTCATTCCATCGTTCAAGCACAAACCAGTATCGATCATGCAATTGCAATGGAACGGAATA
This sequence comes from Actinomycetes bacterium, assembly GCA_023429565.1. Lineage (GTDB taxonomy): Bacteria > Actinomycetota > Coriobacteriia > Coriobacteriales > Eggerthellaceae > JAEWQO01. The sequence continues at coordinate 820 of JAEZDJ010000095.1, forward strand.
GAAGGGGATGATCCCCTTCTATAACGCTCAGTCTTCGAAACGCCCCATGCTGCGGTAGAAGCAAGTGCGTTCGCCCGTATGGCATGCAGGCCCAGCAGGATGCACGAGAGCGAGCAACGTGTCGGCATCGCAATCATAGCGCAGCTCGACAAGCCTCTGCACGTTCCCGGACGTGGCGCCTTTGTGCCACAGCTCGTTACGGCTCCGTGACCAAAACACCATCTCTCCGCACTCGGCGGTCAGAGCGAGCGAATCCGCGCTCATCCAGGCCATCATGAGCACGTCCCCCGTTTCCTCATCCTGCACGATGCAGGGAACAAGGCCTTGGTCGTTATAGGCAAGATCGGGCACATCCATGGGGCATCCCTCCGTTTCGAGGACAATCCGACGGCATGGCCTGCCGCCCGCTTATCCCTCGTGAACCAACTTCAAGCCGACCACGCAGGCAATGAGCCCCACGATCAGCAACACTTTTGCAACAGACACCGGCTCCGAGCCGGTCGCCATGCCGTATATGACGGTGAGCGACGCACCGATGCCGACCCATACGGCATACGCGGTGCCGGTTGGCAGGGTTTTCACGGCGAATGCGAGCCCCGCCATGCTGGCGGCAAGCGCAAGGGCGAACACGATGGTGGGAGCAGGATTGGAAAATCCTGCAGACTTCCCCAGTGCAGTGGCCCAAACGGCCTCCAGCACGCCCGATGCTATCAAGATGATCCAAGCCATGAGAGATTCCTTCCACGAGCAGAGACAGATTATGCGCCGTCTTTTCCTGCCCGGTACGGCTGCCCTCGTCGGGAAATCACCAATGAACACCCTCAGTATAGCAAACGGGAGCAAGGTCGCAATGCGCAGCCAAACGCAGCCAAGCTTTCCAGCCCCCGCCCGGAAGGAACCTCACATCCTCACGGGGATTCCCTGATCACGCATATGCTCCTTCACCTGCCGTATGGTGAGCTCCCCGAAGTGAAACACGCTGGCCGCCAACACGGCATCCGCCTCTCCCTCAATGATGCCTTCCGCAAAATGCTCCAGCTTTCCCACACCTCCCGAGGCTATGACGGGAATGTCAACGGCGCGCGCGACGGCCCGGGTGAGGGCGCAGTCGAAGCCATCGCGGCCACCATCGCGGTCCATGCTGGTGAGCAGTATCTCGCCGGCCCCGCGGCGTGCGGCCTCATGCGCCCATTCGACGGCATCGAGCCCCGTGGCCGTCCGACCGCCGTGCACATAGACTTCCCACTTGTTCGGATTGCCCTTCACCTGTTTTGCGTCAATGGCGCAGAGGATGGCCTGGGTCCCAAAAGCGGAGGCGGCCTCGGTGATGAGCGCGGGATTGGCGACCGCGGCCGAGTTCACCGACACCTTGTCGGCGCCCGCGGCCACCATCCTGCGTATATCGGCGACGTTTCGAAAACCGCCGCCGACACAGTATGGCAGATGCAACTCCTCGCTTGCCCGACTGGCGAGCTCAACCACCGTGGCGCGATCGTCACTCGTGGCGGTGATGTCCAGGAAGATGACCTCGTCGGCCCTCTGCTCATCGTAGCGTTGGGCAAGCTCGATCGGTTCGCCGGCATCGCGGAGGTTCACAAACCCGACCCCCTTGACCACGCGCCCGTCTTTGACATCCATGCAGGGAATCACGCGTTTCGCAAGCATGCCGCACCTCCCAATCCGCAGGGATCCGCCGATGCGCGGGCCGCTTCGGCGGCACGGGTTGCCTCTGCGCAGGCGCGCACTCCGGCTTCAACCGTGAGGGACCCTTCATAGATCGCGCGTCCCGCGATGACGCCTTCGATACAGTCGGCGACCGGACGGAGTTTCTCGATGTCAGACATCCCCGACACGCCCCCCGAGGCAATGACCGGATGGCCAAAGGCCGCCGCCATGAGCTCATAGGCCCTTGGATCGATGCCCGTCTGCATGCCGTCGCGCGCGATGTCGGTGTAGACAAGGTGCCGGAAACCCCGCGCCGACACCTGGCGAGCAAGATCCTCCGCCAGCACGCCAGACCGCTCGCGCCAGCCGGCCACAGCGACCTCTCCCTTTCTGGCGTCAATGCCGGCAGCAAGCAGATCGCCGTATTCAGCGATGGCGGCTTCGGCAAAATCAGGATCGCTCACCAGGCTCGTTCCCAGCACTATGCGAGAGACGCCAGCGTCATAGAGGCGGCGAATGGTGTCCAAGGTGCGAATGCCGCCCCCCACCTCCACCTTGAGCAACGTCCTTGACAGGATGCGTTCGATGGTGGCGATGTTCTCAGGCACGCCCGACTTCGCACCGTCGAGGTCGACCACATGAATCCAAGTGGCGCCTTGCTCCTCGAATTCCTGCGCCTTCGCAGCCGGGTCGGCACCATAGACCGTCACTTGGTCGTATTCGCCCTTTGACAGGCGCACGGCTTTGCCGTCGAGGATATCGATGGCTGGAAGCAGATGCATGGCGCTCACGCCCCTTTCGTCAACTCGACGAAGTTGCGCAGAACCGCCGCACCTGCGTCAGAGCTCTTCTCCGGGTGGAACTGAACTCCAAAGGCCACATCGCCATAACAAACCACGCTCGGAAACGCCACGCTGTGAGTTGTCTGGGCCACGGCAAAGGACCCCGGAGGAGCAATGTAGCTATGGGTGAAATAGAAGTGCTCTCCCGGATCGATTCCCGCAAGCAGCGGGCAATCGAAATCAGGAGCTTCCAACGCGGGAACGATGGTGTTCCATCCCACATGGGGCACCTTGTAGGCACGGCCAGCGGCATCGACGCGCGGGATGGCTTCGACAACGCCGGGCAACACGGCAAGCCCGGGGGCATTGCCACCAGAACTCATTTCCCCACCGGCCGGCGCACCTTCCACGCCCTCTTCAAACATGAGGTGAAGACCCAGGCAGATGCCGAGAAACGGGACGCCTGCCGCAATGCGCTCGCGAACGGCGTCCATCTGCCCCAGCCTGCGCATGGTGCCCGAAGCATCGGCGAACGCGCCCACGCCCGGCAAGACCACCGCATCGGCGTGCGCGATGGTCTCGGCATCGTCGGTGACGGTCACCTCTCCCCCAACCGCCGCAAGGCCACGCTCGACGCTTTTGAGATTCCCTTTGTGATAATCGACGACCGCGATCATAGAACGCCCTTCGTGGAAGGAAGGGCATCGGCCGCGCGCGGATCGAGCTCGACGGCGGCGCGCAGGGAACGGGCCACCGCCTTGAACATGCCCTCGACGACGTGGTGGGCATTTTCGCCGGCGAGTTCACGCACATGCAACGTCACCCCGGCATTCGCGGCAAACGCGATGAAGAACTCCTTGGCGAGCGATGCGTCGAACGCGCCTATCATCACGGACGGCACCCGAGCATCCCAGTGGAGTTGGCCGCGGCCCGAGATGTCGCACGCCGCAAGCACCAGCGCCTCGTCCATTGGCACCGCGATGGAACCAAAGCGCACGATTCCGCGCTTGTCGCCAAGGGCCTGCGAAAACGCTTTCCCCAGCACGATGCCCGTATCCTCGACCGTGTGATGCCCGTCAACCTCAAGGTCTCCCTTGGTGCGGACGGAAAGATCGAACAGGCCATGACGGCCAAAGGCCGTCAACATGTGGTCAAAAAACCCGATGCCCGTGCTGACATCCACGTTTCCCGAGCCGTCAAGATCAAGGACGACCTCGACGTCGGTCTCGTTCGTCGTACGCCGCGTTTCGACGTTTCTCTGTCCCATTGTGCACACCCTTCTCACACGTCCGACAAGGCAAGCGGGAGTTCCTGCGATGTCAGGGGGACCTCGCACCTCCCCATGACGGCATCGCGCAACGCCGTCAGAAACGCATCGTTTTCCTCCGCTGTGCCGATACTCACCCGCAGGCAATCCTCAAGATACGGCGCTCGGGAAAAATCCCGCACCAAGATGCCGCGCCCATAGAGCGTCTCCCACACCTGATCCGCATTCGCAAGCCTGAACAACACGTAGTTCGCATCCGACGGATAGGGCGTCACGCCAGGAATGCGCTTCAGGCCGTCCAAGACGCGAGAACGCTCCTCGATGATGGAACGGATGCCCGGCTCGAACTGGGCACGGTTGCGATACACGACGCGCGCAATGGCCTGGGACACCGAATCCACCGAATAGGGCTGGCGGACCTTCGCGAACTCACGAACGACATCCTCGTGGCCCAGAATGTAGCCAATGCGAACGCCGGCCATGCTAAACGCTTTCGAAAACGTTCGAAGAATGACCAGATTCTTATGTTGCGCCAGATAAGGA
>JAEZDJ010000099.1 GCA_023429565.1 Actinomycetes bacterium
AAAAGTAGGCTGCATACGACAGAGACGGAACCGGCGGTGGCCACGCTTGCAAGCCGCCGGTTCTCAAACGCGAAAAAGGCGGTTCTCCGAACCGCAAACAGACGGTCGCATTGCGGGCAAATACTCAATTTATGATATTTTTTCAGTCCAATGAATCCCAAGACAAGAGATGTCCACGAAAGCAAATAAAAGAGTGGGGTCAAAGGGAAAATCAGTGGAAAATATGCAATGCAAAGTGCAATTGTCGGAAGCACCGCAACCATAAGCACCGCCATCCCCGAACGTCTGCCCCATTTGGAGAGCTTGCCCATTAACCGCATTCCAATAAATGAAAGAGGCACTCCGCTGAAGAAGTTTGCCAAAAGGGTTAACCCCATCCATAGCTCCAAACCTCCCTTGCTGCGATCAAAGGGAACCAAGCCAGCAGAAGACGCGACGCTCCATTCCCGCACGAATACCCAGCAAAAGCTCCACATGAACAGCAGCAAACACACTATCGCGTAAACAATGAGGAAGATGGAATATGCGCGCTTCCCTTTCGAGGCCATCGACATCTCCTTAATCAACCAAACTTCAGCGTGACAATATGCAGCTTGATATGATTTCTTGAAAGCCTGAATAATCCAGCACTGAATTGAGCATTAAATAGGCCTGCCTACAAACGGAAAGCTCTAATATACGCCTTTGGCCTCTCGCTCCCCAAGAAAAGCCGAAACGATTGAACATATCTTGACCTTGTCACCAAAACAAAAAAGTCGATCATTCATCGTCTCTCCCTGTGCTTCTTAAAACAATAGCTATAGAAAGGCCTACGCTCACGGAAATGAGCGGAAAGACCCAGTCTCCTGAATCAAGCAGGTACCTTGGGTTGGAATTATCCAACACGAAACCAAGGAGTAAGATGACGGCTATTGAACAAACCCAGATAGCCAGCAACGAGACCACTAGCTCTCTCAATATCGAAAGCAGCTTTTTTGACAGTCTTTTTGATAACATTAACATCCTAAAATCATGCAAGGCCGCCTGTCAGCCTCCGCTCGGCAAAAGACGGGTCCCATGTCGAATTCTCCCATGTCAGGCTTTGGCCTTCCGGCGTGTTCCCCTGCGACAGGAACGATGGACCAGAAAATGCGGACGAGGCCTCCGCATCGCGGACATCTGCGCAGACATACACCCCTTTAGTGTCATGGAAGCTGAAGAAGGACGACAGCGCGTCGCCGATGTCCGTCAGCTCGGCCGTACCTCGGGGAACCGACACCTCCACGTAGCAGAATCCGTCGGGAGGCACCGGAGAGAACCAGTCCTTCCCATCGTAAGGCTCGTCGAGCAGCCAGCCTCCCAAGGCAAAGGGGCTTCCTGCGCGAATAGTGACGCTTGCCGATTCAGGCAGTGCGTCGGAAATCGCCTTCCTCAAGTCTTCTTGTAGAACCTCAGACTGCCTGTTGTCGGCACCGCCAAGAGAGTAGAGGGCCGTCGAGCCCGTCGGGGAATACCTGACGTCCACTTCCTGGCCGCCAAACAACACCTTTGCGAGGAAGTATCCGGTGTAGCTCTCGACTTCAGCCTGCTTGATTCCGGAGCCTTCATGGACGAACGGGTTGAGCTCCGCTTCGTTTACAAGGATCTTCGCGTCCCTTGCAACGCCGCCGTATTTGGTTGCAAGGTACTTGACGAGGGCGGCCTCGGCGGCCTCGCCCTCCCGCTCGATCTTCCTCTGGTCGGGTTCCGAGACATTCAGTTCCATGATGCTCTCCAATCGATCAAGGCCGGAAAAGGGTCAGGATGCCGTGTCGGCACAGCCGCCATCGGCCTCGGCGGAAGAGGGGCGGCACCAGTCCCGCCCGAGGGTCCCAGGCGCTTTCTGGTGCACCTGCAGCGAGATGTCACCCGTGGCCTGCGTGGGAAACGCTTGCGCCACCCAGGCGTCCGACCGGTAGTCCTGGGCCGTGCAGCCGTCCGGGTAGATGATATCAACTTCAAGTTCTCGTTCTATTGGAGAGAACAAATTCCGGCCGTCATAATATCCTGATAAAGTCTTTTGAGCATCCCTAGGAAAAACAAAGTAGATTGTTTTCTCCACCCAATTCCTGTCAGCCGGAATTATACTTTCCGTATCGTCAACATAAATATGCAGTTCACACTCCTCAGGCAGGTCCAGGCGCTCACGAACAAACGCCTCCAGGAGTGAATAGTGCTCGGTGGCCTGGCGGGTGTCGTAGCTCGACTTCTCGCCGCTGACGGCCACCCTGGCGTAGAACTCCCCGTCGCCTGCATCGATCCTCGCCTGCCACTGCCCCTGGTAGTAGGGGTCGCCTCTACCCCCGAGAGTTATTCTTGTTATTGAAGCCAATGTCCACGGGGCGAGGTCGTTGATCGCGTAGTCGCCTTCCGCCATCCCATATTTCTCCCAAAGGTATGCCTCCATGCAGGCCTGCGCCTCGGGACGGTCGGCCTCGATCTGCTGCCTGCCTTGCTCCTCCTCTGGATATCCAACATACTTGAACCCGAGGGACTCGCATCCCGAAAGGCAGCATGCCAGCAGAGCGGCGAGCAAAATGGCGGCGATGCGACGGCAGGCCCTCCCCATGGCAATCACCGTGACCTGAACGCGCTTTTCCCCGACGAGGGCAGCGTCGACCCGTTCCTCTGCGCCCTGACGAAGCCGTCGTACACCTGGTTCGGGATGTTCAGATGCCCTGCGTCGAGGGTTCCCGCCGCAAGGCTTGTCGCAAGCGCTCCCGCAAGAAGAGGAGAGACCAGAGCAACGGCGGAGACGGCAGCCGTGACGAACGCCACCGTGCCGCCCCAGTCATACTCTATGGAAATGCCCTGCGTGGCAAGTATCTCCTGCGCCTTGTCATAGCAGTTGCTCCAAAGAAGCTTGTAGGTGCCGTGCCATCCAAGCATGCCATTCGCATAATCTCTCAGCGCCAGTGCGGAGTCACGGGTTACCGCAAAGTTGATCGCCCGATAATAGCCTTTATCGTCGTCGACTTTCGGTTCATTCCCATCAAGAAGCTTTGCCAAGACCGTTCCGGTCGATGTAATACCCGAATAGTATATCTGGCGCTGAGCGCCGCCAGAAGTGCAAGCTGTGGCGAGATATCCGTCGGTGCCCGAGATCAGTCCAACACCAGCTGCCGGATTTGCGATGTAGCCATAGAAATACCCATAATCTGTGCCGGAGCATGAGACGAACAACGCCGCATGATCGAACGGCAGTGCCAGGTTATCCACTCTTATCGCAGAGAACAAGATATGCACCTTGTAGGATATCGGACTTCCTCCTCCCCCTCCCGACATCTTCGCCTCGATGCTGTTCAGCTCTTCTGCCGGCCAATAGGTGACGGTCGGCTTCTCGTAGGACGCCCTCGCGCTATCCCTCATGTGCGTACCCCCTCTCGTCATACACTCCCACCAAGTCAGCCAATTCTCCCTCTGTCTTTGTCAAGCCGTAAAAGAGGCGATAGAAGGCATCCGCCTCCTCGGCCATGTCGTAGGGGCAGGATGACGGCCAGATGATGCTGGCCAGCCAGAGGACTCCGAGCGACTGGACATGGACGAGGGAGCCGAACCAGCTGTAAATCAGGGCAGGGGACACTGCAACCTTTCCCTCGGCAACCGCCCTCACGCCTCCCCACGCATCCCAGGCAAAGCCTTCCTGACCAACAAGTGAGGCGAGACAATCGGTGTCATCGAAGACGACGAGGTCGACACCTGCTGAATCGATGGCTGAGGTTTCAACGTTTTTGCTTAAGAGGTTGTAGGGAGACGTCACGGGACTCGCCCCAACATGGGAGATGGCATCGGCCTGCACGAAAACGCTGCTCTTGACTTCAAGTCCCGCCTTTCTCGGCGCGTAGAAGACGGAGCACGTCCCACAACCCGCGCCACGGACGGCAGCCGCCCGACCCAGCGCGTCCTCGACATAAACCGCGAGCTCCTCGGCCCTTTCCTGGCGGTCCAGAAGCGCCCCCAGCAAGCGATAGGCCTGAGGAAGGTTTCCGAAAGAGGTGTCAATGAATACGCACGGCGTGCCCGTGTCGGATTGCAGCGCGTCGAGCTCATCTGCGAGACCGTCCTTGGGAAGACCTGCGTCGAGCATGATGCTCGCTCCGGTCCGTGATGCCGCTCGAGCCTCGACGCCCTCCACGCCGCTTGAGGCCCCACCCCCGGTCTCAGGTAGCTGGGTGATCTGGCCCATGCTGGCATCACGGTATTCGCTGGCGTCTGCCTCGTCGATTTCCGAAACCACCGACGCGAGGGCTTCGGGACAAAGCGTGCACACGAGGCACTGGGCCATCTCCCCGAGCGGCATGACCGCAGTTACAGCAGGAGGCAGGGTCACCTGCCTCCCAAGCGAATCTACAAACGCCTTGGGCACCGTCTCCGCGAAAGCTTGCTTAGGCAGGCCGATGAAAAGAACAGAGGCAAACCCCACGGAGGCCACTTGTGCGAACTTCCTGCGGGACATACTCCCGCAGCTTGGGTTCTTCCTTTCTGCCTCCAACGCATCTTCTCGCGCAGCACGTAAGGCCTTCACCATCTGGTCGGCGCAGGAAGTGTCGTCATGTCTGTGGCAAGTGTTGCCTTCAAGAAGGCTGGCAACACGAGCAACAGTCTGGCCGGCGGCCAGCTTGCACACGGCATTGAGGTTTCCGTCGCACCCTCCATGGAATTTTACGCGCTTGATTGTTTCGCCGTCGAGATCGACGTCAATGGCATCACAGCAGACGCCCTTTGGCTCGAAGCGGTACATGGACCCTCCCGTCATGAACCTTCCCCTTTTGTTTAGGCTCCGAAGGGTTGCATGAACGTTCCCCTGAACGCAACGAAATCCCATCATGGTTTTTCGAAGCCTTTTCCTCTTTGAGCTTGACCGGTATAATATTCTCATTTAAGTACAGTGTCAAGCTGCCGGAATATGACTTATCGGGGCAAAAGACACTTCCAGCCTTTTAAAAGTGTCTGCGATTTGTCTTGAATGGACAATAGAGGAGGACGATATTGTCTCGAAGCAATTTGAAGCTGCATTTTGATTACGAAAGCTTCGAGCTTTCTTCTCGAAACAACAGCCTTATTTCAGCATTTTGCAATGCTTTCTCCGAAGAAGCCCTTGCTCCCAACTCGTCAATTCCTGATCGTTCGTGTCGACATATCGGAATCAATGGAAAAGGGTGCAATTTTGAAGTCGAATGGGAGGGACTCGTCCTGCCCTTCCGCTCTTTTGAAGAAGCAGCATACCTGGTCATGAGAATCATGAGCGACTCCTTCGTTTCTCAGGTGTCAGAGGATCGATTGGTAATGCATGCCGCCACCGCAGCATGCGGCGGCACCGCTGTCCTTTTCTCGGGATTACCCGGATCAGGAAAGACCAGCCTCGCGCTGGCATTTTCCAAGTTTGACGGTTTTGTGGGAGACGAGTGCGCCTATGTGGATTTGCCCACTGCAAGCGTCAGACACGAAGCTTTCCCTTTTCAGCTCAAGAAACGAAATGTCGATATGCTCTCGCTCTATGCAGGAGATTTCAAGCTCGATGTCCACGAAAGATCAATTGGCGATTCCTGCTATTTGCCACTCAGCGCCCTGAAACGCTGTACGAAAAATTGGATCCCCCTGTCAACGATAGTATTTCCCTCCTATGTGCCAGAGAATGGACCATGCGTGATATCCAGAGCCTGTTCGAAAAAACTTCCAGAACTGATTTTAAACTCGTTGATAGGGCCGTCAAAACCCGCAAAAACGCTTGCATCCTTTATTTCGATGTGCGGTATCCATGGAATACGGTTTTACGAGGTCGTCTACTCGAATACGGCGGAAGGTGCCAAGACATTGCATGAGTTCCTACAGAGAGAAAGGGAGACGGAATGATGGTATTGCGAGAGGATGCAGGCGTTTCCACAGTCGACGGATACATGGTGCTGACAATGGAGGGTGGCGATTTGGCAATTCTAAACGAAACGGCATCTCTGATTCTCGAGGAGCTGCTGCAAGGCTCGTCCCGCAGCAAGATTGCCGCGAAAGTTTCAAGCCAATTTGACATCGACCTTCCGACAGCCAAAATGGACATCGAGGACTTTATCGCAGAGATGAACAGTCACTCTTTGTTGGAGCAAACACGGACCAGAAATGGATGCTAAGCTTATCGCTCTCAAGGCAAAGCTGACGAATTCTGGATCTATCATGGTCTCATTGACGGGCACGTGTATGGAACCTCTGCTGTTCGAAGGGGACGAGGCGTTGGTTCGCCCCCTTCATCCACAGGAAGATGTATGCGTAGGAGACATCTGCGTTTTCAAGGATGCCGATGGCTCATTGGCATCGCATAGGGTGGTTTCCGTTTTCGAAAGCAAGGTGATGTTGAAAGGCGACAAATCAAACAAGGCAGAGATGATTAGTCGATCCCACATCATAGGAACCGTGGGTTCTGTGCGACTCCTTAACAGGCAATATTGGCAAAAGATACCCGGTGGAATTGCTCGGCGCCATCTTTCCGCGCAGCTTTCAAAGCGCATATACCACAACACAGCCATCGCTCACCCCGCGCCTATTGCAAAGGCGGCAAGGCTGCGGCGAAGATTCTTCAGGCATGCCCTCATGGCTCTCAATCAGCAGGCCCGCTCTCTGATGGTCAAGCATCCAGAGGATTAAGCGTCGCCGGACACCCGTTGATCGTCATGTGCGTGCGCCAGATTTCGTGGAAGATCCGGCCATGATGATTTTTGTAGATTCCGCCGTCGATTGAGAGATCAGACGAAAGAATGCCGTCGGTCTCGACAGCGACCTTGCTGATTTCAGCGCGAACCTCCACAGATCCCTCCGCCTTATGCTGCGTGACCGAAATCTTGCAGCATGCGCCGTCGTGCCCCTTGTCTGCTTTTCCACTACGAGAAGGACGACCCGATGTTTTAGCATAGCATTTGAATGAGCCTTCATCGTGAAACAGATTCATCCTAACCTCCGCAGCTTTCGCTTTGGCACCGGCTAGGTGCAACCTGATCTGGAAAACGAAGTATTCGGAATCTGCCGCCAAGGCTTCCGGAAGTTCCCAAATGACATCAATGAATTCATCCTTCACCGTTGCCTTGCATTTCACCTGCAAGGCAAATGGCACATCCCAGCAAAGAGCACCTGAACCATCACGATGGAGTCTGTAAACGCCTTGGGGGCCAGCCATCAATTCGGATGCCTTTTGAGCAGCAGTACCTTTTCGGACCGCAATCTCGATCAGCCTTTTTCTGTAAGATGATCCCCAATGCGACGGCATTCTCTTATGCGGGATGAAATCGGCGTAACCCGGGAAGATATCTTCAAAATTGGAGAGAACGATACTGGCTTCCCGTTCTTTTCCCATATTTTCCAACAATGCAAAACCCCCAACGACATCCGCCTTTCTAAATATAAGCAAACAGGCAAGGAAATCACAGTAAAGCTTGAAGCCCAGCATCCCCGTTGTACTGTTGGGTCGATAGCCCTCCGAGTCATCAAAAGCGGTCAACACAAGATGGGCTATCGTTGCTGCATCAGACAGCGCATTCACTTCGTCTTCCCCGAAACGGATGCGCTTGGTGTTCCATAAAAATGGCTCCATGCACCGGGGGTCGAGTCCTCCGATCCTATCATGCACGTCAAGAACGATTGGGTTGGTGCCATCCATCGCCACATATTCAGAGAGAGTATCGACGTCGAGCCGTCGGCGTATGGTAAAAGGAGCTTGAGTCCAGATCGGTCTTTTGGAGTTGAAAAGTGTACCGCTGTCACGGAGGGAGAAATACTCGGCAGGTTGCGTGAAACAACACTCCCGTGCGACATAATCGGCTTTTGCAATATCATCAGCAGCGATAAGCACATCTATATCGGTATAGTGACGCGCCCATCTGCTTCCATAAAGAGCCAACGCAAGCGGGGCCCCTTTGAGGGTCACAAAACGAAGACTCTCCTCTTTCGCCCGTTCGGTGAAAAGGCAAAGCTTGTCAACGATATGCTTTTGCATTTTCCGGTGTTTCGCTGCCTTATTCGCAGCGAGAGAGTTTGCTGCATCATAGGGAGAAATGACGCCTTGCGCGACGAGGGGAAGCAGCACACTTGCCTTATCAAGCCAAAGGATGAAAGATATCCAATCGTTTAGATCATATTTCGTCAAGGGCTTGCCAGGACTATGCAAAGATGAAGCCGCCTTCATCACCGCTTTAGAGAAATACTCAAGGTTCTCATCGCCGGCATTCTTCTGACTTGCTTCTTCTGATCTTGCCATCAGACTGCTCCATTACGTCACATCAGGCCAAGGCCATGACATGCTTCTCGTAACAGGGCCGACAAAAAACATGACCATCGTATTCGACTTCACGATGATCCTGCACAGTCTCACCGCAATCGATGCAAATCACCTCGGACATCATTGGACCGGGTAGATCGCAATCATGGTATTCTCTGCTAATCTCTTCAACAAGAAAGAGATTTTCATCTTCGACTCCGGAAAAGAACTCGACGATATCATCACCCGTTTTCGGCATAAGATCGCTTTTGAATCTCAGCCGCACGCCTTTACCGGTGCGAGAGTCGTAGAATCGCGCAGCGCACTTGCCGTAGTCAAACATCTTCACTCGACGTCTTCCAATCGAAAGGTTCGAAGCGGCAAGAACGCCGTCGGACGGGCATCGGTCAGTCTCCATCTCGACCATAAAGTATTCTTCTTCACTGTCTATTCCCAAAAGCTTCTCAGCGAAAACCGCCATCCTCACACCGATATAAAGGCCCGAGCACAAATGTCCATGGAACAATTTCGCCTTTTCGACAAGATACTCAAACTCTTCAGACTGCATTTCCATGCTATCCTCCCCTTTTGATTTTATTCCCCTGATCACTCTATTGCGGCATCATTCTAAGACAATCGGAATGAGTAATCCCCCGCACGCAAATTTATACTTATATGAGAATATAGTCGCCAAAGGGCTTTTTTGCAATGCTAAGCGAGAAATATCGAGCGGTTTTGCGGTCCTCATCCGTCGTTCGCCAGCGCAGACTGGCATGGACAAATCCGACCAGCTGGAAGCAGCTGGAAAAGAATCGAGAAGTGCGTGCACGTTCTTTTGTCGTCCCCTTGTGAGATCATATTTTTAGCCCTCCGCTGCTTGCAGCGATCCGCCAGAGAGCCGTGCGGCACCTGGCCTGCCCACGTCTCCGGACGGGCTGGGGCAGCCTGCCGCGTCCCCAGACGGGCCGCACCAGGCGCAGGCGGGTGGTGACGAGTTCGGGAGCAAACGGCGGAGGGCGGGGCGGCATGCTTTGCCCTGCAGGTCGCCCCTCAGGAAGGCGACGCCCCGGAGCGTCCCCGACGAAGCACGTGCCAAAAGGCATTGGGCCTTGCCGGGATGGACGCCGGCGGGACAGGCGGAACGCCCGCACTCCAAATGCGCCTAGGCGCCCAGACGGCATGGCGATGACCGAGGGGGCGCTGGCGAGACGAAGCGGAGCGCCAGGACATCAAATGCGCTCAAGCAGCACGGCGATGATCGAAAATGTAGGCAATGCGCCAAAAACACGCCAAGTGTGACATCTGGACGGGAAGCCAGCCGACCCATCACGGCCCATGCTTTCCGGCATGACCCCGCTTCCTTTTTCAGAGGCTTCTGACCAGGCAGTTTACGGAGTGCTGAAGAGATGAGGCCCATCGCGTCCGCTTGACGGCCGCAATCGCACTTCCCGATTGTCACACTTGGTGGGAAAACGACCGCCGCAGGGGCTTCCAGGTCGAACATGAGAGGATCGCCGGAAAGATCGTCATCGATGCGAAGGCGGCACCGCCCCATGGGGTGACGCTTCCGGGCCCACAGTTTGCCAGCTTCGCCGCCATTGCGATGCGCCCGACCGCGCAGTCCGCCGACGTCGCCAACAGCGGGGCCGTCGTCAGGGTCACCATCGACCCCGTCGCCGGGACCAACGTCAGGGTCACCGCCAGAGCCGACGACGGAGGGTCAATGCCGCGGCGCGTCGTCACTGGGAATACCGCAGAAGCGCGGCAATCGCCAGAAACAGCCGAGCGCCAGAGACCCTTCGGCCAATCACTTCGCATCATGACAACAGTTATCTGCGAAAGCGGTGAAAAGCACCCTTTGGGAGATCACGCCTTCAGCGCAGTTGTGCGACAATGAGAGCTGTAAACCGACGAAAGGCGATGCGAGCCATGGATTTGACAATCGACCAGAAGCTGCACGGCTTCACCGTGCTCTCGCGCGAAACCCTGCCCGAGATCGACGGATTCGCCTTCGTGCTCTCTCATGACAAGAGTGGCGCGAAGATGCTCTATCTGAAAAATGACGACGAGAACAAGGCGTTCTCCATCGCATTCAAGACCCCTCCCGCAGACGACACGGGAGTGTTCCACATCCTGGAACACTCGGTGCTGTGCGGCTCGGACAAGTTCCCCGTCAAAGAACCGTTCGTGAACCTGCTCAAAAGCTCGATGCAGACCTTCCTGAACGCCATGACCTTCCCGGACAAAACCATGTACCCCGTGGCAAGCACCAACGACCAGGATCTGCTGAATCTGACCGACGTGTATCTCGACGCGGTGCTGCGTCCCATCATCTACCGCAAGCGCGCCATCTTCGAACAGGAGGGCTGGCACTACGAAGTGGACGAAGCAGTTCCCTCCGACGAGGAGACAAAGACGGAAGAGACCAAGGATGGCCAGGCGTCTCTCACGCTTAACGGCGTCGTCTACAACGAGATGAAGGGAGCGCTGTCCGATCCCAACTCCGTGCTTTACGATGAGCTCCAAGCTGCGCTCTTCCCCGACACGGCCTATCGTTTCGAGTCCGGCGGCACGCCCCGCGCCATTCCCGACCTCACGTATGAGCGCTTTCTCGAAGAACACGCGCGGCACTATCGCCTCGACAATAGCTATATCACGCTGTACGGCAACCTGGATCTCGAAGGCATGCTCGCGTTTCTGGACGAGAACTACCTCGAGCCCCTCGCCGGCTCGTCCCGCTCGGAAGAAGGACCTCACGAGCTCACGTTGCAGCCGCCCGTCGAGAATCTCGGCAAGGTGCGGACGATGGCGACGGCGCCGGAAAACGCCTGCATCGGGCTCGGCTATGTCGTCGGCGAAGTTCATGACCGCACGCGCATGGTGGCAGCCGACATCCTCATCGACGCCCTCATGGGCTCCAACGAGGCTCCGCTCAAACGCGCCCTGCTAGACGAAGGCCTTGCCGACGACGCGCAGGCGTTCTTTGCCGATTCCCTGCTGCAGCCCTTCGTCGTCCTTCAGCTCAAGGGACTGGCCCCCCAAGCTGCCGAGCGCTTTCGCCCGACGGTCGAGCGCGCCCTTGTCCGCATTCTCGACGAGGGCCTCGACCCAACCCTTGTTGAGGCGTCGCTGTCGCGCGCGGAATTCGTCATGCGCGAACGCGACTTCGGCATGGCCGACGGCGTCGCCTTGTCCATGGCCAGCCTTTCAGGCTGGCTCTACAGCGACGATCTGGCCACTTCCTACCTTCGTTACGAAGATGACTTCGCCTTTCTCAGAACGGCTTTGCCTGACGGCTATTTCGAGGAGCTCGCTCGCAGCGTGTTCCTGGAAAACAGCCACCGTGCAGAAGTGGAGATACGCCCCGTCGATGCCGACGAGGAAGCTCATGAGAGGGAGCGTCTGGCCGCGGCTTTGGCGACGATGGGGTCTGACGACCTCGAAAGAATCACCCAAGAAGAAGCCGAGCTGCGTCGGCTCCAAACCGAGCCCGACTCGCCCGAGGCATTGGCCACGCTGCCCGTTCTGGGACTCGCCGACATCGAAGACCCGTCCGAGGAGCCTGCCTATGGCATCGCGGAGCACACCCCCGTGCCGTGCCTGCGCCACCACATCCCCACGCGCGGCATTGCCTATGCCTACCGCTATTTCGACCTCTCTCGCCTCACCTACGACGATCTCCCCTACGTGACCGTCCTTGCCCTCGTCTTGGGCAAACTGGACACGGCAACGCATACCGCTTCCGATCTAGACACCCTCATCAACGGGCGCCTCGGCAACCTCTCGTTCTTCTCGGAAATCTACGAGGACGAATCTGACCAGGAGAGCCTGACTCCCAAATTCGTCGTGGGGGCAAGCGCCTTGTCTGAAAACGTCGATGCGCTGTCGGACTTGCCTCTTGAGATCATGCTGTCGTCCGACTTCACCAACACCGACAAGATTCGGGACGTGCTGCAGCAACGTCGCATCGGCATGGAGCAAGGCTTCTCGTCGTCGGGTCACGCGGCCGCCATGGCACGCGTTGCCTCATATTGCACGCCGGCAGGAGTCATGCGCGCCGGCCTGGGAGGCGTCGATTTCTACCGCTTCACGAAGGACCTTCTGGCAAACTTCGACGAGCGTGCCGAAATGCTGAGCGCACGTCTTGCCCACGTGGCCGGGATCCTGTTCTCCGACGGCGGGCTGACGGTAAGCTTTACCGGTTCAGACAACGATTTCAACCGTTTTCTCACGATGGGCGGAGGAGCGGTCGGAAGCGAGACACCAGGCGAGGCAAGGCTCATGGTGCCTGCGCCGGCCATACGCAACGAGGCGTTCATCGTGCCGACAGACGTGTGCTACGCCGCCCAAGGCTTCGACCGCCGCTCAGAGGGCCTGCCCTATGACGGAGCATGGCAAGTTGCCGCCCACGCGCTTTCCTACGACTACCTGTGGAACGAGGTGCGCGTGAAGGGAGGTGCCTACGGTGCGGGATTCCAAGCTGCCCGCACGGGCGCATTGCGGTTCTACTCATACCGCGATCCCCATGTTGACGAAACGCTGTCCCGCTTCGCAGGGGCACCTGCGTGGCTCGCGTCATTCTCCCCCGACCAGACCGAGATGGAAGGCTATATCGTGAGCACGGTGGCAGGGTTCGACACGCCCCTCAAGCCCCGTGCACTCGCCCGTCGACAGGACGGCGAGTTCTTCAGCGGACGCACAGGCGAGTCCCGTCGAGTGACGCGCGCGCAAATGATGTCGACGGACGTCGACGCTCTGCAGGCGCTGGCCCCCACCATTGCACAGGCCCTTTCACATGAGGCCGTCTGCCTTTTCGGAAACAGGGACATTCTTGAGAACGCGAGCGCGGATCTCCAGGTGATCGACCTGCTGAACGACTAGAGGACGAAGGGCGACAAGAACTCCGCACAGGCCGATGAAGCCGTGGGTTTTTGTCGCCCGCGGTGATGTTTCACGCTAGAATGGCACGAGGGAACGGCACGGGAGGCGAGCGGGAAAAGACGCAACTCCCCGCCACAAGGGGGTGCCCGGCGGTAATTCGCCGGGCAGACGAGAAGAGACGGAGACAACACAGCCATGTTGGAATTGAAAAACCTCGTTTTCGAGGTGCCGCTTGACGGCGGCCTCAAGGGAAAACGGCGCATCATAGACGGCCTGTCGCTGACCATTTCCGACGGCCGCTTCACAGCGATCACCGGCCCCAACGGCGGTGGCAAATCAACGTTAGCAAAGCTCATCATGGGCATAGAGACGCCAACGAGCGGCCGCATCATGCTCGACGGCGAAGACGTCACGGGACTGTCCATCGCCGAACGCGCACAGAGGGGCATCGGCTATGGCTTTCAGCAACCCGCCCGGTTCAAGGGCATGACGGTCAAAAAGCTTCTCGACCTGGCGGCTGGCAAAAAGCTGCCCATGCTCGCCTGCAACGAATATCTGGCCAAGGTCGGCCTTTGCTCGGCGAACTATCTCACCAGAGAGGTTGACAAAAATCTCTCGGGCGGAGAGGTGAAGCGCATCGAGATAGCCACCATACTGGCACGCGACCCCAAGCTCGCTATCTATGACGAGCCGGAAGCCGGCATCGACCTTTGGAGCTTCGATCGACTGACCGATACGTTCCGCGACATCCATGAAACGAGGGACGACCGATCAATCGTGATCATCTCGCATCAAGAGAGGATCATTCAGCTGGCGGACGAGGTCGTGCTCTTGCGTGACGGCAGGATAGTCGAGATCGGCACGCCCGGAGAGCTCATGCCAAAGCTCGGCTTCGTGTCAAAGGGAATTCCCGGCTGCCAGCTGTCGGAACCGACCGAGCTGCACCTCACCGAAATCCCAACCACCTGCTGACGCAATCCCGCACCTGTGATCTTCTCGGTTCCCGTCGCGCGCGAAGGCCGCTGAGGAATTGACAGAGAAATCGATCGCACACTACCGAAGGAGATTCTTCCCATGGCTGCTGACCTCACTCCCCTCGATGAGGGGCTGCTCGCGCAAATCGCAAACATTCACGGCATGCCGAAAGGCGCGTTCAACATCCGCAAAGATGGACGTCTCGTCGAACGCCACTCCTCTGCGAACATTGAGATCGAGACAAAAAGCGACAACCCCGGAATCGACATCCGCATCGCTCCCGGAACAAAAGGAGAGACGGTGTTCATCCCCGTCATCGTCACACAGTCAGGACTCAAGGACGTCGTATACAACACGTTTTACATCGGCGACGAGTGCGATGTCACCATCATCGCCGGCTGCGGCATCCACAACGAAAGCCATGAGGCCTCCGAACACGACGGCATCCACACGTTTTACTGCGGCAAGGGAAGTCACGTCAAGTACGTCGAGAAACACTACGGTGAAGGCTCTGGCTCTGGCGACCGCGTCTTGAACCCGGTGACCAAAGTGTATTTGGAGGAAGGCTCCCTCTGTGAGATGGAAATGGTCCAGCTGCGAGGCGTGACGTCAACCGTACGAGACACCGATGCCGAGCTCGGGCGTGGCGCAAAACTCATATTGACCGAAAAGTTGCTGACGCACGACAGCCAGAAGGCGACCTCGAACATGAGGATCGAACTGCAGGGCGACGACTCCAGCGTGCAGGTCATTTCGCGTAGCGTCGCCCAAGACAAATCGGAGCAGGTGTTCAATCCCCTCGTCATCGGAAAAGCCGCCTGTCGAGGCCATGTTCAGTGCGATGCCATCATCATGGGCAACTCGAAGGTGACCGCCATCCCCGGCATCGAGGCGGCAAACGAGAACGCCCTGCTCGTGCATGAGGCAGCCATCGGCAAGATAGCGGGAGACCAGATAACCAAGCTCATGACTCTCGGACTGAACGAGGAGGAGGCAGAACAGGAGATCCTCGAGGACTTCCTGAACTGAGCGACGCGGGCTATCAGTTCAGGGTCTGGGAGGTGCTCGCGCCCGTCGACGCAGTTGCCGCCGCCTGATTGCCTGTCGACACGTCGGCCGTCTCCTCGTCGGCCGAATCGTCACTCGTCGACGCCGTTGACGAGGAACCGGAAGACTTGGCGGCTGCCGTCAGCGGGACGTTCGAGAGGTCAAGGGCCGTTCCCAGCCATTTCGTCTCAATGACTGAAATGATGCCGTTGTCGACCAGAGCGGACACGGCCTCGGAAATCGCCTGCTTGAGGTCAGTGTTGGAATCGAGCACGCCCACGCAATAGCCGCTTGGCTGTTGCAGCAAGGCGATAATGGAAGCCTCGTCCCCAGCATTTTTTGCAGCGTAGGTTCCGATAACGGCGTCGGCTGCAACATATTCGACCGCGCCGGATTCAAGCGAAGAGAAAGCGCTCTTGAGGTCGTTCGTGGGAGTGAGCGCAGAATCGCCGAACTCGTTCGTCACCGCCCAAGAACTCGTAGAGGAAACCTGTGCAGCTATCTCAGGGGAAGACGATTCCGTTGGAACGGAGGCGCTGGACGAAGAGGCAAAAAGGGCCACGCTCGTCTCCAGATAGGGATCTGACTTCCAAAACGTCGCATCGGAGTCAGATTTCTTGACACCCACGACGACGTCGACCTTGTTGCTTTCGAGCGCGCTTTCCGGATCGGATCCCACGTCGACCATTTCCAGCTTGAGACCCAAGCTGTCCGCCAACGCCGCAGCGATGTCCACATCGATTCCGGCCGTCTTGCTGGACCCCTGCGGCTGAGCAGAGAACGGCGCATTGTCCATGTCGAGTCCGACGCGCAGCGTACCCTCCTTGCCGATGGCAGGAGTGGAGAGCACCGGGCTCTTCTCGGGCGGGGTATAACTCTCTTGGGACGAGCACCCTGTGAGTCCGACCAGCGTTAATGCGGTCGCAACACAGCAGGACACCAGCGTTTTCAGACGCTTCATAGTCGGTGTGCCTCCATCTACCGGATTCATCTCGTTGCGCTTCCCTCGACTGACCTAGTTTTTGCCCCCACACTCGCGCACCGGGGCTGAGCTTGCACCTTCACCCTCTCGCCCGCCGCGGCATCTTGCCGCGAAGATCACAGTTTCCGAGCGGTGCGACTTACTTCTAGGATGCGCCATGATCGCCGCCAGTCGCCTGCCGGCTTACGTGGATCCCTTTGACCGCATCTGTCATGGACTTGGGAATAAACCCGCAACTACAGACCCGAAAGAAGCGCACTTAAGTGTACCAGATCGAAGAATAGCCCGGAAGAACGTGCGCAGAATCGGCAATAATCGCGCAGCCTCCCCGTCCCTCAACGTGAGCGCATCGCGTCGCCCGCGACGGGCATCCGACAAGCGCATCTCAGAGGACGGACAGGATCAGCTGGATCGCCGCGAGATCAAGGCGGTCATGCGCTGGACCCACGCGATGGATCCGCTTGCCGGACAATCTAAGATGGCACCATGCCCGCATTTCCCGACATATCCGCCCCGCAAAGCTCCACTTCGTCGACCGCGCGCGCCTATGCGAGGCTCATCGGGGAAGCCGTGGCTGAGACGCTTTGGCCGACGCGTTGTGCCCTTTGCGATGTGCCCGGCGCCGTGCTCTGTCCCTCATGCCGGCTGAGACTCCCCTTCATCGACCAATGCCGCGCCTGTCCGCGCTGCGGCGCTCCGTTCGGGCGCGTCCAATGCACCGAATGCAACGGCATCATGCTCGCCGCATCCGGGCGCGAGGCGCTTCCCTTCGACGGGTGCGTCTGTGCGACAGCTTTCGACGAGACGGCCGCTCGCGTGGTTCGCACCTGGAAGGACGCGGGCGAACGACGCCTCAAGGGAGACATGGCCGACCTCATGGCGGCGGCCGTCCCGCCGGAATGGCTTCGCAACCTGTCAGCCGTCGTGTGTGTTCCCGCATCGGGCTCGGCCCTCAGGCAACGGGGGTTCGATCACGGCCAGCTGCTCGGTGCCGCCGTCGCGGATCGGCTCGGCTTGCCGTGCGCCCCTGCGCTGGCCCGGCCACGCAGCGCCGATCAGCGGCAGCTGGGGCGCAGGGCGCGGCTTTCGAACACGTCCGGCCGTTTCATGGCCCTTCCCGGAGCAAGCGTGCCCAAGTCCGTGTTGCTCGTTGACGACGTCTACACCACCGGCGCCACCCTTTTCAGCGCCTGCGACGCACTCCGGGACGCGCAGGTCCAAACGATCCGCTGCGTGACGTTTGCCCGAGTCTAGAAAATCGGCGGAAGGAAGCTCCGGCCGGCCAGGCCCTCAAGGCGATCCGAGAAAGTCGCCGCATCCTTCAAACGCCGGGTGAGCCGCGAACGGAAGCCGGAGAGTCGCAGGAAAAGCAGGGTCCCTCTAGATGATGCGTTCGCGCTCTCTGTCGGCAGCGGCGTCGGAGAATTCGGTGACGTCAACCGAGATGCTGTGCTGGATGGGCTTCCATCTGCATTTTTTCACAAGAGCGACCAGTGCGATAGGAACATAGGTCAGCATGAAGAACGGGAAGGTGAACATGTAGCGCACCTTTTTTGCCGTGGTGGATCGGATGGAATCCCACTCGACGAAGGTGGTGAGCACGCCGAACATGAACATGAAGACCATGTAGTTGAACAGGCAGAAAAAAATGGACGAGACGGATGAGGCTATCATGATGCCCGTCGACATCATGCCCGTGGCGGCCAGCACGACGATAATAGTGTTGAACAGCACTGACACGATGGTGAGCAGCATGCCGGGCGCGATGGTCATGAGCATGTCGTAGCAAGCGAAACGTGCGCCTCGGGGGTTGACCGCAATTCCCTTCACCAAGCGAGCACCATAGTGCCAAAACACTTGGTAGAAACCTTTTGCCCAGCGAAAGCGCTGATTCCACGAGTCGCGGAACGTGATGGGCTGCTCGTCGTAGAGGATGGCCGTCGGCGTGTAGCTGATGCGGGTGCCCTCAAGGATGCTGTTCGTGGAAAACTCGATGTCCTCGGTGAGAAGGTGCCATTTCCAGCCCCCATGCTTTTCGATGACGTCCGCCGCGATGAAAAAACCGGTGCCTGACACGGCGCAGCTCGTGTTGAGCGTGAGGCGAGCCTGGTTGAGGAACTTGGCTTCGCGCAGGAACCACACGGCATACCCGGCAGAAATCCAATTGGAATCGTAATTCTTGGAGTTGCGATAGCTGGTCGATGCCTTGGCGCCGTTGTCGAACGTCTTGTTCATCTCACGGAAGTAGTTCACGTCGAGCACATTGTCGGCGTCGAATACAAAGAAGGCCTCATATCCCCGATCGCCATAATGCTCGCGAATGCACTGAAATCCATAATCCAGCGCATAGCCCTTCCCCACGTCCTTTTGGTTAAAACGGGGAAACACGGTGGCACCAGCCTCACGCGCGACCTGAGCCGTGGCATCGGTGCAATTGTCGGCAACGACAAAGACGTCGATAAGCTCCGACGGATAGTTCTGAACCTTGATTGAGTGGATGAGGTCTCCGATGACGGCGCTCTCGTTGCGAGCCGAGATCACGACGGCGTAGCGATGGTTCCTCTTTGCCGACAGCTCCTTCGGCTTGCGAGTCAAGACCACAAACACGTAGTAAAGCTGATAGGTATAGCAAATGCTGAATGTCAGGAACACGCAGAAGTTAAAAATATCCACGAACGATATCTGCGAAAAAAACTGGTCGAACACCTTCACTCCTTCGTTAGGCCGCGCACCCCGCATGCAGCCCTGCCCCGCACGCAGCCACATCTGCCGAGCGCGTGCCGTACCCGGCGATGCCAGTGCCCACGCTTCTTCCTCTTCTGAACCCTCTCAAAAGCGTATTGCAGGCTGCAGTGATTATAGCCTCTGGGCGACCGCTCAGTTCAACAATAGGTCCTTTCGTTACCGTTTCCACCGAGACAGCCGTTATAAAACACCCATTTTCACAAAGGTTCTGCATATGAACTTCACAACTTTCAAGCCCGACGCCGCAGCGAACCGGGGCGGTTCCGGCCAGCCGAGACGATCCGCCCCGTCGTTGGAGCCATCGATCCAGCGTGCTCCCCCGCCTTCGGACAAGGCGAGCACGCTTTCGTCAGCCCCTGCCGACAGGGAAATCCGTTCCGTCCGTTTTATGAAACCCATCGGCGCAAACGCACACGGTCAGGGCTGGTGTGATACGCTTCAACCACTTCGACGAACACCATTCAGCACCATCGAATTGCCTTGGAGGCCGCCCCATGCCCGAAAACTATGACATCAAAGACATCACCTTGGCCGACGCCGGCCTCGCCCGCATCCTCTGGGCCGACCGCGACATGCCGGTGCTCGCGTCGATCCGCGAGCGCTTCGAGCGCGAAAAGCCTTTGGACGGCATTCGCATCGGCGCATGCATGCACGTGACTACCGAAACGGCAAACCTGATGCGCGCGCTTGCCGCATCGGGAGCGCAGGTGACGCTCTGCGCGTCCAACCCCCTGTCGACCCAGGACGACACAGCCGCCTCCCTCGTGCGCGACTTCGGCATCGACGTCCACGCCATCGCCGGCGAGGACATGGAGACCTATGGCCGGCACATCGAGGCAGTCATCTCCACCAACCCCCAGATCATCATGGACGACGGAGCCGACCTCGACACCGCGCTGCACACCACCTTCACCGACAAGCTGGAACACGTCGTGGGCGGCACGGAGGAAACCACCACGGGAGTGGTGCGCCTCATGTCTATGGCAGCTGAAGGAACGCTTGCCTACCCCGTGTTCAACATCAACGATGCCAACACGAAGCATTGCTTCGACAACCATTACGGCACCGGACAGAGCACCCTCGACGGCATCGTGCGCGCCACCAACCGCCTGCTCTGCGGGCGCACCATCGTCATCTCCGGCTACGGATACTGCGGGAGCGGGCTTGCACTGCGGGCCAAGGGCATGGGCATGAACGTCATCGTGTGCGAAGTGGACCCGCTGAAGGCTCTGGAAGCCCACATGGAAGGCCATCGGGTCATGAAGGCCGAGGAGGCCGCCAAACATGCCGACGTGTGGGTGACGGTCACGGGCAACTGCAAGGTTGTCGACGGCCCCGCATTCGAGAACATGAAGGACGGCGCCATCATCTGCAACTCCGGACACTTCGACTCCGAGATCAACATCGATTGGCTTAGAACCCATGCGACCAAGGTTGAGGAGATCAAGCCTCTCGTGGAAGAATATACGTTGCCCGACGGCCGCACCGTCATCGTGCTCGCCCAGGGGCGTCTAGTGAACCTGTCGTGCGCCGAGGGCCACCCGGCATCGGTCATGGACATGAGCTTTGCGAACCAGGCCCTCGCCGCCGAATATCTGTTCCAGCATGCGGGCGAGCTGGAAAACAAGGTGTACGACGTGCCCTCCGCCATCGACGACGGCGTGGCCCGCGTGAAGCTTGAGACCCTGGGAGTGACCATAGACACCCTCACCGACGAGCAAGTCGCGTACATGGGCTCCTGGAATTTCGCCCAGGCGTAGAGAAGACGTCGCCACGATGCCGCTGGGTGCCCGCGGGACGGGTGCTCAGCGGCTCAGCTTTCGACGATCACGCCAAGCCGCTGAGCTATGCCGGCAGCTTGATACAAGTCCATGGTGGAGCCTCGCAATTCCCCCATGGCGTCGGACAACACGATGTCCGCCAGCTGGCATGACGTCAAATCGATGCCAAGAAGGTCAGTGCGAAAGAAGCTGGTGCCGACGAACCGCACGTCATCCAATGACACTCTCTTGAGTCGGGCCTCAACGATGTCGGCATGCGAGAAATCGCTTGCAGCGACAAAAACATCCTCCAACCTCGCCTTTGCGAACGACGCATATGAACAGGTGGAATCACGCATGTCAATCAACCCGAGGGACGCTTCGCGAAAATCCGCACCGGTGAACTTGCACGAGGCAAACGTGCATCGCGTGAAGCTGGACTCGGAGAAGTCGCAGCCCGAAAACGCGACATCCGTGAAAACAGCCTTGGAGAAGTCGCAGCTGCCATACGAGCACCGCTCGACACGCGACCTCTCGACCTCAAGGGACGCGAAGTCGGCCCGAGAGCTCGCATCGCCCACGACGTGAACGTGCGAGACCGTCAGGTCGCCATCGTTGAACTGGGCAATCCATTCCGAAAAGCCCTCGACCTCCGCCAGCTCTTCGGGGATGGCGCATCGTGGCGCACCCCCTGCTCGAATCATCGGCATTTCGCCATCGTTTCCTCTCCCCATTCCGCATTCGCGTCTCGAGCGCCGCAGCCGCCAACGGCTCCATGCCCCTATCGGGCAAACATGAGCCGCTCGCTGCCGAACATGCGCTGGAGCACGGCGATGCCGACGGCCGCGGCGGCCACGTTGCTGACGACGCACAGCGCCACATTCAGCGGCTGGAAGTCAAAGGTGAGTATACCAATCATGCACTGCACGCTGTTGTAGAGGGGAATGAGATAATAGGCCGCATCCGTCTTCGCGTCACCGAACATTCCCAAAAGGCCCACGCCCACCACGACAATCATGAGCGGAGTCAGGTACAGCTGCGCTTCCTTCGTCGTCTTCGCCAGCGCGGAAACAAGGGCGATGAGCACTACCATCACGAGGGTCGTCGAAAGGATGACGAGGACAAGCGGCACATATTCCGACGGGCCGTACACATTGATGTCCATCTGCCCCTGCATGAGGTTGGACAATCCTGCAACGATGCCGGCAGCGCTGGAAATGGCTATGGCAAGACCGATGAGGGCAAGCGCAAGGACCTTCCCCAGTGCGATGTCGCTCCGTCGAACAGGCGCCGCCAGCAAAGTCGCCATCGTGCCTCGCTCCTTTTCTCCCGCAACGGACTCGGCAGCAACGGACATGCAACCAGTAAACAGCAGCACGAGCAGAAGCATGGGAAAAATGGAAACGATGAAGGTCGCAGTGCGGTCCTTCGCATCGGAGACGTCGTAAGCCGCCTCCCCCGCGTTCACATCGAAACGATTTGACAGCGACGACTCGTAGTCGTTCAGCGCGGAGCTCAACGCCGCATACGCATTCGCAGAGGCGGTGTCGGAGGAGTCGAAGAAGATTTCCACCTGCGGCGCACGCACCCCAGAAGCGGGATCGTATGCCGCCACTGCCTGGTCAAACCCTTCGGGGAACACCACGTAGGCGTTCACGTCTCCTGCCGCAATGCGGTCTCTGACGTCATCATTCGCGGGAAGCCCCTCCGCCGGTTCAATCTCAATGCCCGCCGCGGAAGCCATGCCCTCGATGCTGGCGGGCAGATTGACCGCCGCCACCTTCGGCGCTTCTGCTCCCTCATCTCCAAACATGCCCGTCAAGGCGCTTCCCATGACCGACCACATCAGAAATATTAGCAGGCCCGGCAACACGATGGCAGTGAAGGCAGATACCTTGTTGCTGAAGAATCTTACCAATTCTTTCTTTGCTATGGCGATGACGTTGCTCTTCATCGCACATCACCGACCTCGGCGCGATACAGGTCGAAGAACGCGTCTTCGAGCGAGCGCCCACCCGTCAATGTCTCAAGGGTCCCGGACGCCACCATGCGTCCGCCAATGATGACGCCAACGCGATCGCAAACTTTCTCAACCAGGCTGAAGATATGCGTCGACAGCAGTATCGTCTTGCCCCCTCGCCTCAATTCGACGAGGAAGTCGGTGACCGTCTTCGCCGTCAGCACGTCAAGGCCATTGGTGGGCTCGTCGAATATGATAATGCGAGGATCGTGCACAAGAGAGACCGCCAACGACGTCTTCTGCTTCATGCCCGTCGAGAGATCGGCAACTTTCGTCTGCGCGAAGGCGTCGATGCCAAAACGCTGGAACAGGTCATGCTTGCGCTCATCTCGGACCGTTTGGTCCACCTTGTGCAATTCTGAAAAGAAGTCGAACAGGTAGGAAGGCGAAAACGTCTCCTCCAGCTTAAGCTCGCTCGTCAAAAATCCCATGGTCCGCCGAACTGCCATCGGGTCCGACACGACCGACGCACCTCCGATGAAGGCATCGCCCGAGTCGGGCTTTATAAGGGCAGCCAGCATGCGAAGCGTCGTGGTTTTGCCCGCTCCATTGGGGCCCAGCAACCCATATATCTCGCCGTCCTCGACATTGAAGGAGAGGTCTGCGACGGCGACATTTCGCCGCGTGCCGTCATGGTGCGCCCTGCGCTGCTGCGCGGAAAGAGGGTAGGTCTTGCTCAGGTTCTGAGCACGTATCGCGATATCCATGTGCCTCGTTTCGTCGGACGGAAAACACCCGTCCCTCCTCGCCGTCATTCCCTTGAGTATAGCAGGTGAACTGCCCGTTTTCCTCCGGGGGCAAAACCGGGAACACTGCTGGCGAGCGCATTGCCGCGGCATGGGGCGTTCCAACCGGAAAACATTCGGGACAGGGCGGAAGAATCCGGAGAGGAACGCCAACCAAGGCGAGTCCCAACACGTCGGGCTCCCGCGCGAGGATCACGCGATATGGGCAAAGGAAGGAGCATGTCAACGTAAAAGAAACCGATGGGCTTCCTGCTGCGCACGACACCGAAAAGAGGTATATTCAGGGACATTCCTCAATGCTGCAAGGGCAGCGGAGACCACCGAACAGCTTCGAGACACAGGAGGCGTCATGTACACTTTGCCAGATCTTCCTTATGACTATCAAGCACTCGAACCGGCCATCAGCGGCGACATCATGCACTTCCACCACGACTTCCACCATCGCGCCTATGTGGACAAGCTCAACGCCGCGCTCGAGAAAGCGCCGGAACTGCAGCAGCTATCTCTCGAAGGCCTGCTGAGCGATCTCGACAGCGTGCCGGAATCGGTCAGGACGGCGATTCGCAACAATGGCGGCGGACATTACAACCATTCGTTCTTCTGGCATTGCCTCACGCCGGCATCGCCTCAGGAGCCGAGCGGCCAACTGAAAGCCGACCTGGTGGCGAAATACGGTTCGTTCCAAGCGTTCGTCGACCAGTTCTCAGAGACCGCCACCAACCTGTTCGGAAGTGGCTGGACCTGGCTTTTGTCTGACCTCTCAATCCTGACGACAGCCAACCAGGACACGCCCATAAGCATCGGGGAGCCGGAGCCACTGCTCACGCTTGACGTATGGGAGCATGCCTACTACCTCGACTACAAGAACAAACGGCCCGACTACATCAAAGCATGGTGGAGCATCGTCAATTGGGAACGGGCGGAAGAGCTCTACGCCAGGCGTTGATTCCAAAGGACAAACGAGGCCACGCCGGTAGAAGAACATCCAACACAGGCGCGCGTCCCGTGGCGCGCCTCGATCTTGCAGGCCGGGCCATCCCGCCCGCGACCGAGCTTGAGGCCGTCTGCGAAAGAGCGACGGCAACAGAGGCAACGGCACCAACATCCCCTTCCCGAAACGGCAAGGATGTCGTACAATACGTTGTCGCATCGCTCTTTTGCCAGCGTGGCGCAATGGTAGCGCAGCAGTTTTGTAAACTGCGGGTTGCAGGTTCAAATCCTGTCGCTGGCTCCACGAAATGCCAGACCGGTCGTTTGTCGCGGCCGGTCTTTTTGCTTCTCGGAAGAACCGTGGGTTATAGGCAAGAATGTGTGTCTACGGGCCTAATCGTAGTCAATGCGATACGGACCGCTGGCATGCAGGTCCGACCATCCGACTGCCGAGCCCCACATCGAACATGCCTTCTCACTCTCCTTCGC
>JAEZDJ010000023.1 GCA_023429565.1 Actinomycetes bacterium
TAACGAGTGGGTTCAAACGGTGGATGACCGTGCGGCCCGCGGAGTAATCAAGCAATCCAGCCATGTCAAGACACCCTTCTCGCACGGAAGCCAGCCGCTCCAAGCACCTGGACCATCTCGTAAGGAGTCGCCACATGAGCGAACGCCCGCCCGTTCTGCGGCTCGCCCGCCAGCCTTGAGGAAAGCTCTATGATCTGAGGAGGGACCAGACTTGCCGCCGTCATGGCCTCCTCGTTGCGAAACACGGTCTCGGGGGCACCGTCGGCGACAATGCGACCGTTCGCCAAAGCTGTGAGGCGGTGGGCAAAATCAAAGGCGACTTCCATGTCATGCGTGATCATGATGACGGTCGTGCCCGTCTCGTTAAGCCGCTTCACCCGTCCCATGACGTCCATGCACTCCCGATAATCGAGCCCACACGTCGGCTCGTCCAGGATGAGCACATCTGGCTCGCCAGCGATGACCGAGGCAAGGGCGAGCATCTGGCGCTCTCCCCGCGAGAGCAAATAGGGCGCCTCCTGCCCATCGAACCCGAACTCGTCGACCATGGCGTTTGCACGACGGTTGGCCTCGTCATCGCCAACGCCTTTCACGCGCAGGCCAAACGCGACCTCCTCGAGCACGGTCTCCTGACATATCTGCCGATCGGGATTCTGAAACAGCATACCCACCCGGCTGGCAAGCTCGCTTGTCCTCAGCGCCGTCGTCGGCACCCCATCGACCAGCACGGTACCCTCCGTCGGCTTGAGCAACCCATTGAGTAGCTTGGACAGGGTCGTCTTGCCGGCACCGTTGTTGCCGACGATGGCGACGAACTCGCCCGCACGAACCGTGATCGACACGTCGCTCACGGCAACTCCTTCAGACCCTTGCGCATAGTCATAGCTCACCCCACGGCATTCGAGAACCGCAGGCGATGAGGCCGAAAGGCTTGCCGCTTCCTGCGTCGCGTCCTCCGCAAGAGCTTTTCTGTTCCTCTTCAAACCGAATCTCATGACACGATCCTCTCGATCATCTGCTGGGCCTCATCGACGTTACAGGCCAGTTGGGCCACCTCAAACCCTTCATCCCGCAACAAGCACGACAAGGTGGTGACGCGCGGCACGTTCACGCCAATGCGAAGCAGGTCGTCAGCGTGCTCGAGAACGTCACGCCGTTCCCCGCAATACCTCAAGGTTCCCCCATCCAAAACGGCAAGCCGTCGGGCATACTCGGAAAGAAGCCCTATCTTCTGTTCGACGACGACCACCGTGATTCCATGGAGGCCGTTCAAATCTGCAAGCAGTTGGAATATCTGACGTGAGCTCGCGGGGTCAAGGGCGCCCGTCGGCTCGTCGAGCACAAGCATGCGCGGCCGCAGGGCGAGCATGGCCGCAAGCGCCACCTTCTGCTTTTGACCTCCCGACAGCGACGCTATTGACCGCTGCCTCAAATCCCCTATCCCCACAAGATCAAGCGCCTCCTCGGTGCGACGGAGGATTTCGTTTCTCTCAAAACCGAAGTTCTCCAGGCCAAACAGAACCTCATCCTCCACCACCGAAGCCACCATCTGCGCATCGACGTCCTGGAACACCGTCGCCACGATGCGCGAGAGGTCGGTCAAGCTCGTCTCGAACGTGTCATGGCCCGCCAGGCTGATCGAGCCGTAAAACTCTCCCGAATGGTAATGGGGGATCACGCCGTCAAGCGCATACACGAGCGTGGACTTTCCTGCACCCGATGGCCCGATGACGCCAAGGAAGTCGCCCTCATGCACCGTGAGGCTTATGCCGTCAAGCGCCTTTTTGCCCGAACCGGCATAGGAGAAGCTCACGTTATCGACTTCCGCAATGATCGGAGACGGTTGTCTGGTCATGGGAGGCTACCTTTCAGATCGGTCATTCGAATCCGGTGGCTACGCCGCAGCGGCGTCCGCACGCGGCAGGTCCTTCTTCAGTACCTTGCGCAAGGGGACATACAGCACTTGAACGATGACGCAGTTGATGAGCGCGGTGCAGAGGACGATGGGCACATATGCCACCAAGCTCGATGCATCGGCTCCCAAAAAGACGAACAGGCAGACGGTGAACACGCCGCCCGACACCACCGTGGAGAGGAACGTGGCGATGACGGTCTGCAGGTTCACCCGACCCACCTTCATCGGAATGCGGATGAGGGCAGCCATGCACAGCGCCCCCAGGAACTCGGAGATGAAGTTGATGTAAGGAGTGCCCGGAAGCAGCTGGCACACCCCACCGGCCAAAAGCCCAATGATGGCGGCTTGCCCAAGGTTTGGCCTGACCAACAAGATAGCCAGGCAATACATGGCAATGATGAAGTTCGGCTTCATTCCAAAGAAGTTCACAAAGCTGCCCACCGTCATCTTGAGCACTGCGCCCGCAGCCAGCAGAACCGCCACCAAGATGAGGGCAGAAACGTCAAAACCCTTGGTGCCCTTCGTTTCCAACTCGCGCTTGCGCGCTCCAGTCGCGTCAGCCTTTACCGTTCCAACCTCGACTTCACGTTCGATCTTCTGCGCCATGACCATCGTTCCTCTCTTGGCGGATGTCCCGCCGGTCGCTTCCCCTCCCGGGGATCATTGATTGCCGGCACGAACTTCCGACGAAGAACCGGCACCCGTCCAACAAAGGCAGCAAGACCCCCTTGATGCCCAAACCGTGGCGACGTCAAGATGATGCGCGCTTTGACGTGCGCATCTTCAACATCTCCCAAGGTCAGGCAACCTGGGTGCCGCAGCGCCGTCGCCTTCTGCTGCACGCAGAATGGCGAACCGACAAAAAAAGACCTGTCCTTTAAGATAAAGGACAGGTCTTCAGCCTGCGGTGCCACCTTTATTGGTTCTGCTGCGCAGAACCCCCTCGCGAACATGCCAACACATGTTCTGCCCTTAACGCAGGCTCACGGTCCAGATACTCAGTTGCCATCAACTGCGATATCGCAGCATGCGCAACCTTTCCCCTTTCCCTCGACGATCCATTTACCATCCAGTTTCCTGCGGGAATCTCAGCAGCGCCCGCTCTCTGTGAGTGCTTTGATGGCTTGACGTTCGCCTCATCGGTTTCAAGGTATTAAGTTGTCCGCACACTATAGCACATAAAGCCGGATATCTGTCAAGGCGAAGCTCATCGCCATCCCCGCAATTCGTTCCGGAGTTTGAATTCTTTATTGCAGGTTCTGTCTTTAAAGCTGCACTTGGTCTTACAAGCAAATCCCATGACGGGCGCGAGGGCCCTTAGGCCCGAGTGTCCGGTACGTTTTCGCAAGGGAAAAAAT
>JAEZDJ010000045.1 GCA_023429565.1 Actinomycetes bacterium
GCCAAACGATGCCCACCACATAGGTCATCGTGTCGAAGCCCGTGAAGACGAAGGCGAGGATGCCGATGCCCAGCCAGGGACAGATGAAGTACTTCACCACATCGCCAAACGAGTGAAACCGCTTTTCCTTGACGAAGAAGAAAAGGAATACGGCAAAGTTGAGCAGCACGAACGAGGACAAGGCGCCAAAGTTGACCAAGCGGACCAATTCGGTCATTCCCAAAAAGAGCGGGATAACGAGCGAGACGCAGGCAACGGCCACCGATCCCACCCAGGGGGTCTTGAACTTGGGATGCACTTTGCCGAAAACGCGGGGGATGACCCCGTCGCGGCCCATGCTGAACAGCAGGCGAGAGGTGGCAGTCTGGGCAGCCATAATGTTGGCGATGCCCACGGCAAGGATGTTCACCACAAGCAATATCTTCTGAAACACTGGGCCTCCAGCCAGCAAGGCCGAATCAAAGAAGCCCATCGCAGGATCCGTGTTGGCCCAATCGGGCTGGATGAGCGCAGCCACATAGGTCTGCGCCACAAACACCACGATGATGATGCAAAGGGCGATGAGGATGCCTTTCCCGATATTCTTCTCGGGCTGAACCGTCTCTTCAGCAAGCGTGCTCATGCCGTCAAACCCAAGGAACGACAGGCAGGCAATCGACGTGGCGCTGGCGATGAAAGCAAGGTCGATCTTGCCGGGCTGATAGATGGGATCCAAGGTGAAGGCGCCCGCACCGCCCCCGCCAAGAACAAACGTCGTGCCCAGGTAGATGAATGCGATGAGCGCGAGGATTTCAATGGCGAACATAACCCAATCCAATCCCTTGGTCATCTCCACGCCACGGACGTTGACGAAAGTGTTGAACGCCACGAATATGATGATCCAAAGATACCAAGGACTTCCCGGAATGAGCGAGACGCCCCAATTTGCAACCATGACATAGAGCAGAGAAGGCACGAAGATATAATCAAGCAAAATGAGCCACCCTGCAACAAAGCCCACGTGAGGATTGATGCCTCTTTGCACATACGCATAGACGGAGCCGGCAATGGGGAATCGATTGCTCATCCTCATATAGCTCATGGCAGTGAAGCTGATGGCCACAAAACCCACGATGTAGACAAGGGGAGTCATGCCCCCGCTGGCAAGCTGTATTTCCCCAAATATGGATTGAGGGGCGATGATCACCATGAACAACACGCCATAGAGCACGACGTCCTTCAGGTGCATTCCCCTCTTCAATTGCTGTTTGTAGCCGAATTGCTCGAGATCCCCCTCGGCTGCTTCTTGCTTCTCTGTCATGTCAGGTCATCTTCCACTTGATATTCCAATATGCTGTTGCGCCATGCCCATCCCCGCGCACCGCGCGTTGGCCGCATCGCCGTTCTCGCATGGCACAAAAAAACGTTACCGCCGAGAGCCGGGCGCATGAATGGGTTGCGCATGCGGGGAAAACGATAGCCCCCCAACGGCCGATTGGATGCTTTTTGCCGACTAACGGCAGGAATTCAAGCAGTTTGGACATGGTTCGGCTGCGAAACGCCTCCAGGAGCCATAACAAAAGAGGCCAAGGGGGATCAAAAAATGGTGGGGATTTTGAAAACAGGCCGAAATCGGGGCAGAACAACGCAGCCAATGTTTGCTGATATACTTTGCGTGTCTGCTATTCGAGGAACACGTCGCATTGGTTCAAGGCAGGTGTGGATATGTGGTTTCGCGACGAGGAGGTGACCCCATGAACGAGGACTTCCAGGTAGATGGACAGCACGTTTCAATGGGCATGCTTTTTGAAGCCATGCCTGCAGCAGCGGTTCTGGTCGACAGGGAAGGCCGCCATGTGGCGCTCAACCAATCTCTCGCCTCTATCAGCGGGCTGTCAAAAGAAGAGCTCCTCAATAAGAAAGTCAGCGACCTCAGCGAAGAAAGCGGCCAAAACATCCTCCGCGACTTTCAGGCGTTTGATGCCGGGCTGGACGTGCCGGAACATGAACTTGTGATCGACGATCGAGTTTTCCAGGCTTCAGTCAAGCCACTGAGAAATTCAGAAGGCTTTGCCTTTGGAGAAATAGTTGTCTTAACCGATATCAGCGCCATCAAGGAGATCGAGAGAAAGCTCAAAGAAGCCAATGCGCAGTTGCTTCACCAGGCAACGCGCGATTGGCTCACCAACACCTTGAACGCCCAGACGTACTACCGGAACGCAGAGGACCTGTTTGAATCTGCGCTCCGAACGGGCAAAACAGCCTCTGTTCTGTTCATTGATCTCGACCACTTCAAGGCCGTCAACGATGACCATGGCCACGATGCCGGAGACCAGGTGCTGGCAGGAGTTGCCCAATGCATCAAGAATGTCTGCGGACAGGGCGACATTGTCGGACGGCTTGGCGGAGAAGAGTTCGCCGTGTTCCTCTCAAACGCGAACCAGCAAGAAGCCTTCTCCATCGCCGAACAATTGCGATGGGACATTGAGCATTCGGCGCCCGTTTCGTCCAACGCAAAAATCCACGTGACCGCAAGCATTGGGGTGGCGTCCTTGGCCAAAGGCCACAGGACAGTCACCGACCTGGTGCGCGATGCCGACCAGGCAATGTACCACTCGAAAAGAAGCGGGAGAAATCGCGTTTCATGCTTTGGCCGCCCAGATCGTGAAAAGCCTTCCGAGACGATGCCCGGGAAGGTGGCCGAGGCACAACCGCCCTCGGACCCCTCCCGGCCCAACGAAACCGCGAAGGATGGTGATCAAGCAGACCCCGGGAACAATGGAACACGCTCGACCGTCTGCACGGCACCGTCACCATCCTGAACACGAAGATTGGAATGCAATGCGAATTGGATACGCGTGTCTGGCAATCGGAGTGGCGGACGCAAGCTTTAAAAGCTGCACGTTGAAGCATGCAAACGATGAGAAACTTGTCGAAATAACCTCCTCGAATCTGGACGCGCTCGGGGCACTGCTAACCTACAATCAAGAGTGCGGGATTCACCTGTTTCGCATCAGCTCGGATATCATTCCCTTCGGATCCCACCCAGCGATTTCCTTTGACTGGGACATTCGCTTTCAAGACCAGCTCACCTTTCTTGGAGAAAAAGCCCGCTCTGCCGACATTCGCCTCTCCCTGCATCCCGGTCAATACACCGTGCTCAACTCCCCTGACCCGAACGTGGTTGAGCGGGCGATCGCTGACCTTCGTTATCATTGCCGCCTGCTCGACCTCCTTCATGCCGATAGTTCCGCGAAGATGATCCTTCATGTGGGCGGAGCCTATGGCAACAAGCAAGCAGCGCTCGAGCGGTTCGCCGTCAACTATCGCAAGTTGGATGACAACATTCGCCGAAGGCTGGTCCTTGAGAACGACGACAGGATTTTCACGATCGAAGACGTTCTGGATCTGGGACTTTCCCTCCGTTGCCCCGTAGTGTTCGACAACCTGCACAACGAGGTCAATCCCTCTTGCACCGATATGAGCGAATCAGCCTGGATAAGCGCCTGCGCGCAAACATGGCAGCATGAAGATGGCGCTCCCAAAACGCACTACTCTCAACAGGCACAGAACAAACGCTTGGGTTCGCACTCGCGAACGATAGATGCCGACGCCTTTCTTGCCCATCTGAGCAACATTCATGATGACGTCGACGTCATGCTTGAAGTGAAGGACAAGAACCTTTCAGCTGTGAAATGCCTGCTTTGCTCCAACTCGCAGGGGAAGATAAACGATCTCGAAAAGGAGTGGGCACGGTACAAGTATCTTGTGCTGGAACACAGCCCCCAAGCATATTCCGCCATTCGGGCCCTGCTCAAAAACAAATCGGCTTATCCTGCCCTCGCCTTTTACCGCCACATCGACGCCGCCTTAGCACAAACTCCCGAAATCGGAATGCGAGTCAATGCCGCACAGCATGTATGGGGCTATTTCAGCGGCAAGGCAACCGAAAAGGAAAAGGCGCGGTTCGACGCGCTCATGGGAAAATACATCGCGGGCACAGGTTCCATCGATGCAGTCAAACGGCATCTTTTCAAACTCTCCCAGCACTACAGAGAAGAGTATCTCATGCAGTCGTATTACTTCTTCATGGACTAGATGTCTGTGCCTCGTGCTTTCCGACGGCTCGAAACAAAAGACGATCTGAGACAATCGGGCAGACGAGGCACTTCGGAGCGTGCTTCTTATGTCTCAACGAAGACGGATCGGCCCAATCTCCCTCGGCGTGGTATTATGCAGGATCGAGACAGGGCTGCATGGCTTTACGGGGAACGTCCTTATTCCCTCACAGGCAATGCACATGAAGGATGAAAGTGTCGCCGACGATTTTCCTTAATGCAATTTGCGCATATCTGTTGCTTTCCGCAGTGTGTACGGTATTGTGGGCCGTTCGAGTCCGAACCCTGAACGGATCTGAATACTCACGTATGCTTATGCTGCTCTGCGCTGCCTTGTGCTTCTATCTCCTCGGCTATGCCATGGAGCTGAATTCGGGCACCCCTTCGCAAATCACATTTTGGAACCATGTGGAATTCCTTGGCATTCCTTTTGTGTCCGCCCTCTGGCTCACTACTTCTTTGATGTACACAGGCCACCTGACAAGCCACAAGAAACTTCTCATGGCTGCTATTTTCATCATCCCCGTCATCACCCTTGTCCTTCGGTTCACCAACGACTACCACCATCTCTACTTTGCATCGCTCACCTTTGTTGAAGATTATGGCAGCATCTTTCTGCTGAAAAAACCGGGGCCTTGGCTTTCGTTCAGATGATCCATTCAATGTCGGCAATCTTGCTTGCAATGGGATTGTTCATGCGTGACGCCCTCAAAGCCGGAGAAGGGCAAAGAGGAAAGGTGGTGCTCACCCTGAGCGCCTCGACAATCGCAATCGCCGGGCTGATTCTTGCCGCCGTCAAGCCCCTCAGCCTGCCCATTGACTATATGGCGGTATGCCTTCCCTTGGCGGTTACGGCAATCGCCCTCGCCATAACTAGGTATGACTTTCTTGAGACTAAATCCATCGCCAAAAATAGAGCGTTCGACGCAAGCGAAAGCGCGCTGCTGCTCATGAACGGACATTACAAGATACTCGACTACAACAAGCGGGCGCGTACTTTGTTTTCACTCATAAACATTACTCTTGGCAATGGGTATATCACGACGTTGCTGTCGGAGCAAAAAGGCTTATGCGAGGCGTTGACTCAATCGGAGCCATCCATCGTCGCGCTTCAAACCGTTCAAGGACAGCGATTCTATCGCATCACCACGACCAAGGTGGACGACAGCCGAGAATCTCGGGGTTGGATAAAAACGATGTCAGACGTCACGGAAACCTGCCGTCTCAACGAGGAACTGGAACGACAAGCGCTGACCGACGACTTGAGCACGCTCAGCAACCGAAGGGCCTTCATCAAAATCGGGCGGTCATGGGTGTCACGAGTTGAGCAGAGCAACGATCCTCTCTATCTTCTGATGATGGATCTCGATCATTTCAAAAGCATCAACGACCGCTATGGCCATCCCGCAGGAGACATGGTAATTCGCCGCTTCTCGGGAATCATGAGAAACGCGTTCCTTTCCGATTGCCTCATCGCCCGTCTCGGCGGCGAAGAATTCGCTATCCTGAGCAGAGCGTCCTCTGATGCCTCGATGCATCAGAGGGTCCAGGTTTTTCTACAGAAAACCCGCCAGGAAACCTACCGTTACGGAGACCACCAGTTTCAGGTGACCGTCAGCGCGGGAATGACAAA
The DNA here is from genome assembly GCA_023429565.1 of Actinomycetes bacterium. Lineage (GTDB taxonomy): Bacteria > Actinomycetota > Coriobacteriia > Coriobacteriales > Eggerthellaceae > JAEWQO01. Next base: position 5,731 of record JAEZDJ010000045.1, read on the forward strand.
AAAGCAGCCGGGACAGACGTTGGAAAGCATGATGGGAAAAGCCGACGAAGCCCTGTACCAATCCAAAGAGCAAGGGCGTGATCGACTGATCGTCATATGAGAGGCCACGGGGACGCACGGGAATCTCGCTCGGCAAACCAGTTCAAGAAGACAAGGCGAACCGCCTGCCTTCTTTCCCGAGAGATGACGTTCCGCCAAGAGGAGGACGATATGCGCGAATACGAAAGCAAGCGGGCGCTCATACGAGAGATTGAAAAAGCAGCATCGCTGTTCATTGATGAATTCACCGAAATCAAAGAAATCGACAGAGACAGACTCGTTGAGGGAGTGGACAGGACCCCAGCCCAAATGATCGCGTATCAGCTCGGATGGATGCGCCAGATCATGGAATGGGATCGAGACGAAGCGGAGGGCAAGCGCGTTGTCACCCCTTCCCGGAATTACAAGTGGAATGCCCTCGGTGGTCTGTATCGGCATTTCTACGGCCAGTATGCTTCGCATTCGCTCAGCCAGCTGGAAGATGAATTCAAGCAGGAAGTAGGCGCCTTCGTCGAGTGGCTGGGGCAGTTCTCGGAAGACGAGCTGTTTATCCCCGGAGGCCGTGAGTGGGCATCCTCCACGCCTTCGAATTGGCCTATCTGGAAATGGGTCCACATCAATACCGTGGCACCGTTCAAATCGTTTCGAACCAAGATCAGAAAATGGAAGAGGCTGTGCGCCCAAGAGAACAGCCCTTTGTGAGGCAAGCGCCTTTACGATAGCCCGACTCTTCTCGTCCAAACAAAAAATCGCAGTGCGTCAACGTTTGGAGCCTGCGAGGCTTCGCGCCACTCTCAGCCGCCTCATTGCCGTGACTGCAGCCAATCTTCCCAACCATCAACTTCATGCTGAGCCTGCGCATAACCGAAATCGTAGGACAGCTGGAGCTTGTCAGGATCCGTCTCCTTGTTGGTCACGGCCATGTGTTCAGGATAAAACACCTTGGCTGCGCCCGCATGCTCCAACCCCTCGATCTCGTCCAGAAGATCGTTGTAGTGGCGCCATCTCTCGATCGAACGCTCAGCCACCAGCGGATGCTTGCGAAAGGCGGTGCGGAACAGCGCCTGCGTGACGGAACCCGGCTGTTTCTTGCGATAACCCCGTTCTTGGCTTCGCACGATGAAAAAGCGCTCGTATCCGTCGCGGCGTGCCGCATCCAAAAGAATCCCCCAGCTGGAACCCATGCCGCCGTCCATGAACGTTCGCCCGCCAATCATGGTAGGAGGCATGAAAAGGGGCATGGTCGAACTGGCCCGCACACGAACCAGCATGTCATGCATCGACGGCATGTCAGCCTTGGTCCACGCAACCGTCTCGCCGCTTTCCCAGTCGAAACCCTCGATATGAACATCCGCACGATTCGCGCAAAACGTTTCCCAATCGAACGCCATCGTCGCATCGGTGCCCGCCAATTCTTCCGCAATCCCCTCGTAGAGATGGGGACCGTTGAAGTACCCATCACCGCGCAGCATGCTTCGCACTCCTCCAAAACGAGGATCACGCACAAGGTCAACGAAGGAGGCCTTCGTTCGTTCGGCATCGCCCGAAACGTAGTTGACAGCATGGCTTGAGCCTGCGGAAATGCCATATGCCTTGCCAAAGTGCAGGTCACGTTCAAGGAGCGTGACAATCGCGCCGGCCGTATAGCTTGCACGCATGCCACCACCCTCAATGATGAGAGCGACGTCAGGTATGTTGACCGCAGCAGATCGCATAGGGAGCAGTATACCCGTTTGCCTGCGGGGCAAGAAACGAGGGAATTAATTCTGACCTATATTGTTACCTTGACCACAAGAGAGCACGCATTGCTTCCTGTTGGATTGGCAAAAATCGGGAGAAAAGAGCAATTTTGCCAAGAAGGAAAGTCCCTGTGAAATCCGCGAACTGGGACTTTCCTCTGATTCTTGAAACGTCCGATAAAAATCTACCCAAAAGGAGGGAGTTTTTCCAATCCGCACCAGCCGGGCATCGTCCGCGCGAACGAATCCAGCACAGTCACCGCCGAGCGCATCCTCCTCCAAAGGGGGCACGCCAGTCAAATCGGCCTACCCCACAGAAGCCAAATGCTCCAGTCCAAACAATCCCGATTGCCACCTGAGCAGCATGATCGACGGATCGCCCTCGTGTGCGTTGGCGCATTAGCGCATCCACGGTCTTCCCACGGGGAGCTTCACACCCGTGTCCTTGAGGGCAGTGGAAGCGCCCAGATACAAGGCGCAGGCAGCACAGACAATGAGGTCGTACGCCGCAAAAAGCCCGGCAGCCTCACTCTGTGCGAATTCCCTCACATCGAGCCCGATAAACCCAAGCAACAAGGTTAGAAAAACAAGGGCGAGTGCCGTGTTTTGACGCAGTGCGCCCACGAACAGAACAGCAGTGAATATAGTCCAGGCGACAAGAAACCATCCCAAGTCAAAAACGCCCAGAGCAAATGCAGGGAACAATCCACCCGCAGCGGGACTCGTGCCAAACGCAAGCAGCAGCACCAGAGATATCCAGAACGCCCCATATCCGGTAAAAGCCATGAATCCGAAATTGTTGCCCGTCTTGAATTCCATCAAACCGGCTACAAGCTGACACCCTCCGCCAAACACCAAGCCAAGCCATATCACGGGAGCCAGTCCTATGAGTCCTAAATTATGCAGTTGAAGGATGAACGTGGTCAGAGCGAATCCCGCAAGGCCTATGACTGCGGGGTTCCCGAGCTTGTTCTCGGCCATTCCAACTCCTTTCCTCTGGGGTTGTCGTTACCTTGTCTTGCATAGGTCCACCCGCGGGCCCTCGAGTGTTCCGCACAGGATACCGGCGAAACCTTTGCGCAAACCCGGCTCCGCCGCAAACGGCTTTATCCAAAGGGTTACGGGTAATCTTTGTAAGATAAATGAGTTATTGTTCATATATCCTTAATTACTATTACTTGAACAGGCAATATTCTTTATACAACCTTGTAATAGTTACAATGTTTTTATGCATTTCACAGGACAGGCCCGCAAGGTCTCTCCTCTCTCTTACTCAAGGCATAGTCGCTGCACCCACCAGAAACAGCGAAGGGCCGCAAAACCGAGACAAAGACCGTGTCCCCCCTTGACGCCAACCAACGGTTGTCTCAATTCAACTCTTCACTGCTTGAGGCCTGCGCCCCTACGGAAAATAATCTGTCATGGGACGTTCCATAAAACAGAGATAGCAGGGCCATCTGGCCCAAGGATCAAGGGGAGAGGAACCATCACATGGACACATCATTCAGTCGCAGAAGCTTTTTGACCGGAGCCCTTACGGCTGGCGCAGCCATCGCTGGAACGGGGCTGGTCGGCTGTGCGCCAGCAAAAGCCAGCTCAGCGGAGCAGGATGTCCAAGCAGGAGCAAATGCAGGCGAGCCATCGTTCATGACGGCGCCCGAGCCCATTGCCGACAGCGAAATCATCGACACCATCGACACCCAAGTCCTCGTCATCGGTGCCGGGTACTCCGGCCTCGCAGCAGCGCTGTCCGCAAAGGACGAGGGACTCGAAGTGCTCATTGTGGAGAAGACCACTTCCGCCCAGGGCCGCGGCGCAGGCACAGGCGTCATCAACTCAACCTACGCCGTCAATCATGATGCAGCCGTCACCGATAAGCCTTCGGCGGCATTTCGTTGGTCACAGACGTGCGGCAACCGCATCAACGAGAATCTTGTCGGCATGTTCTTCGAGGAATCCGGCCCAGCCATGGACTGGTTGCTCGAAAAGGCGGAACAGGGCGGGTACAAGCTCAAGATCGACCTCTGGGATGGCTATTCACGCAACCCGCTGCTTCCCGATGAGGCTGGCTATCACATGCTCAGCCTCGACGAAGGCGCCTCGGGAGTGGCCGACTTCGACCAGACGAAATTCTTCACCGTGGAACTGCTGGCGAAGCTTGCCGACGCGGCAGGAATCAACTTCATGTTCGAGTCTCCTGCAGAGCAGCTTGTGAAGGAGGGAGACAAGGTCGTCGGCGCCGTCCTCAAGACTGCGGACGGGTACAAGAAGGTCATGGCATCGAAGGGCGTCGTCCTTGCCACGGGCGACATAGCGGGCGATGAGGAGATGCTTGATTACTATTGCCCCGTCGCAAAGAAGGCGCAGGCAATCTACACGCCCGTGGGAGCAAACACGGGCGACGGGCACAAGATGGCCCTGTGGGCCGGCGGGGCAATGCAGGAAGCGCCGTTTCCCCCCATGCTTCACCCCCAGCGCTACGCCGACAAATCTTCCAACGAGCTCGAAGGCCCCTTCCTCTACGTCAACCCGCAGGGCGAGCGGTTCTTCAATGAAGGCACCTGGGTTCAGCCGCGCTCGCTCCAGATCATGATGAACACAGAAGAGGGCATCGCCTATTCGGTGTTCGACGCGAACTGGCCCGCTGACCTCATGAGCAGCTTCCCTTATGGAGGAGGCATGTTCTGGGACTCCTTCCGCTACAAAGAGAGCTCCACCTATGCCGACACCATCACCTACTACCAGAAATCCCTCCAAGAGAACATCGAGGCCGGAACCGCCTTTGAGGCAAACACCATCGAAGAGCTCGCCGAGAAAATGGGCGTGCCAGCCGAGCAGTTCAAGAAGACGGTCGAGCGATACAATGGACTGTGCGAAAAGAAGGACGACACCGACTTTCACAAACGCTCCGAGCTGCTCTACCCCCTCAAACAGGGACCGTTCTACGCGAACTCCGTCGGAGCATGCCTGCTCGTCGTCGTCGGCGGTGCAAAGGTTGACGAAAACCTGCAGGTCTTGAGCACCGACGGCAATCCCATCGAAGGCCTTTACGCCGTTGGCAACGTGTCAGGTGACCTGTACGCGGTAGATTATCCCATCAATGTTCCAGGATGTTCCCACGGACGTTGTTTGACGTGGGGATACATTGTCGGCAAGGTGCTTGCTGGCACCTGGGATAGACCGTAGGGCGCCCTTTCCGCATTCTCGGATGACGCATGACCCTCCCCTCCATCATGCGCCATCGCCTTTAAGATGGCTGGAACGGCCCCAATCTCATCCACGGCCGTTCCAGCCAATAAACCGATCGTGTTACCATGGCAGCGACATCCGGTTGCGACGGGAGGGCGCAAGACGATGAACACCAAAAGCTACGAATACTTCGAGCAGACATATCGGCTGCGAAGCTTCGCCAAAGCTGCGCGGGCCATCCCCATCTCGCCCCAAGGCCTGACCAAGGCAATTCGGTCTCTCGAATCAGAATTGGGCGCGCGCCTGTTCGATGACTCTGACCGAATCCAGACACCGACCGCCTACGGAGAGATATTCCACCGGTACGCCTGCCGAGCGATTGCCGCACAACAGGAACTCGGGATGGAAATACGCGAAGAGAAACGGCGCTGCAGCACGACGACCATCCACGTGTGCTCTTCAACGGGCATTCTCGGAGCCATGGGAGAAGCCATCACCGACTTCGAGTCCGAGCATCCCGAAACGGTCATCGTCCTGGAAGACTACCCGGACTACATGTGCGAGGACCACCTCAGAACCGGTGAATGCTCCCTCGCCCTGACCCTCTGCCCCTACGATCCAGACTTCATCACGGTAGAGCTGTATGCGGACACCCATTACCTCTGGGTCAATCGAGACAATGCCCTGAGCGAGAAAGACGAGGCATCCCTGCCAGACTTGGATGGCCAAACGCTCATATCCGTCGGACCGGAATTCAAGTGGTATGACGAGATTGACAAGCGATGCGACCGTGCACATGTGCACTGTGCCGCCCGCAAGACCTCATCAGAAATGAGCCTGATCCAACATCAAGTGCACAATGGGAAGGGCGTTGGATTGACGGTCCTGCATCAAGCCAAGCTATTCGCCTTCGATGAGCAGGTCGTCGCCCTCCCCTTCCCGGACCTGCCCTGGCGCTTTGGCCTGTCCCATCTGAAGACGCATGTGCTCACTTCTCAAGAAAGGCAGTTCATCGAGTACCTTGCCAAGTACGCTCGGGCGATGAAGGGGAGAAATTGCGGAGTTTCAGGCAAAAGGGAGGCCAATGCATCGATTGACCTCCCTTGACAAAAAACGAGATAAATCCCGATCAGTCACTCCACGAAGCATCCCGCGCGGAAATCATATTCCGCTCAAGCCGATTCGGCTTTCACTTTTGTCGCCTCGCGCGCACGGCCCTCACGCTCAAACCGCCAACCGCTAAAGCCGCTAAAGCCATGGCTCCCAAGCCGCCGATCAGCGCGCCCAAACCGTCTCCCGTCTTCGCGGTATCAGACGCCGTTCCCGTCGTCTGGGACGAAGGGGGCGTCACCGGTTCGTCAATGCGGATGTTCTCGATACGTCCTAGGTCGGCGGAAACGTTTGAAGTGTCCAAGGTGACAGCATGAACCGCGTCGGACAGCACATAGCCTTCAGGCGCACTCGTCTCCTTGATCAGGTAGCTGCCTTGATCCCTGTTCTCGAAGACAACGGAGCCATCCGCGCCGCTCGTCATCGTTGCAAGGGGGGTGTCGACGGCGGGATCCTGAGAAGCGGACCAGATGCCAAACACCGCACCCGCAAGAGGATTTCCTGCCGCATCGACTTTCGTGAGAGACACCGAGCCAGGGCTGAGTTCGTTCACCACAGTCCCCAAATCGACATTGAGCTGCGCATTGGAACGGTGGCGGCATATGAGGCGCTCGTCGGCTCATAGCCCATGGGAGGGCTCACCTCCTGAATGAGGTACTCCCCTTGAGGTATATCGGCGAATGTCACCGATCCGTCAGCTCCGCTCGTCACCGTGGCGTAGGGTGCGTCCGTTTCAGGGTCATCCGTCGCATTCCATATCCCAAAGACCGCGCCAGAGAGGGGATTCTCGCTCTCTCCCACCTTGGTGAGCATGACGGAGCCGTTCGGGGGCCAGAGACTGCTGCAATCGCAAAGACGACGGCTACAACGCACAGGCAAAATGATAGCTTGCTGCTTGTTTTCATGGTCATCCCTTTCTGTTGGCATCGCATTTTCTGCATGGAGCAGCCTCTGAGAAGGGCTCCATGCATGAGTCATCAATGCTTTCCATGGCATGCATTGAACAAGACGCGAACCGTGCTTACTATGAAATGTATGCCTCGGCCCCGCCAAAGGCAACTTCGTGCCCTTAGCATTTCGGAAACGACCCGATATCGCGAATTCGGCCATCGTCTCGAAAACCGAGCGTCGGCCAAGAAAGGAATCTCGCCAAAGACAAAGGGACCGCCCCTCAATCCTTTGGCTCAAAACTGAGGATTGAGGGGTGGTCCCCTGCGGGCAGCATGATCAATCAGACCTGTTCAGCTTGGCATCCGTTCAGGCAAGGCAACGATGGCGAAGCATGCTGCAAAAGCTACTTGCTCCAGTGTTCCTTTGCCTTGTCGTACGATGCCTCCTTGGTGGGCTCCATGGTTCCGGTCATTGCATGGATTGCCGCATATCGTCCCATGGTTATATACGAGCCACAGCACAATCCTCCTTGATACAGGTTCCATTCCAGGCCTCCGCAAACGTTGCCGGCGCCTGAGCCGACAGAATACAGGCCCGGGATGGGCTGGTTGTCGTCATCAAGCACGCGGCAGTTGCCATCGATCTCGACTCCTGCGTTGATGGCGCTGCAGCGGATCCATTGACGCACGCCCCAATACGGAGGAGTGTCAATTGGCTTGAGCTTGGCTTTGGCCAGACCAAACTCTTGGTCAACGCCCGAAGCACAGTAGTGGTTCCACTCTTCGACGCGTTTTTTGAGCTCTGCGGCAGGCAGGCCAAGCGTATCGGCAAGCTCGTCAAGCGTGTCGGCACGATGGGTGTCGATAAGCCCCGTGTAAACGCCCACAGGGTTTTCCTGCAACCCAGGGATATATGCCTCCAAAGCTTTCGGCGTGACGGACGCTCCGTACTTGGCGGCAAAATCATTGTCGAAAATGCGAAAGAAGTGGCCGGGGTCATCGGCGTCCTTGTTCCATTGCAGGGACAGATCCCAAGATTCCATGGGTATGTCCTCGTTCATGAAACGTTTGCCCTCTTCATTGAGAGCCATGAAAGGGACGCCCGTCAGCGCGAGGGGCGCCGCATCCATGTCATGCATGGTTTTCGCATGATTCACCGGGACCATACGCGCCCCAACCGCCATGTTCATCAGAATGCCGTCTGCCGTCTTGTTCACCTGCTTGCGCTGGAAGCGAACGACATCGGGAGAATAGCGCTTGACCAGACTTTCGTTGTTCTGATAATCGCCCGCTGCCACGATCACGGCCTTGGTGGCATTGAATTTGATATAGCCTTCGCTGGTCTTTCCCACCACTCCGACGACCGAACCATCGTCTGACTGGACAAGCTGGACCGCCGGCGTGCTGTAGAAGAATTCCGCACCCTCCGTCTCGGCCTTTTCGGCAAGCTTCGTCATGATGTCTTGGTTGTTGATGGGCTTGGGGCCGAAGAAATTGCTGGCCACCGTTATGTAGCTGCCCTCATCGAAGTCAGTGCGGACGGTCGATGCCATCATAGGCGGCAGGTCGACCTCAAGCGACTGGTCAAGCAGCCACATCATGGTCTCTCCCGCGTGATCGACATACAGGTCAAGCAAGGCGGGATTCATGCGATAGCCACCTGTTTTACGCCACTCCTGCTTATATTGCAGCTTGCCGATCTCATTGCTTTCCTGAAGCACCGGGCCGGAAGATCCGTTGCCGTTGGCAACGACGATGCTCTCCTTCTGCAGGCAAGCCACGCTCGCCCCTTCTTCCAAGGCGGTGCAGATCGCTGGCACGCCAGCCGTGCCAGCACCCACCACCACGATGTCATACGTTTTTTCTTCTACAAATGACGTGATAGGCTCAAGTTCGACAAGGGAATTGTCGAAATCAGCTTGCACGGTTCCCTCGGGAAGCTCGCTTCCCTGGCTTGAACCATTGCTTTCAGAAGCCTTGCTTGAAGGCGCACAGCCCACCAAAGCTCCAAAAGCGCCCATGCCGCCAACCAAGGCGCTTCCCTTGAGAAAATCCCTCCGATTGAGTTCCATGGTTCCCCTTCCTGTTCTCAAGACATCTCCTATGCACGCAGCACTGCACGGCTCCGACAGCCGCATGCAGGCATGCCTTTTAGTTGTACACAGTTTGTAGGCCCCCTGTCCTCCCATAAAAAACGGGTACCAGGTGATTCGTTCGAGAAACGTGACCATAAAATAGGGGAATTTGCCTCAAGGAGCATCAATCCAGCCGGAAACGTGGTCAAAAGGCACGCGGTTTGATATAAGATACCGAAGAAAGGAGGGGTCCTTGTTCATGCGCGAGCACCATGTCAAAAATTGGCTGATGCCATTCATTGGAATGTCGTTTTTTTGGACCTACTTTCGCTATCAAGCGTTTTTCGGCATTGTCTATCCTCCGCGCTCAGAGCTGTCTTGGGCCGATGCCTCATTTTCAACCTATACCTTGTTTCTTTTTGTGCTGCTGGCCCTGAGCTTGGCACTGATACCTTTTGCCAAAGCAATCGAGCAGGCCCTCACCGCCCGTCGAGGGCTGACTTGCTTATGCGCCATCGCAGGCTCGGTGGGCGTCTGCCTGGTCCTGCTTGCCAATCAGGGAACGCTTGGAAACGGAGCCCTCGTCGCGTCCGCACCCCTCATGGCTCTGGGATTTCTGGCGGGTTATCTGGCATGGGCGCTTTACTTCTCGCGGTCCTTTGGATTGGACGCCATAGTCTTGTTGGCGGCGTCTTTTTTCGTCAGCCTCGTGGTCTTCCCGGCATTGGGCTTTCTTGAGGGGATCAGGACAGCGTTGGCTGTCGTCACTCCGGCCGCAGTGGGGATCGCCTGGTATTTTTCTCCCCTTCAACCCGGAAGGCCAGCGCAAAACCCCCGGAAATCGCTGGCGGAAATCACTCCTTATCTCGGGCTGTTCATCATGTTTCTGTTGGCGGGCAGCATCGTGAGGGGAATCACGGACACGCTGTATTCAGAATCGGACATCTTGGGTTTCAGGTGGGTCGCTTCCCTGATTGTCGCATTCGTTATCCTGCTGGGCTGCTGGTGCTTTTATCGGAGAAGAAGGGCAGATGCCAGCGGCGTGCGCTCTTCCGACAAGCTGGACGAGTATCGGGCGACGGAAAACATGACCCTTGTCTTTTGGATAGGACTTGCCATCCTGTTCCTCGCCGGCATGTTTCTCGGGCTTTTTTCCGGGACGTACAGCATCGGGGGGCATATCGTCGTCATCACGCGATCAACGCTCGACTTCTTTCTGTGGGTGCTGCTTTGCAACGTGGCCTTCAACAAGAAGGCAGCTCCGTTACCGCTGTTCATCGTGTGCGGCGTTCTGATAGAAGTGGTCTCCTGGTTCCTGAGCTACAGCATCGTTCCCCACCTGATGTCCCTCGACACGGGTGCCTCCATGCCCGCTTCGGACTTCTTGGTCCTCTCAACCATATTTGCGCTCATTGCCCTCGTGATCGTGGTGCTCGGGGCCATAGCACTCCGTCGACAACCTGAACGACCTTCGGTTGCAGCTCCATCCCCCCACGTCGCAGAGCTTGGCATCCCGGCACATCGAATTGACGAATTCAAGCTTACCGCACGAGAGGTCGAAGTTGTTCGCCTCTTCGCGCAAGGCCACAGCATGAAAAAAGTGGCCTCGCTCCTTTTCATTTCAACAAGCACGGCACAAAGCCATATCAAGAGCGGCTATCGCAAACTCGGCGTTCACTCCAAAGACGAGCTCATCGAACTCATCGCCGCCTGGAACGCCTGATTTTCACAAATCTTGGCAGCATCCTCTGCGGCCTTCAGCAGGATGCCAATACAGGAAAGCATCGAAACAGGCACCACTCTCGCGCCTGAAGCATGCCCCTCACGGCTGGACAGGCAAAAGTCCGGGCGGGCAGAAGCCCACCCGTAACCTCAGTTGGAACAGAGGTCGGATGGGGCACCGGGGAGGGTCCGATGCCCCACGAGGATGGTCAGGCTTTCGCGGCACTCTCGCCGGCAATGTAGGCATGCGTCGCCGCAAGTCCGTTCGAGCCCCCATGCAGCAGAGACTCATAGCCGCCGCCGAAACGGTAGCCCACGGTATTGCCGCCAGCGTACAGGCCGGGAATCGGGTCCCATTCACCATCGAGAACCTGCAAGTCCTGATTGCAGCGAACGCCACCCAGCGTGCAATAGAAGAAATACTGCATCTTCCATGCCTGATAAGGGCCGTCGTCGATGGGGTCAAGATAGCGTGCGGCCTTCATGTAGTCGGTGTCCTTGCCGCTGACGCAGAGCTCGTTGTAACGCTTGACCGTTGCCGTCAGGGCATCGGGGTCAACATCGATGAGTTTCGCCAGCTCGTCGATGGAATCTGCCTCATAATGCTCGGTCTTGTCTATTTCGAACATCTTGGCCGCAGCCTCACGGTCATAGCCAAAGGACGACGGCATGGTGAAGTCGTTGGTGGGAATGATCTGCCACACATAGTTTTCATGACCCGGCTGATCGGCGATGATGTGCGCACTGGTGAGCAGCGAGGTGCATTCGTTCATGAAGCGCTCCCCCTTGAGATTCACCAGCAAGTAAGGGAAGGAGCGCCATGCCGTCGTCTGCCACGAGGCGTATCCGCAGATCTCTTCCATCTCGGCGCCAGCCCAGCAGAGCATCTGATGCCCCTTGCCATCGTCCATGCTTTTGTCCGTGACGGGATCGTCTCCCATGTAGGCGGTGTAGGCATTGTTCTTGAGAGCCCAGTCAGCAAAGTGCGATGTGTAGAACTTTTTCATCATGGGTTCATTCGCACCGAACGAGCCCGTGCACATCACCACGCCCTTTGCTGCATGATAGTAAATCTTTTTCCCATCGGCGTCAGTCGCAATGACGCCCGTTACGGCACCGTCAGCATCCTGCACGAGCACTTCGGCGCACGTCTTGTAGAAAGTCTTGACGCCCTTGTCCTCAAGATAAGAATGGATGTTATGGGTGAAGTCGGTCAGGATGTCCGTTTCTGAAAAAGCGACGCCGGTGCTGATGTAAGAGGTAATTTCTTGGCTTGGATCGGGGAAAATACCCTCGAGGCTGACTGGCTGATAGTACTGGCTGTAGGGCTCGAGGAAATCCTGCTTCAAATTGTCGAGAACCTCTCCAGAACGCTCGACCCAGAGTGCGTTGAGCCGCATGTCAGAACGGTACTGCGTCAGATTGAACATGCTGTTGGAAGTTTCAACGGGATCGTACTTGGGCAGACCGGCATCGAGCTGCGTCTGGGAGTTGAAAAAGGAAATGGTCATGCCGCCAATGTGGGGGGAGGCATTCCGTTCAAGAACGGTCACCTCTGCGCCGTTGCGAAGAGCTCCGTATGCCGCCATCGATCCCGCAAGCGCAGATCCGACAATCAAAACTTCCGTTTCGACCGTTTCATCGCAGTCTTCCACCGACAGGGCAGGAGCGGAACCCAGCCAGTCATCGGAAGCCTTCGCATCGGACTTCTCTGCATTTTCGCCACTCGCCTTAGGAGCACAGCCCGCCAGGCCCACGGCGCCCAATCCCAAAGCACCTGCAGCGCCCACTTTCAGAAAATTACGCCTCGATAAATCCATTCATGCCCTCCTCAAGTCATCCAGCTGGCATAAAGCCCACAGCCGGAATGCCTGCCTCCCTTTTGGCAGACTTTTCAACGATCATGCTAGAGCTGCGCGCCATCGGAAGGAATCAGCAAGAATTTGAGGATTTGAAACAAACTGCGTAAGGAATTCATGATTGCCAAAAACGCAGGCGAGGGAGTATGCTTTCCGCGTTCACAAAAGCGTGCAGCACGAAGGAGGGGGCTGTGAACGCTCGAATATATCGATATTTCCTTACCGTGGCGCAGACGAAAAGCTATGGGAGAGCTGCTCGTGCGCTCTACATAACCCCCCAGGGGCTTCAATCGGCCCTGAAGCGTCTCGAAGCTTCGGTCGGCGTACCCCTGCTGAACTCACGCGAGGGCGAAATCGAATTGACCGACTACGGGCGAATCTTCTACCGACATGCGCGGGCGATCATCCAGGAGCAAGACTTCATGCTGGGAGAGATTGACACCCTGTACAACAGGCGAACCGGACGATTGCTGCTCTCCGTGTCGACCGGCCTGTTCAACATCATCCCCCGTGAGGCGATCGATGATTTCAACGCTCACGCAAAGAGCGGCGTTCACGTTGAGGTTGCCCGCACGATGGTGGACTTCGACTGCGATCAGAGCCTCCTTGATCGGGAATGCGATTTTGCACTGATAAACGATCCCGTTGACCACACCCTGTTCTCGGCCATTCCTCTTCACAAGGACACGATGTTCCTCTGGATTGACGAGACGTCTCCCCTCGCCTCTCGCGACAGCCTGCGATGCAGCGATCTTAAGGGGCTGACCGTCGCCTGTGTCTCGCCGCGCGAGTTCAAGACTTCGCAGTCAATAACGCACGCCCTAGGCGATCCGAAACTCGGATGCACCATTCGCCCCATGGACGAGATGATTGCCGTGCTTGAGATGGCAATGTCCGGAAAGGCGCATGCCCTGACGGTGCGAACCCATGCGGAGGCGTTCCGCAGGGAGGGCTTCAAGGGAGTGCCGATAGAAGATCTTACCTGGGGTTTCTCAGTTGCCTATCGCATCGACAGGCAACTGAGCGAGAGGGACGGGGAATTCATCGACTTCCTGAAATCGCACGCAGCGTTTTATTGCTAGCAGCCCCAGGGCCTCTGGCGGCAATCAGGCCCTCGGAAGAAAGAACCCCAAGGCGCGCCCAAGCAACCTCAGGGCATCCCACGCCGACCCGCAGACCGGCTCATATCTCCTGCCCTTCGCGTGTCACCGGGCTTTCGTCCTTTATGCCGATGAGCGGTACGCGCGACCTGAGCAACACAACCCAGCAGATTCCGGCAAACACCATGACGACGACAATGAGGATGCCTATGCCCATCACGTAGTTTGGCCAAGGCAGCACGGCAAGCACCATCCCCACGCATCCGATGGCGGTATGGGCAAAGTTTATGAGCGAGGAAGCCGCTCCCGCATCGTCCTCCTGCTGAGACAAGAGAATGTTCGTGGAATAGGGACGGACGCACGCCTCGGTCAGCGCGAACGCGAGAAAGGTGACGCAGAAAAGCGTCGGAGACAGTTCGCCGACGAGCAGCATCGCGACACCCGAACAGACAGCCACGATCAAGAGAATGCTCGTGAATCGACGGGCGGTCACATACTTTGAGATTTTGAGCCAAATGATCGGCCCCGCCGCCGTGAGCAAGGCCGCCACAGCAAAATAATAACTGTACTGCAGCTCAGACAGCCCGAAAAACGAGATATAGACATAGGAACCGACGGCGATATAGGCCATGAAGGGCAGGTTGTAGAGCCCCACGATGAACAGGAACGACGAGAATCCCTTGTTCTTGGCAACGATTCCCAGCTGGCCGATGCTTCCCAAAACGGTTCCCTGGTAGCGCTTCGCCTCCGGCAGCGTCTCATCGAACAGCAGGGCAAGGACCGTGCAAAACACGCCGATGCCGGCAAGCGTCCAGAACGTCATGCGCCAATCGGCGACCTGGAGGATGAGCGCCCCGATCACCGGCGCAAGAACTGGGCCAACAACAAACATGACCTGCACAATCGACAGGATGGCCTCCCGCTTTTCAGCCAAAAACGCATCCTTCACCACAGCGGTCGACACCGCGCTCACGGCCCCTGCGCCAAGCGCCTGGACGATGCGGAACAAAATAAGCATCCAGATATCAGCCGACAAAGCACATAGACCGCTCGCAACGGTGTAGGTTGCAATGCCGACAAGCAACACCGGCTTGCGGCCGTACCGATCGCTCATGGGACCAAAGACAAGAAGCCCGACCGCAAAAAAGAGAAAATAGCCGACCAAGGTAAGGTTCACCGTGCCGGCATCGGTCGAGAAGTAGTCGGTCATATGGGGGATTGCGGGGGTG
>JAEZDJ010000025.1 GCA_023429565.1 Actinomycetes bacterium
ATTTTTTCCCTTGCGAAAACGTACCGGACACTCGGGCCTAAGGGCCCTCGCGCCCGTCATGGGATTTGCTTGTAAGACCAAGTGCAGCTTTAAAGACAGAACCTGCAATAAAGAATTCAAACTCCGCCTGTCATCCGGCTTCATGCCAGCCCTGTGTTCGAGCGCGTGCGGGGAGTGCCGTCGTGCTAGAATAGCGGGACGTATCTGCATCCATCATGAAATCATGGGCCGGCACGGCGCCATCGAAGGAGTACAAGCACCATGGCAAAGGGAACCTATTCGTTCACCACCCCCATCTACTATGTGAATGCGGCCCCGCATTTGGGCACGGCATACTCCACGATAGCGGCCGACACCGTCGCGCGCTACCAGCGCATGAACGGCTACGACGTGGCGTTTGTCACCGGCATGGACGAGCATGGGCAGAAGGTGGCCGACACGGCCGCCGCCAAGGGCATGACTCCGCAGGATTGGTGCGATTCGATGGAGCCGGTGTTTCGCGACGCATGGGACATGCTTGACATCACCTATACCGATTTCGTGCGCACCACCGAGCCTCGTCACGCACGCTGCGTGCAGAAGTTCTGGCAGGACCTCTACGACAAGGGATGGTGCTACAAGGGCAGCTACGAGGGCTGGTACTGCGTCCACGAGGAGACCTACTACGCGGAAAGCGACCTTGAGAAGAACGACGGCGGAGAATACGTCTGTCCGGATTGCAAGCGTCCGGTGCAGAAAGCCAGCGGCGAGGAAAACTGGTTCTTCAAGCTTTCCGAATTCCAGGACCAGTTGCTGAGCTTCTACGAGGAGCATCCCGATTTCATCCGTCCGGAAACCCGTCGAAACGAGATCGTCTCGTTTGTCGAGCGAGGACTCAAGGACCTTTCCATCAGCCGCAGCACGTTCAGCTGGGGCGTGCCTCTTCCCTTCGACGAAGGGCACGTGGCGTACGTGTGGGCCGATGCGTTGCTGGCCTATCTCACGGGCATCGGCTATGGCGACCCGGAACGCCCCGGCGAGTTCGAGCGCCGTTGGCCCATGCAGTATCATTTTGTGGGCAAGGACATCACCCGCTTCCATTGCGTCATCTGGCCGGCGATGCTCATGGCTGCGGGCATGCCTGTCACACACACCGTGTTTGGCACGGGCTTTCTCCTCACGAAGGGCGAGAAGATGTCGAAGTCGCGGGGCAATGGCATCATGCCCGCCGATCTGGTGAACGTGTTTGGTGTGGACGCGTATCGCTACTATTTTATGAGTGACGTGCAGTTCGGCCACGACGGCAACATCTCCATGGAGCGCATGGTTCAGGTGTACAACGCCGATTTGGCCAACACCTGGGGAAATCTGTGCAGCCGCGTGTTTAACATGACCAAGAAGTATTTCGATTCGAAGGTTCCTGAGCCCCCTTCGTTCGCGTCGGACAATCCACTGCGCGCTCTGTCTGACGGGCTGTATGCCACCTATGACGCCTGCCTGGGGCGCGTGGATTTTTCAGGTGCGGTCTCCGCCGTTCAGGAACTTGCGAGCCGGGTGAACCTCTACGTCGAGGAGTCTGCTCCCTGGAGCCTTGCGAAATCGGAGGAACCTTCTGACGCCGATCAGCTGGCTGCCGTCATCTACAACGCGCTTGAGGCGGTCCGCATCATTGCGCTGTACCTGGCTCCGCTGATGCCCAACACGTCGGCGGAAGTTTTCCGCCGCCTGAGTCTGGGAGACATCGTCGAGGTGGCTGACATCGAGGCGGCGACGTCTTGGGGTGGACTGCCGGTCGGCAACGCGGTGGAGATTGGGGATCCGTTGTTCCCCCGTCTCGAGAATGTCCCGACGATTGAATGACGTCCGGAAGGGGCGCGCATCGAAGAGCCGCGTCGTGCCCCGCGTCGATCGATTTGGACTGATGTGACATGGCAGAAAAAGAACAGCAAAGCGAACCGCTCTTCCGAGACGCCCTGTTTCGACAGAAGCGCAAGCATGGGAAGTATCGCGTCGTCGAGGCCCCTGCGCTTGAGTACCCAGTTGCCGACACCCATGCCCATCTGCAGCTGCTTCCCGACCCCGTGCTCGCGCTCGCCCGCTGCGCCATCCATGGCGTGCGCTTCGTCTGCACGATCGTCGACGTGCATGAGGACGGGCAGGAAACGTTTGAGAACCTGGTTGATTGGCGGTCCGCCGCGGCGGACGAAGCGCGTCGGCTTCCCGCTGACCTGTGCTGGACCGCACCGCGGCTCCAAGTTCCGCACGTCCGCATAGCGGTTGGATGCCATCCGCACAATGCAGAACACTATGGCGATGATCTGGAGGCTTTGTTGCGCCGCCGCTTGGCGGATCCCCGTGTGGCTGCGGTGGGGGAGATTGGCCTGGACTATCATTACAACTTCTCAACGCCCGATGAGCAGCGGATGGCCTTTCGACGCCAGGTCCGTTTGGCAAAGGAAGCCGGCCTTCCTGTTATCCTGCACGTGAGAGAGGCGCATGAAGAGGCATTCTCGCTTATGCAGGAAGAGGGCTTTCCCGAGGGGGGCACGCTTCTCCATTGCTTCAACTTGGACTGGAACACCCTCGAGCCTTGGGTGGACGCCGGGTGTTTCGTTGCCTTCGGGGGCCCGCTGACGTTCAAGAACGCGGACGAGGTGCGCGATGCCGCCGCTCGTGCCCCCCTTGGCCGTCTGGTGACCGAAACCGACGCGCCCTACATGACGCCCGAACCGATGCGGGGCATGACCTGCGGTCCCGAGCACGTCATCTTCACCGCGGCCTGCTTGGCGGAGGTGCGCGGCTGCGCTCCCGGCATTGGGCGCGAGGAGCTTTTGCGAACGCTGATGGACAACGCGCATGCCTTGCTCGACCGTGAACCGACGCCCTGGCAGAGGAGCGAACGGCTTGCCGGTTCGGCCGATGCTTTTCAGGAAGGCAAGTGACATGAATCATCTGATCATAGCGGGATCGATTCGTCGAGAGGGCAAGAGCGATCATCTTGCCCGTGCCCTTGTCGCACGCGTTCACGCCTGCGCTCCGGGTGACGAGGTCTTCCTGTTCAGCCTGGCCGATGATGTCACGGTCGACGCGTGCCTTGCCTGTGACTACTGCAAGACGCAGGGGGAATGCATCATCGATGACGACATGCAGGACGTTTATGACCTGCTCGATCAGGCGGACGACCTCATCGTCGTTTCCCCGGTTTACTTCGCCGGTCCGCCCGCCCAGTTCAAGGCGCTGCTGGATCGTTTGCAGCGCTACTATTGGACCGATTTTCAAAGCGTGTCCAAACGTCCTGCTCACCTGTTCGTCATCGGTGATGGGGGAGACCCACATGGCTATGCGCCGTTGGTTGGCACGGTGCGCTCGGCGCTTTCCGTTGCAGGATTCCGGGTTTCCGCGGTGCATGACTGTGTGGGGAAGTCCTTCGAGGAGCTTGATGGCATCGCCGCCGCATGGGAGCCTTCGGTCGGGACGGTCGAGCCATGACGATCCTTTCGCCCCTCGCCTCGCCTTCTGCAACGCGGGAGGTGTTGGCGGCCCATGGCCTGTCGGCAAAGTATGCACTTGGCCAGAACTTTCTTGTCAACGACGGTGTTCTGCAGAAGATCCTGGCTTTGTCTGAGGTGTCGTCCGACGACTATGTGCTCGAAGTCGGTCCGGGCATCGGCACACTGACCATCGCCTTGTTGAAACATGCCGGACGGGTGGTGTCGGTCGAGCGCGATGCCGACCTTCCCGCCGTGCTGGCGGAAACCCTCGCTCCTTGGAAAGAGCGGTTTGCGCTCGTCGAGAAGGACGCGCTGGATTTTGTCGAAGACGATTTGAGGGACCTGCCGTGGCCAGACGAGGCTGCCGACTCCGCGCATCGGTCACTGCCCGCCTTTCCTGACAAGCTCGTGGCCAATCTGCCCTATGCCGTGGCGGCCACGCTTGTGCTGGATTATTTCCAGAGATTCCCTTCTCTTGGCAGCGCCACCGTCATGGTGCAGAAGGAAGTGGCCGACCGCATGGCAGCGCAGAGGGGCACGAAGAATTACGGTGCCTACACGGTCAAGCTGTCCCTGTTCGCGCAGCCTGCCGGGCGTTTTTCCGTGGGTCCTGGATGTTTCCTGCCCCCGCCGCGCGTGGAAAGCGCCGTGCTGCGCCTCGATCGCCGCACGCCGGTGGACGGGGAGGGCCACGTGATCGACCCCGCTACGGTTAGGGCGGCCTGCACCATGGCCGATGCCTCGTTCGCAAACCGTCGCAAGACCATTGCCAATTCATGCAAGACGTTCTTTGGGAATCGCGGCGATGAAGGCGCGCGGGTGGTGTCCTGCCTTCCGCTGCTGTTTGAGCGGGCAGGCGTCGACCCGAGAATTCGAGGAGAGGCGTTGCCTGTAGAAGACTTCATCCGTTTGGGAAAGGCTCTGCTGGAGATCGTTGGTTTGTGAAGGGTGGCGGAACCGACCAAGGTCACTCAGCCTTCGAGCGACTCCTTGGTCGGCGCTTCTTTAGCCGAATATCTTGGCGAATTCCTTCTCCGCTTCCTTCTGCAGCTTCTCGTCCATGGCAATGTAGGCATCGAGCAGCTTGTTCCCGTCGGCAGTCAGGGTGCTTCCATGAGCTCCATCGCGATCAAGCAGCTGGATGCCAAGAGCAGCTTCCGTGTCCTTGACGATGCGCCATGCCTTGCTGTATGCCATGCCCATGCCCTTGGCTGAGGCGTTGAGGGATCCTGACTCGCGGACGCCGAGGCACAGGTTGGCGATGCCCCGACCAAACAGGGACCCGGTGTCCGCGCGGGGGTTCATGATGGACAAGCGGATCACGGGTTTCAATTTTCCCAGCTTACTCATAGTGCTTCCTTTCCTGCGTTGGTTTGTGCCGTAGGTGCCGTTCGGTCTTCCCGGTCAGCGAGAAAGGCCCTCGCGGCCTCCTCGATGGCGTCGACGTTCCCATCGATGACTTCGGTGAACCGAATGGGAAGCTCGTCGAGCTCGGCAAGCCCGCGGGGAATGCCCTGGCCGCCGGTTTCGGCGGATATCAACTGGTTGAGATCGCAGCCCGTCAGCGCTGCCACGTCGGCCGGCAGATCGCCCTCTGGCTCGATGCCGTGGAGTGCGCGGTAGACGCTCTCCCCGAACTTTGCCCAATGCGCGGTGCTTGCGATGAGGACGGGATTTTGACCACGCAGGTTTTCGGCGACGCGATAGGCCACGGCTGTATGGGGATCGAGCAGATAGCCATGCTCGTCGTACACTTCCTTGATGGTGGAGAGGCATGCGGCGTTTCCGACCGAGTCGGCACGGAACGTTGCCCGCACGTGGGCGAACGTGGCCTCGTCCACGCGAAACCGGCGGCTCTTCTTCAAATCGTCCATCCAACCGCTGATGGAGGAGGTGTCACGCCCGGTCAGCTCAAACAGCTGACGCTCCAGATTCGACGACACCAGAATGTCCATGGACGGTGATGGCGTCAGCATGAACGGGCGGTCGGAAATGTCATAGGTGCCCGTGTTGATGAAGTCCGTCAGCACGCGGTTTTCATTGCTAGCGCACAGCAGGGTTTCGATGGGGGTGCCCATGCGCATGGCGTAATAGGCCGCCAGGATGTTGCCGAAATTGCCCGTTGGCACGCAGACGTCGATGGGGTCTCCCGCAGCCACCTTGCCTTGCGCGACAAGCTCGGCATAGCTTGACACGTAATAGACGACCTGAGGCAGGAGGCGGCCCCAGTTGATGGAATTGGCGCTGGAAAGCGCAACGCCTCGCTCGGCCATCAACCGATCTTTGAACTCGTCGTCACCGAACACCCCTTTGGCGCCGGTCTGGCAATCGTCGAAGTTTCCGCGCACGGCCCAGACGCGCACGTTGCGGCCCGTTTGGGTTGCCATCTGCTTGTACTGGATATCGCTCACGCCGCCCTGCGGGTACATGACGCCGATGCTTGTGCCATCGGCATCCTTGAACCCCTCGAGCGCAGCTTTGCCGGTGTCTCCTGAAGTCGCAACGAGAATGAGAAAATCGCTGTCCAGCTTGCCCTCGTCGCGTAGCTTCTGAGCGCTCGCTGAAAAGAATTTGGGCAGGCATTGCAGCGCCATGTCCTTGAATGCGCTCGTGGGACCATGCCACAGCTCAAGCACATGGGTGTTTGCGTTGAGTGTGGTGATGGGACAGACCTGGTCGTCGTCAAAGTTGCTGCCATACGCCTGGGACATGAGGGCGTCAATCTCGTCGGCTGAGAAGTCTATGTCAAAGGCTTGGTAAATGCGGGAGGCGCGTTGGGCGTAGGGAAGGTCGGCGAGTGCGGCAATCTCGTCAAGCGACAGCTGGGGAATTGTTTCGGGGACGTACAGCCCGCCGCCCTCCGCCAATCCGCAGACGACGGCTTCCGAGAAGCTGACAGGTCGTTTTCCCTGTCCGCGCGTGTCAATATAGAGATTCTGGGCCATGGATGCCCTTTCTGCCGTGGCACTTCGAAGTATTATCCATTTTCAGTATACTATTTCGCGAAAACGACAGGCTTGAGAACGGTAAACGATTCCATGCAATATGCATCGAGGAGCATCGCCGGCCTTTTTGCAGCCCATGCCCGTTTTCGACATCGCTGGGCGGACGACCGGTGGAGCGGCTCTTGCCGCCAGCGGTCGCCCTGTGTCCCCCTCGAGGGAAAAGGCTCGCGGGGGTTCCAATTTCCGAGAGTTTGCTTTATCATACTCTTTGTTACATGGAGCTAACTCGATGGGAGTCGAAATGGGCAACGCAACAGCAGCGGGCGCACAGGCGATGGGACGATCGGACGCGGTCGGATCCACTCCTGCGACGTCGACATCCTGCCAGCAGATGCCGCTCTCGTTCATGAAGAACGGTGAGTCGGCGACGATCGCCAAGGTTCGTGGCAAAGGCGACTTGCACCACCATTTGGAAAACCTGGGCTTCATTGAGGGTGCCTGCGTCACCGTTATGTCCGAGGCGGCGGGAGACCTCATCGTGGAGGTCAAAGGCACGCAGGTTGCGCTCAACAAGAAGGTCGCGGCGCATATCATAACGAACGCGGCTGCCTGATTCTGCGTTGACGGCAACCCAGCGAATGTGGCTAGGATGCTTTTCCCTGGCTGTTCGGCTCCATCGTGGTTGGCAGGCGGATTGGACAACGACGGAAGTCTTGTCGTCCGGGAGCGTTTGGGGACCGCGTTATAGCGGTCGCTGAAACGGGCAAAAGAGGAAGAAAGGAAACGGGGTATGGCAGAGGTTCAAAACCGAACGCTGCGCGACATCGCCATCGGCGAGACGGCTACCGTCCGTCGGTTGAACGGCGAAGGAGCGCTCAAGCGCCACATTATGGACATGGGCATCACCAAGGGCACGGATGTCTACGTCCGTAAGGTTGCGCCATTGGGCGACCCGATTGAGGTCACCGTACGCGGTTACGAGCTTTCGCTTCGCAAGAGCGAGGCCGAGTGCATCTTGGTGGCATAGCCGAGACACGCTGCGGCGTTCGTTGGAAAGCATCGGGCGCTTTATTTTTAGGGTCTAGTTAGTAACAGTTAACTTCGTTGCGGCGGCCGACGGGCAGTCGTTCGAGGGAACAGATTAGGTGGGAAGGCAGAACATGGGAATTCGCATAGCGCTTGCCGGCAACCCGAACTGCGGCAAGACGACGATGTTCAACGACCTGACGGGTGCCTCGCAGTATGTGGGCAACTGGCCGGGCGTGACCGTCGAGAAGAAAGAGGGGACTTACACGCACGACAAGGACGTGACTGTCACGGACTTGCCGGGCGTGTATTCGCTGTCTCCCTATTCTCCGGAAGAGATCGTGACGCGCGACTATCTGTTGGACGGGCGCCCCGACGCCGTCGTCAACCTGGTGGACGCGACGAACCTTGAGCGCAACCTCTATCTGACGACCCAGATCCTCGATCTGGGGCTGCCGGTGGTCGTCGCGCTCAACATGATGGACCTTGTGGAGAAGAACGGCGACAAGATCGACATTGCCAAGCTGTCCAAGCGTCTGGGCTGCCCGGTCGTGCCGACTTCGGCCCTCAAGGGCCGCGGCATGGACGAGTTGATGAAGGTTGCGGTCGAGGCGGCCAAAAAAGGTACGCCTGCAGCATCTGACCTGAGGTTCGGCTCCGAGGTGGAAGAGGCTCTCGGCAAGATCATCGACGTGCTGGGACCGCGCGTCTCTCCGTCCGTCGCCCGGTGGTATGCCATCAAGTTGCTGGAGGGAGAGCAGAAGACCGTCGACGCGCTCGACCTTCCTGCGGGGGATCTGTCGGTTGTTGCCGGGATTCGCGAAGCGCTTGAGGCAAGCATGGACGACGACATCGAGAGCATCGTCACGGCGGAGCGCTATGACGCCATCACCGACGTGGTCGACGAGTCATTGAAGAAGTCTGCCAAATCATTGAACACGACGCAGAAGATCGACCGCGTGGTCACGAACCGCTGGCTCGGCATTCCCATCTTCGTGGTCATCATGACGCTCGTGTACTACATTTCGGTTTCCACCGTCGGAACGGTTGTGACCGATTGGGCCAACGACGGCCTGTTCGGCGATGGCTGGCTCTATACCGGCACCGAGCAGTACGACGAGGCCGTGGGTGAATGGGAAGGCCAGCAGGCCAACATAGAAGCTTATCTGGCTGCTGCCGAAGAAGACGGCATCGACACTGAGGGAGCTTCCGCCGCCCTCGAGATGGAGGAGCCCGGCGAGGATGCGGATGCCGCAGCCATTGCCGAGTATGACGAAGGCCAGGAAGCCCTCGACACCTTCAAGACCGAGGCCGCCGACGCTGGTGTTGTCGGCATAGTCGAGACGGAAGGGGACGACGGAGCCGTCGTCGAAGAGGAAGTCGATTCCGCGGCCTTCTCGAGCGCCCTTGAGGCCGAAGAACCCGAGCCGGCATCGTATGGCGTTTGGGTGCCCGGCTTGACCCCGGTGGTGAGCGAAGCCCTGGAGTCCATCGGAACGGCCCCCTGGCTGCAGAGCCTCATCGTCGATGGCGTCATCGCTGGCGTAGGCGCCGTGCTCGGCTTCGTTCCTCAGATGATTGTGCTCTTCCTGCTGCTGTCCATCCTTGAGGCCTGCGGCTACATGGCTCGTGTCGCATTCATCATGGACCGCATCTTCCGCAGGTTCGGCCTGTCGGGCAAGAGCTTCATCCCCATGCTCATCTCTTCGGGATGCGGCGTTCCGGGCGTCATGTCAACTAAGACGATCGAGAACGAGAAGGACCGTCGCATGACCATCATGACGACGACGATGATACCCTGCGGCGCCAAGATGCCCATCATTGCCCTGGTGTTTGGTGCGCTTGCCGGCGGAGACCTTGCCACCACCTGGTGGGTTGCTCCGATGTTCTACTTCCTCGGCGTGTTCGCCATCATCATCTCCGGCATCATGCTCAGGAAGACGAAGATGTTCGCCGGAGAGGCGACCCCGTTTGTCATGGAACTTCCTCAGTACCACGTTCCTGCGATCAAGGGCGTGCTCCTTTCCACGTGGGAGCGTGTGCGCAGCTTTATCGTCAAGGCAGGCACCATCATCTTCCTGGCGTCGATCGTCATGTGGTTCCTCATGAACCTGGGCTTCTATGACGGCCAGTTCGGATTGCTCGACACCGAGATGGATGACTACATTCAATACAGCCTGGTTGCCGGCCTCGGCAATGCGATCTCCTGGATATTCGCCCCGCTCGGCTTTGGCAATTGGCAGTCAACGGTGACGACCATCTCCGGTCTGGTGGCCAAGGAGAACGTTGTTGCCACGGTGGGCATCCTGACCAGCTTGGGCAGCGAGGCAAGCGAGGGCGACCTGTCCATGTGGACCGCGTTCGGCGCCATGTTCGCGGGCAGCGTCCCGGCCATCATGGCTTTCTGCGCCTTCAACCTGCTCTGCGCTCCCTGCTTCGCCGCCATCGGAACGATCCGTCGCCAGATGGAAAGCGCGAAGTGGACCTGGTTTGCGATTGGCTACATGACGGTGTTCGCTTGGCTGGTGGGACTGATGATTTATCAGTTCGGCATGTTGTTGCAGGGTGGAGGGTTCACGCTCTGGACGGGCATTGCGGTGCTCGTGCTGGCGGGGCTTCTGTTCCAGCTGTTCAGGCCCATGCCGGACTATGACAAGAAGTCCGGTGCAAAACGTCTCAAGGCGGAGAAGAACGCCGCTTAGGGATTGGCTGCGAGGAGGCGGTTGGTCGTCCAAGGAAGGCGACCGAACCGCCTCTCGAGAACGTGATGAGGGGTGGGGGAACCCGTTCCTCATCACGGTTCTCCGAGATGCGTCAGGTGAGACATACGCGCTTGGCAAGAAGGTGTATGCTTCAGGTGATCTATCTTGAGCTTTTGAAGGTGAACGAGAGGAAGGAGGCTGGCTATGCTGCCTTTTGAATTGACTCCGGCAACGGTCGTTCTCGGCTTGGTCATCGTCGCCCTCGCCGTGCTGGCCGTGAGGCGTCTCGTGCAACGGGGCACCTGCGACTGTCGCGATCATTGCGACGGCGGCGGCTGTGCGGGGTGTGGTGCCGTTGACAAGATGGTGTCCGACATGGAACATGCGGCGAAGGCTCGCTGATCCCAGGCTGCCTTCGGACGCTGTGCTGTGGGAGGGCGTCGGACCTATGTCCGGCGCCCTTTCCTTTCAGGCTCGTGAGCCTGTCCTGCGCGGAACGCGCAGGACAAAGAACCACCCGCTATGCGGGTGCGCATCGAAGGCTTTGCCCTTGAAAATCCAATGACCGCCTACCAGAGGCTTAAGATGCAAGTGTTCAAGTCGTATCGGCCTGGGAAGGCGGTCATTGTGGCAAACAAGGCATACAGCCTGTCGCACACGAAGTGGATGTGCAAGTATCACATCGTGTTCACACCGAAG
>JAEZDJ010000087.1 GCA_023429565.1 Actinomycetes bacterium
GCCGCCCAGGCCCCAGAACTTGCACTCGATGGTGCCTTCCGCCGCCGTGTTGGGGCTCGACGCGTCTTCGGGAAGCGACAGGTTGGTCACGTCGTCCACGATGCCCACGGTGAATTCGCGGGCAGGGGCGTCCTTCTCCAACTCACGGTAGATGGCAAACACCGACGACGGAGGAGTGTCCTTCGATCCCAGGCCATAGCGGCCGCCGACCACGGTCAGGTCGGTGCGGCCCTCGTGCGCGAGAGCGTTGACCACGTCCATGTAGAGCGGCTCTCCCACCGAGCCCGGCTCCTTCGTGCGGTCCATGACCGCAACCTTGGTGACCGTCGACGGCAGGGCGGCAACGAACTTCTCCGAAACGAAGGGACGATAGAGGCGGACCTTCACCAGGCCCACACGCTCGCCCTGGGCGTTCAGATAGTCGATGACCTCTTCGACCACATCGCAGAACGAGCCCATCGCCACGATCACGCGATCGGCATCCGGCGCGCCATAGTAGTTGAACAGCTCATAGTCAGTGCCCAATTTGGCATTGACCTGATGCATGTAGTCCTCGACCACGGCCGGCAAGGCGTCATAGTGGCTGTTGCAGGCCTCACGATGCTGGAAGAAGATGTCGCCGTTCTCATGGGATCCACGCATGGCAGGACGCTCGGGATTGAGCGCGTGGTCGCGGAAGGCACGCACCGCGTCCATGTCGCACATCTCGGCCAAGTCCGCGTAATTCCACACGGCTATCTTCTGCACTTCGTGGGACGTGCGGAAGCCGTCGAAGAAATTGATGAAGGGGATGCGGCCCTTGATGGCGGACAGGTGCGCCACGGCTGAAAGGTCCATGATCTCCTGGACGTTGCTTTCGGCAAGCATGGCAAAGCCGGTCTGGCGGCAAGCCATGACGTCAGAGTGGTCGCCGAAAATGCTCAGAGCCTGGGTGGCAACCGTGCGCGCGCTCACATGGAACACGCTCGGCAGCATTTCCGCCGCAATTTTGTACATGTTGGGGATCATGAGAAGAAGACCCTGTGAGGCAGTGTAGGTGGTGGTCAAGGCGCCCGCAGCAAGAGAGCCGTGCACAGCGCCAGCGGCGCCGCCTTCCGACTGCATCTCGCAAACCTTCACCCTTGTGCCAAATATGTTCTTTTGTCCCGCGGCAGACCATTGGTCCACGAGATCGGCCATGGGGCTCGACGGGGTGATGGGGTAGATTCCCGCCACCTCGGTAAACGCATAGGAGACATACGCAGCAGCATTGTTGCCGTCCATAGATTTGAATTCTCTCGTCATATTCCTCTCCTATCTTGGCAATACCATTGATCATAATACCAGTACGGCCTTGCATTCCGCTTCAACGGGACAAGGGACGGCGTGCCGGGGGCACAGGCGCTCGGCAAGCGGCCCCAAATGTGATGGGAGAGTGGAGGCCAGGAGCGCGCGCACGCGTGCCCTCCCCACCCCCGAAAACGCCTCGGCTCCCCCGCGCCCAGAAGCGACAGATCACGTCCAGAATTGCACCGCTTCCAAAATGTTCTGGTAGGCCCAAGGATACATGTCAGAATACCAGCCCGTCTCCGGGACGAAGCACAAGAGCGTGCTGTACAGAACAGAGATTGCCACAAGCGCCAGCAAAACCTCCATCAACACATCCGACGCCGTTGTGCCAGCCTCGACGTTCTCGTTCACGATGAACACGAGCAGCACGGCAGCCGCCAGGAACATGAAGCTGAAATCGGCGAAATACCTTTGGAGGATGCCAGCCATCTGCGCATCGAGAAGCGCCATGGTCACGCCGCCCAGCAGCAGAACCACGACGACCCCCGCAATGGTGCGCGTCGAGCGCTGGCTCATCCTCAGCTTCAGGATGCGTTTGGCAAACGGAAGAACCCAGAGGATGGGCAGGCACACCAGTATCCCGCCGAAGGTGGTTTCCTTGATGGTCTGCCCCATGTAGGTGGTTTCGAACGGGGCCGGCTGGATGAAGGGGAAAACCCCGGTCACGCTTGGAGGCTGGAGGAAATAGGCGAACAGCGCCGGTGCCAGGCGTCCCACGTTCCACCCGCGCTTGGTCATGTCGTTCACGGTGAGATTATAGCTGGCACCAAAATCGGCGAACGCCCCAAACCGGGCATAATTGTATCCCATGAGTCCCGCAGCGACGACGGCATAGGGCGCGATCAGGCACGCGAACTCACGGGCTCCTTGAGCGGTGAGCAGACGCTTTTCCGTAATGTAGGTGCGCCAGAACAAAGGAAAGGCCAGAAACGACAGAACGATCAGCTGGGGGCGGCATCCAACGACCAGCGCCATGCACAGCGAACCGGCAAGGAACCATCCTCCCGGACGGCTGGCAGCGCGTCCCCGCATCCACAGATAGAGCCCCCACACCGAGAAGGCCAAGCCCAACGCAATGGGAAGGGAGTAGAACGTGGGGAACTTGAGCAGGTACAGGATGCCGCAGCACCCCACGAGGGGTATCTGCAACAGCAGATACAGCCCCAGGCTCACCCGCTTGAAATGATACCGGGCGAAACGGTCGAGCAACGCCGTGCACCCCAGGATGAACGCGATCACGGACAGCAGCACGCCGATAGCCGTGGGGAAGCTCGATCCCGTCACCAGATAAAACGGCAGATAGAACAGCAGCACCGGAACGACGCCGAAGTACACGTAGTAATGGCCGTCATGATATGCCACGTCAAAGAGATAGGGGTCCCCCGTCTCCTTCTGAGCCTCGTCGCGAGCACCCTTGTCGTAGGGATCATCCATGCTCTGCAGCCATTGGGGAGGCTCTTCCTCCAGATACAGCTGCCCGTTGGCGAAGGCCTTCGCCAATTCCGCATACTGCTGGGCGTTATCCCCTCCCACCGCGAAGGTGTTCGCCAGACTGCTCCCGTCCCATGACCCGCTGTTGTACGTGCTGGTGGCAACACCGACAAGGTTCGAGCCCATGAGCAGGAAGCTCGAAGCGAGCCAAACCTCCACGACAACCGTCACAATGATGGCGGCTTTTGACTTCCGCGGCTCGTCGACGATGCTGACGCGATAAATGGATGATCGCGGCCTGAAGATGTAGGCGAGTCCCAGCAGACCGGCGACCACAAGAAACCGCGTCGTGTTGAAGTCGAAGGGATGACGGGCATTGATTCCCACATCCGACAGCTTGATGGGATAGCTGACATCATCGCCCGTGATCTCTATCTTGAGGTTATCGACCAAGCCGGTCGTGTTGAGGTTGATGAATTCGCTCTGGTCGCAGTTCGTGGCCACGGACACGTCAGGCACTCCCACCGTGTATTCCGTCGAGTCGAAGTAGGTCTGGTGAGCCTCGTCCGTGAACTGGATCTTAACCGTCAGCTCCTGAGCTGGCTGCCGATAGTCAAAATTAAGCCAGATGTTGTGAACCTCAGTGTTGAGATTCGAGAATTCCAACGTGTGGTTCACCGTGGTGAGCTTGTATTGCTCGTCGGTGGTTTCCTGCAGGTTGAGACGATCGTTCAGGCTGATGGTCTTGTATCCCGCCGTAGCGAAATAGTTGAAGTTGAAAACAAAGGTCTCAAGCAGGAGGGCGATCGCCGCGACGGCAAGCACGACCTTCGCGACATGACGCACCGAAGCCCCGTGGGAGCGCATGAAGCCCCGATAGGCATACACTATGTTTTGACGTACGGTTGGCATGATGTTTATGAATTATAGAGTATAGACCAGCGGAGGAGGACCAAAAGAAAGGGTGGACACGATGTCCACCCTTTCCCGCCATCCAACCTGTTGGCTAGAGATGCAGGGCACTTTTCACGTCGGCATAGACAACGTCCGCATCGCGGTCTCCGTCGATGGCGACGAGAACATCGCCCCCACGGTAGTAGTCAATGAGCGGTGCAGTCGACTTCTGGTACACGTCAAGGCGGTTCCGAACCGTCGCCTCGTTGTCGTCGTCACGCTGGTACATCTCGCCGCCGCATTTAGGGCAGGTGAGGTCCGTGGCCGTGCCGATGTAGCCACAGTCCCTGCACATGCGACGCGAGGTGAGGCGCTTGACGATGACCTCAAAGTCAACGTCGATGAGCAAAGCCGCATCGAGGGGACGCTTCAGCTTCGACAATTCGGCATCGAGCGCAACCGCCTGCGCGGACGTGCGCGGAAACCCATCGAGGATGAAGCCTTTCTCGGTGTCGGGATCCTGCAGCCGCTCCGTCACGAGGCCAATGATGACTTCATCGGGGACCAAATCCCCGGCATCCATGTAAGACTTCGCCTTCTTGCCCAGCTGAGTGCCGGCCTTCACGGCGGCGCGCAGCATGTCTCCCGTCGAGATATGCGGCGTGCCGAACTCCTCGACCAGCTTGGCAGCCTGCGTGCCCTTCCCAGCACCCGGCGCCCCCAACAACACGATGTTCATGATAGGTAAGTCCTTTCGACGTATAGATCGATGATTGACATTGTAGCAAACGGAGAAGCTCGACGATCATTTTTCAAAATAAAGATGGATGAGCGACAAGGTCGTCTCAAGCTGGAGAGCGCCTTGCCACTCCATCCACAACCTCTTCGCGCACAAGGTCTCTCTTCAATTTCCGATGCCTTCCCAGGGGCATCATGCAAGGAACCCGCCCCGGTGATCGTGAAGGAAAGGTGCGCGAGCCACCGTGAGGACGCCTCGCAGGCAGGGCACCGACCAGACGGGTCGGATTGCCCAAATGCACGAGTTATGGGCAGTTTTTCGACGAGAGGCTCGCAAGGTCAGCGGAAGATCGCAGGTCAAAAATTTCGTCCAGGTCCTCCCCTGCTGCAAAACTGCCCAGACGGGGCTCCTTCTGCCGATCCGAGAAAAGGCGACCCCGCAGGAAGGAACTCCATCAGCCCTCAAATGGGAATGAACGGATGAAAAAGGGGAGGTGCCAGGATCCCCTCCCTCTTTTTGATGAAGGCTGGGAGGGGAAGGGACAAAAGCGCAGTGCAGGGCAGGAAGCGGCGATCAGCAAACGCCTCATGGACTCGCGCAAATCATCGCTCGTCCAAGCAGCCAAAAAGAAAGGGGCTGTATCAAAAGCCCCCAATTGAACGAGGGGTCGCCTATCTCGTCAAGAGGTATGCGGCTCCTTTTCGTTTTGTGTCGCAGCGCAAGCGCTGCTCTTCGATACGCTATAGCGCTTAGGTT
>JAEZDJ010000057.1 GCA_023429565.1 Actinomycetes bacterium
GGCTCCAGGATCGACCAGGCGCGGTCGTCGATGTCGTGGCGGTGGCAGGAGGATTCCATGGAGGCTCTTTCTCGTCGGTCTTCATGTCTCCATCATTATATCATATCTCGTGACGACACTATCTAGTACGGCAATGCGGGAAAGAGCTCTTTCCCGTCAAAATCTTCCGATAGCGCTTTGACGCCTCCGTATGATTCCTGCATCGGCAAATGGATTTCGACAAAGTGTCCCAAATCTTTGGTGCAGTCGATAATGGCGAATTTCATCCCCTGAATCTCCATCATTTCAGCCAGTTCGTAACCAGCGTCTTCGAACTCTTTGACGGTAGCGTCAACATCATCGGACCAGATACAAAAGTGATGGATGCCATAGCGACCGAGGTCCGTGTAATAAGACGGTTCCGGACTGTGCTGCGCGCAAAACTCCACCTGCACATCTCCCCATTGGCCCATGGATACCGACTGGACGATGTCAGATTTTTTACCCCGATAGCTGACTTGATCGAATTTGAGATTTTTCATAACCAGATAAGGACCGGAGCCGAAAAGCTGGGAATGGAGTTTCGCGGCTTCTCTAACATCCTCGACGAAATATCCGATTTGTCTGACCGGGTATTTTTTGAATAATTTCATAAGCCTTCCTCCAAACTTTCAATTGCTTATCGCGAGAGCTTTGCGGGAATGTTCCGCGTTCCCCACTTGCTCCAACATGAACCAAGCCAAATCCGCGCGAGATATATTCGTCTTCATAATTTTCTGGCCCAAATAGCCTACGCGCAGCTTCTTTGAGAGCGGTTCATCGTTTAGAAGCATTATTCTGACCAGTGTCTAATCCCTGCCAGAATCGCATACCATCTGGCTGATACGAACGATTTCGGGATAGCTGCCCGAATAGCTTCGCTTCACCATGCCAACCAACAACTTGGCGCGAAAATCCTTTCCATCATTGGGGTCGGGCGAACTTATGGTGGAAGGCCTCCTTCCTGCAGCAATCGAGTATCGTCCTTGAAGCAAAAGCTGAATCTACCGGGCGACGCGGGGTTAAAACAGCATTGTTTCGGGGGTGACGCCCTTTGGATATTCTTCCTCACCGCCCAATTTTTTCGCATATACCTGGTACCACATATCCGCAATCACGTCGGGGTCATCCACCCCACCGGTTCCGGCCGCCTTGATTAACAAACCTAACGGACGATTCGCCACAAGAATTCCTTTGGGAGCCAACACCGCATGAAGATTTGCAACATAGTTGCGCAGGCCCGCCATGGAGATACCAACATTTCCCAGTATAGGAATGGGATACATTGCAGATAGGCCACTGGTAAAGAGCAAGGCACCTTCGCCGCGCGCAATCATATCCGAAACCACGCTGTTGACCACGTGAATGGCGCTTACAACCACTTCGTCGAAAACCTCTCGCGCGTTTTCAACGGTCACGTCCAACGGGGCAACAGCTGACATGGTGCCTCCCGGACTAAATTCAACAACGTCAATCTGGCCGTATTTCTCCTTTACATCTGCCACAGCCTTTTCCACCTGCTCTTTGCTGCTGAGGTCGGCAATGAAACAGGAAGCCTCGATGCCTTCCCCTTTGAGCCCATCTACCATCGATTGAAGTTTCTCAGCAGTGCGCGCAATGAGCGCGATTTGAAACCCTTCTTTGCCGAAACGCCTTGCAATGGACAGACCAAGCCCTTTTCCTGCGCCTGCGATAACCAATGTTTTCATGTCGATACCATCTTTCCAATGTTTGAATTTGAATCCCTGATCTGCCCCTAATCCTTCCTAAATTGCTTTCTCTCTTCGGCGATGACCGACGGAGCGAAAAGTGCAATGACCGCTGCGTCAATTCCGCGACTGCCGCCGGTAACGATTGCCACTTCCCTGTCCGATATCTTCCCATCCCCTTTGATCCGATGCTCTGTTGTGGCCATTTCAGTTGAATGGTCTATGCAATCGGGACCCCTCTCTGCAAAATCCAGGGAAGGAGTCCCAATCCCCCTTGCTGTCAGCCGTCTTCGTTCTTCGAACGGGCGAGGTTCTCTTCAACGCTGGCGGCTTTCATGACCAGTGTGTCGTAGCCGACCACGCCCTTGCCGAACTCGGTGGCATCCGCAGGGTCGTCATAGAGGGTCGGCAGCCCATCGGCACGTGTCGCCATCAGGCGCAGTACCTCGGCTTCGTCGTAAGGCACGTGCAACTGCTTTGCGGCGCGGGGCTTGAAAACGATGGCAGGCCGAGCGATATCGGCCGAAGGCATGTCCTCCAAAGCATGAAGCCTGCCATAGCGCTCCTCCATCTCCTCTAAGGGCCCGAAGTCCAAGGCCCGCTGAGGGCAGGAGGCAACGCACACGGGCAATTCGCCCTGCACCAGCTTGTCATAGCACATCGTGCATTTGCTCATCGGCGTGCCGGGAGCATTGTCCTCATACTGCGGGGCACCATAGGGACACGCAATCCAGCATTGGCGAGTCCCTCGGCACCTGTCCTCGTCCAGCAGCACCGCGCCGAACCGGTCCTCCTTGAACAACGCGTCGTTGGGACAAGCCTCGGCACAAACAGGCTTCTCGCAGTGATAGCAGGTGGCAAGCAGGGTATGCATGGCGGGATTGGGGAACGTGCCCTTCTCCCACTGCATCATCCGCAACCACTTGACCGGACCGGATTCGATATCGTTCCAATCGCGGCAAGCGACAGAACAGACATGGCAGTTATTGCAGCGGCTCTGATCGAAAAAGAACGCGTATTGGGTCATCTCACTTCACCTCCTGAAGTCTTTCAAGGTTGAGCTTCGCATCGAGCGACTGGATTTCGACAAGGGCGCCGTCCAGAGCCGCGCCGAGCACATCGTCGTGGAAGTCCGACGGAACCAGGAAGTTGCAGTTGCCACGCGTGTCGATGCCCTCAGGCATGATGTCGGTCTTGACAGCAGACGGCTCGTACCAACGTCCGAAAAGGATGGCGCAGGTGCCCGGGCTCATGCGGGAAGTGACATAAGCCGGCACGATGCACTGACCGACCTCGTTTTCAACCATGACCTGGTCGCCATCCTTGATGCCGCGCACCTTGGCATCGGCGATGCTCATCCACACCGAGTTCCTGAACTCGTCACGAAACCAGCGGTTGTGGTCATAAGCGGTGTGATGGCGGAACAGGGAATGCGGCGTCACCATGTAAAGTGGAAATTTTTTCGTCTTGGCCGAATGCGGGCCTTCAGGCGAATGCTTGTAACGTGCTATCGGCGGCAGGGTGCCGTTGCCGAAGCACTTCCCTCCGGCATGGATGGCGACCTTGAGATCGGCGTTGGCGATCCAGTCGGAATAGAACTCGATCTTGCCGGAGTCCGTCGACAAGGGCTCGTCGTTCTCGTACTGCCTGCGCATGAACACATGGTAGTCATCCATGGGGACCATGAACACCGGCTTCTTGGAAAACTCCTCCCAGGGAGGCGGATTGTAAGCCGCCCCGCCAAACGGGGGCGGCGTCTGGCGCCAAGATTCCCACGCCTCGCCGGCTGCCTCGCCCACAACCCTGGAAACATCATCGGGGGCGACACCGCGCAACCGGGAGAGCACCTTGTCGCCGAGGCCCATGCGTTCGGCAAGCTCGTGGAGGATCCACAGCACATGACGCGCCTCTCCTGCCGGTTTGGCTCCGCCGTCGGCGTACATCACCACATTCTGGCAACCGCCATTGATGGCCACGATGAATCCTTTGAGCGGATCGCCGCCCAGCATCGACATCGGGCCTTCCAAGTACTGTTGCGCGTATGGCAGCACGATGTCAGCATAGGGGACGGTGGGACTTGCGAAATTCCAATGTGCATAGGCAAAGAAATCGAGTTTCTTCATCGCTTCGATCCGCTCATTTGTTCCGTACCAACCACCCGCGTGATTGCGGTTGGACGGGATGGAGAGCATCATGTGGATGTTAGGTGCCTCAAAGCCCTGCGGGCACCCGATCTCCGCCTTGTAGAACTCCTCCGTGATCTCCCCCGCCTCCAGCTGTGGGCGAAGATTGATCGCCCGGTGCCACATCTCGGCCTCCATGCAGATCGTGGCCCCGTATTCAGGCTGCGCATCGCCCATGAAAGGCGCGAGGTTCGGTGCCATGATGTGACCCGACACGCCAAATCCGACGCCGTTGCCCGCACAGCCTTTCTTGCCCAAATTGCCGCAGAGCGCCTGTAGGTAATTGAATCCGCGCGCCGTCTGCTTGCCATAGATCTGCCGTGCGGCCGCCCAGACCATCCTGATATAGACGGGGCCGGTCTGGCTGGTCGTGGCATAGAGCCGGGCGAGCTCGCGGATCGTCTCGGCAGGCACGCCGCAGATGGGTGCCGCCCATTCCGGAGTTTTAGGCGCCTCGTTGTAGGCTTGGCCCATCACATAGGCCCACCATTGATTGAGCCCGTTCGGCTCGACCCACTTGTCGCAAAATTCGTGATCATAGAGATCCTCTTCGAAGATCACCTGACACATCGCCGCGAACATAGCCAAGTCGGTGCCCGGGCGGATGAAGATGTGCTGGGTGCCGAGGGTTTCCGCGGTCCAGGTGTAGCGAGGGTCGAGGGTGATGATGGGAATGCCCTTCTCCTTGGCCAAGAGCAGGTAGTAGACGGTTTCAGGGTAATTGATGCAGGCATCGAAACCCCAGAGGATGATCAGTTTCGAATCCAGGAATGTCTGGTTTTCGGAGTTTCCATCCACCTTGCCCGCAAAGTAAGACGGGATGGTCACGCTGTCGCCGTAGGTGAATTGGTCGGCAAAGTTGGTCGGCTCGTAGGAATCCTCACCCCACATGCCGATGGCGCCGCCCGGCAGATGCTGGCCAAAGTAATCCCAGCTCACCCCAAGCATCCCGTCGCAGTGCACGCTGAACGGCCCGTACTTCTCTCGCGTTTCCAGATACTTTCTTGCGATCGTGTCAAGCGCCTCATCCCAGGAGATGCGCTCGAACTGGCGGGTGCCTTTGGGTCCAACCCTTTTCATCGGATAGAGGATGCGGTTGGGCGAATAGGCATCTTCGCGCATGCCGCGCCCCCGCGGGCAGGCCCGCCTCTGATACATTCCCTTCTGAAGATCGTCGGGGTTGCAATATTCGTCTTCGCGCCCCATGCCCTCATGAACGCTGTCATCCGTTTCTATCGCGGTCACCTTGCCGTCTTTGACATGGGTCCTGAGCACACACATCTCAAAGCAGCCGTTCTGCGGACAGGTCGTGTAGTGGATCTCCTCGTCTTGATGCTTGGAAAGGAGCTCATCTTGCACACGCTCAAGTTGGTCCTGTTCCGGTGACCACTTGGTCTTCTCCATATCCCCCTCCTCCGTTCTTTTCTCGTCATTTTTCACCGCTTTGCCGAGAACGCCCTCAGCATGGCACTCTTACTTCTTCCTTTGTCGCACCATGCCTTCGATACACCCCCTCCCCTGATCAAAGCTGCAATTTATGGTGATTCTAGCAAGCGTCTCACCTTGTTCCTGTGTTGCATGACACAGGAACTTTCTGACGCTTTATTTTACTTACCGACTATTTTTTAAAAGCTAATTAGGGTCTGCTCCATAACAAACCGTTTTTCAAGCCCGCTGCAGACCCCTATCTCCTACCAATAACAACGGCCAGGATTGCAGCATCTTCAACGCCCACCGAATGAAGGTATAAGAAAGCCCCTCGAGCTTCTTTAGGTTGAAGCACAGCACCGCCATCGCGACAACCGTCTCCGTCGTTTCCTTCAGCCTCGTCATCACGCGATCCATACCGTATGAGTGCTTCATCGTACCGAATGCGCCTTCGACGCAGTTGCGATCACTTGCAGACTCACGCTCGCGTCTGCAATCTTCTCGCGCTACTTGCGGGTCCTTCGAGGGTCGTCCCAGCTTCGGACCCGACAACTCGATGCCGCGAGCCTTGCACCAGGCTCTGTTGGCCCTGGTCGTGTATATCTTATCGGCGAGAATGCGCTTGGGATAGGCACCGTGTCGCATTTTGTAGCCCTTTGCAGCATCGGTTAGTCTTGAGGCTTCGTTGTAGGCTTCAAACGATGCATAGTCGACACGAGAGAAGCCATCTTCAATGCACAGGTGGAGCTTCTCTCCGAACTCGGTGTTGGCGTGCGTTTTGCCACGCACGACAGGGCGCACCCAGGGCTGTTCGATGGACACGATGCGATGATCGACTTTGGTTTTGTGCTGGTCATGCATCTCTTTTTGTTGGGCATAAAGCAGACTGATCGTCTCGATCGCGATAGCATCTCGTTCGGTAAGTTCAGCATGTTTCTGCTCGATAAGCTCAGCGATAAAGCCTAAGTCACGTGCGACGTATCCAAGCTGCTGCCGGCGAGCCCGACGGTTGAGCTTGTAGCTTCTGCGCTTGGCTTTCGACCAGTTCAGAAAGTCACGCCGTGCTCTTTGGCGATACATGCGGGGCTTTTTGGTGCCTGTTTGGGCGCAGAGCTTGTCAGCAAGAGCCTCGAGCATTTCGCGTCCCTTGTCAAGCAGGGCCACATCTTGTGGATACGCGATGTTGGACGGGGCGACGGTGGCATCCATTACAAGCGTGCCGCCGTCACTATCGTCGTGGTCATCGTCGTTGTTTTCCTTTGCTTGGGCAGCAGCCGCCCGCGCACGGGCGATAACGAGGTCATTGATGCGGCGAACCTCGTCTTCCGGAAAGCGCTTTCTGAATGCAACCAGGGTCGATGCCCCGAAAGGACAGCCCTTGTCGAAAGACTTGCAGCCGATGAAGAACTGGAGATACGGGTTTTCGGCAATCTGGTTTACAAGCTCGGCATCGGATACGCTGAGGCATTGCTTGAGCAGAAGAGCACCGAAGGCCATGCGTGCCGGATGCGCCGGAGCGCCGGTTGTGCCGAAGCTTTTTGCATAGGGCTTCTCAATCTCGTCCCATGGCACAAACGACGCCATGCGCACCCAACGGTTGTTAGGATCGAGTGCTCCGAACGGGAAGATGAAGTCTTCGATGGTGAGTTGCGAGTGGTCTTTATACATGCATGTTCCCAGTTATTAAGGCGAAGGGCTTTTAGAGGTGCAAGGTTTTTGATCTGATACACCCAAAAACCTTGCATTCATTATAGCAAAAACTAGCATGAAATGCCACTTGAACTGGGATTATGACTTATGGAGCAGACCCTAATTAGAATGCGAAGCCAGCTCAATCGTCGCCGAAGTTGGACTAGCCATCGAACCGAGCTGAGTCCCAATAATCCTCTGTGGCGCATTGGGCAGATCGCCAGTATTGCTGCCGAACCGTGATCGATCGAGGCTTCAAGACGAGAAGTCCCTGCTCCTCAAGCTTGGCCAGAGCACGGGTGACCGACGCTCTTTCGGCATTTATGATCAGGGCAAGTGTCTCATGGGAAATCGGCAGCACCATGTCTCCCTCGCCCTGCTCCGACCATACACGATAGAGGGAAAAGAGTCTTTTCACCTTATTGATGACCCGCGCTCCTTGCAGGACCCAAACGGACTGAGCAAAGGCCCGCTCATTGTCCGATGCCGCAGCCAAGATTTCCCGGCAAAGCGACACATCGGTTTCAATCGCCCGATGAAGCAGATTGTTGGGAAGATAGCAGAACTCTGCATCGGTTATTGCCATCAGATTGTCGCTCAGGGTCTTTTCGGAATACAGGGCAGCCTCCCCCAAGGTCATCCCTCTGTTCAGCAAAACATGGACAAAGGGGGAACCGGTCTGAGCATACGAGAGCGACACGACCCACCCCGACCTGATGACCAGGATACCTCCAAGATCGTCACGGGTGAACACCATGTTCCTCGGCGCCGACACCATGCGGTAGGGACGTGGGGATTCCTCCGACTGAACTGCCCCACAGATGCCTCGCAAGACGCACTTCCCCCCAAAGGCACAACGAGTCTGCGTCGGCCTGCATGATAGAATGCCTCGATCCTTCATGACACTCGCCCCCCTCGTGAAACGAGAATCGCTTATGGAGCAATTGAGCACCCCATTCGCCGTCCAGTTCTCGCTCAACCAGATGTCCCCAACCTTCGTCTCGACAGGCATCCTCACATCAATGGTATAGGCCCCTTTTTCAGGATACCGTGTCGCCTGACACAAGAAAATAGAATGGAATATCCTATTTTTAGGATATTTGCAAGGAGCAACTCTTTCTCGACTGGCTGTAGACGATTGGCTGCCTCAAGGGGCAGAATTATCTTATGAACTGCTTTGATGGGCGTGAAGAAGGGGTTTCCTTTACAAAAGGAAACCCCTTCTTCCACTTGATGTTCATTGCCTCAGCGGGCACCGTCAGCACAGGGTTCGGCACCTCTCCTGTGGCTTGGCGTCACTTTATCTGCTGCTGACAGTAAAAGCACTTTGAGCATTTCCGCTGTTCCATCTGCGTGGACGCCCATAACACGCACGCAGCAAGACGGAGCCGGCTGGCGTGAGGAGAAAGACAACCGATAACTTCGGATCAGCTCAGTGCATGAAATTCGGTTTTCGACGCCGAGGATCCTCTCTCGTCGGATGCGCGAGGTCAGGAAAACGGGTCCGTCTACGATTTCAAGTGTGTCACATTCCGACCATGTCAAAGATGCCACTGCTGGGTTCGGACGATCATTTTCGATGCCTCGATGACGATCGCCCGTTTTCCGCGTTGAGCCAGTGCGGGGTTTTCACCGAGCAGGCGTTCGAAGTCTGCGCGCACATGCGCAGCGCGCTCCTTCCCCTCTGGCGTGAGACTGAGCCAAAGGGCTCGCTTGTCACCCGTTTTCGTGACGCCCCTCAGAAGACCACGCTTGATGAGGCTCGGATGCATCTTTGCCAGGCTGCAAGGATGGTAAAGCATGCTTTTTGCAAGGTCGCATGATCTGACTGGCTCGTCCTGCTCCTCCAAATAGCAAAGGGCGATGCTTTCCATCAGATGTAGTCGGTGAAGATCGCTTATCCTCGTCAAGTCACTCTTGAACATCAAGGTCATAAAGACATACGCCGAGTCAACTCGGGATCGATGATTTCGCATATGCACATCTCCCACACTACATGCTGTTCGGAAGGCAGCCTCGAAGATGGTCCGACATGCGACATTGTCCAAGCCATAACAGATATTGGCGATGGTCTGCAAAATGACCGGGTCGAGGTCCCGCATCAGCTCTTGCCCCTTTGGAGTGATCTGAAGCCTAATGATCCGTCGATCCTCATCATCGACCATTCTTTCAACAAGACCCTTTTCAGCGATTTCCTGCATGGCCGTTGTCATGGCACTCGGCGTCAGCCCAGCTTTCTTTGCAAGCGAGCCAACGCTTGTCGCGACATTGCCGTCGTTCAAGGCGACCAACCCGCAATACTGGGTAGTGCTGATGGGGATGGCGTGCTGCGACAACTGTTTCGCAAAGGCCTTTGCCGCAAACAAGATCGCTATCGGTACGGTAGGTGGAAAGACTCGTCCCTTGCTGCTCATCGCTGCCTCCCCTGCATGCATGAGCTCCCCTTATTTGTTTCGATTATACCTCTATTTGCCTAACTATGTGTTGAACGTCAGCAAGCCCCGGTGATATTCTCCGCTTCTAGAGAGTGGAGAAAGAGATATTCATCAGGTATTTTATATTGCTTCAATACCTCATGTGTCTCAAGAAAAGGAAAGGGGAAGGATAGGCATGCTCAGGGAAGAAACTGAAAACGGTCTGTCGCGTCGAGATTTTCTCAAAGACGTCGGTCTTGTGTTTGGCGGAGCGGCGGCGGCAACCACCGTTGGAGTTTGCATCACGCAGAGTACCCCGCTCGCTCATGCCCAAGATGGCAATGACACCTCAGGCATGTCGGAGAGCGTCAAGCCCATTCCACCAGCAGAGGTGCCAGCAAATTGGGACTTCGAGACCGACGTGGTAGTCTGCGGCGGCGGTATGAGTGGATTGATGACATCCTGCAAAGCCGTAAACTATGGCGCAAAAGTCATAACCTTGGAGAAAAATGGCATTCCTGGGGGCGACGGACAATGGGCCGAAGCCACCCTGGGCGACTACATAACGATACCGGTGCTGAAGGATTTTCTGCGTACCGACGAGAATATGCTATCACCCAAGGATGGCAAGAACCACCGCCTGCAGGTCAAGATGCAACAACGTTGGCAGAGCATGCTGGACTTTTGGGACTCGATGGGCGTGGTACGCACTCGCAACGTCAATGCCCTCAACGGCTATGGGGCGCTCATGCCTTATATGGAGTATTATCAAGAGAACTTCCAAGGTTCAAGCGAATTCTATGAGCCTGCGGTGCCTGAGTCTCTCGAGTATCCCAACGACATCCACCGCTGGCATCCGCACGAGGCCCGTGGTTACACCAATGCGATGTATTGGTATGCGCAGAACAACGGGGCGGACATCAAGCTCTCCACGCCTGTTAAAACCCTGGTCCTCGACGGAGGGCGGGTGGTTGGCGTCAAAGCGCACGATAAGAAGGACGACAAGGACCTATTCATCAAAGCCAAAACCGTGGTCTTGGCTACGGGCGGGCTGATCGGCAACAACGATATGTTCGAATACTACGTTCCGCCCGAAAAACGTAAATTCGTGGCAAAGTACGCCGGCATGCCGAGCGCCGAGGGCGATGGCATTCGCATGGCCCAAGGCGTCGGCGCATTTGTGGAGGAGATGGGCGAGTTTGACATCTGGGACGGCGGAGCCAATGATCCACACTATGCCAACGGCCCTCGCGCTGTTTACAACGCAGCCAACCAGCTGGCTCGCCAGAAATCCCTCAGCGTCAACAAGTTGGGCAAACGTTTTACCGACGAGGCACGTTATGCCGGCAACTGCTACACCTACAACGGTTTCCAAAAAGTCTACC
Organism: Actinomycetes bacterium; assembly: GCA_023429565.1. Classification (GTDB taxonomy): domain Bacteria; phylum Actinomycetota; class Coriobacteriia; order Coriobacteriales; family Eggerthellaceae; genus JAEWQO01. The sequence goes on from JAEZDJ010000057.1 coordinate 10,827, forward strand.
AGCTCGATGCCACCTCCTTTACGCTCTTTGATGCCAACTGCATCAAAAAAGAAGACATCCTTTCTAAATTCGATCCCATGGCCTGCGAAGAGCCAGTGCCTTGGTTCGATGAGGACTTCGAACGTCAGTTGGCCGAGGGAATCATCATGAAAGCCAACTCAATCGAAGAATTAGCCAAGCTTATGGAGGTGGACGGCACCGTCCTCAAAGAGACCGTCGACCGCTACAACTCCATGGCCGAAAAGGGCGAGGACACCGACATGGCCAAACAGCCCAAGTACCTGGTGCCCATCAAGGCCGCCCCATTCTACGCTGTCAAGGAAGTCGGCGGCATCTACTGGCATCACGGCGGCGGCATGGTCTACAACGAAAATCTGCAGGTGGTAGACGAATATTGGCAGCCGATTCCGGGCCTGTACTGCGCTGGCCAGAATGGCCGTGCGCTGTGCCAGATCGCGAACGCCGCCGGGTCTGGCTTTTTGGCCGGCGAGAACGCCGCCCGCGAGGCCCTTGGCGACCCCGTCGAGTTCTGAGAAGGAAGGTAAGCAGGATGAAGAAGAAAATGGGCATACTCGCCACTGCGGTTCTCATGGCCGTTCTGGCTCTTGTCGGTTGCGCCGCCGCGGGAACATCGGACCATTCGGGTGGTGGCGGCTCTCAGGCCACGAACACAGCATCTGAGAGCCATGATGCCGGGGAAGGCTATTATGCCGACAAGGTGGCAACGCCCACCGAAGAGGCCACGGGTGAGGGTCTTGGCGTCGGACAGATTCCCCATCTGGTGAATGAGGACTACCCCGATTGTCTGTCCTGTCACAACGACGACAACTACATGGTGGTGATGGAAGACCACGCGTCCTACACGGAGGACATGTGCCTCAGCTGTCACCAGCCGATGGACAAAGAAGTCAAGGAGTATGACGCGCGACCGCGCAGCGAGCGAGAAGCGGAAGCTGCGGCAACCGCCGAGTCGACCAATGGATAAGCTACCGCAAAGATAGCCTTGCATCGTACTGATAGCATGGCATAAGAACAGCCCTGTCCCTCTTGGGATGTTCAGGGCTGTTCTTATGCCAGATGGCCGACGGTTGAGCCAGCAAAGCAAAGGCAGCCCTTCCTTTGCCCATCCAAGGGAGACAATTGAGGTGATGGCAATGGGCTTGACGACGCACGGCAAATCAACCTCGCAATGTGCTCACCTTGAGCATTCTGATGGGCGACGCGACAGAGTGAGGCTTTTTGTTATAGTCCGGGATTGCAGTGGAAATCTCGAGGACCACTCGGATGCGATCGGGAATGCCGTGCTGCAGACGGAACCGGAACAACGGGTCTCCGTCGGTGTACGTCAGATGTCTCTCCTCGTCGGAAGGGCGACAACGCGCTTGGCTGAGGAACGCCGCCTCGAGAGCCGACCTTGCATCTCTTATGGAATGAGGCCAGCTATGAAGAACGTCGTCCTCGTCATCGAAGACGATATCAATATCGTCGAGATCCTCACGCTGTATCCGAGTGGGAGCGATTACGAGGTGAAAACCGCCGCCGATGGGGAGCAGGCTCTCGAAATCGTGGACAGCGAGAATGTTTCCGTGGTGCTCGTAGACATCAAGATGCCGAAGATGAACGGCTATGATTTCATCAAGAACGTCCGGACGTTCTGCGACGTCCCCATCATCATCTTGTCGGCAAGGAACCAGCCCACCGACAAGATACTGGGGCTGGACCTCGGCGCTGACGGATACAACATTACGAAAGCCCTTCGACCCCCTGGAGGTGACCGCCTATATCGAGGCGGTATTGCGCCGACACCATGCAACTGCCGCTTCGAATCCCGCCGCTGGCGAAGGCATGAACACGGACTCGTGTCTGGGAGGCGAGAAAAGCGTGATGGCGCACATATCGAACATTCGCCAGAAGCTGGAAGACGATCCGTCAAACCCAACCCATATCAAGACGGTCCGCGGGCTGGGATATCGGTTTGAGGGCTAGAATCATGGCCACGAACCCTCTCTCCAGCCTGACGGCACGCTGCCTCTCATACACTCTCGTCTACGCAGCGATCCTCATCGCCCTGTTCGCAGCGGCGAACGCCGCCGCCGAGGCCCAGATCAGGAGGTGCTTCCCCTTCGATGAAAGATGTCCTTAAGCACGAAAGCGATCTTGACGGAGACCAGCTCAATGCTCTTTCGGGCAGCGAGTTCAGCCGATGCCAGATACTTGTTTTCGACGACGACGGCACGCGCCTCCATGCGTCCAGCCGCGAGATAGCATCGAAGATCAGCGCGGAAGACCTTCCCATCATCAACGATTACGAGGATCGGAACCGCTACGAGCTCTTCGAGGAGCAGAATGCCGACGGCGTCCGCTCCTACCGCATCATCCTCTACTCCTATGACTCGCAGGACCACATGCGCGATGTGCGCGACTACTGCACACTCGATGAGGATCTCAACATCGTCGAGGGCACCTTGTTCCCGGGAAGGCAATCCTTGCAGGAACGGGATTTTTACCTTATCAAAGGCTTCTATGAACCCAGGATGACCGTCGAGAAATACACGTATGACACATCCGACGATCGGGGGATGACGCTGGTGCTGGTTTCGCCGGTGGTCAGCGAATGGACCTACAATCAGGTGGTTGACGAGACGGGGAGGCTGTGGCTCATCGCCGTTCCCGTCGCAATCGCGGCAACGGCACTCATCGCCATCCTCATGGTGAGGATGATCCGACGGTCCATCAGCCCCCTCAATAAAGCCCTACTGGCACGCAAGAACCATGAGGACGTCCCCACAGACAAAACCGATCTGCCTGCGGAGCTGCACCCATCTTCGACAACTTCATCGATCTCGTGCAGAAGCTCGACGCCTCGCAGCAGGAAAAGAAGCGCATGATCGCGGACGTGTCTCACGACCTCAAAACTCTCCTGACGATGATCAAGGGGTATGCGAAGGCGTTTTATGACGGTCGCGTGCCCGACGACAAGAAAGATCTCTATCTCCAGGCCATGAACGACAAATCGCTCATCGCATCCGAACTCCTGGACACCCTGTTCGAATACGCCCAGATGGAACATCCTGAGTATCAGGCCGACAAAAAGACATCAACCTCTACGAGTCGATCAGATCGTGTGACGATCATGATATGGGCCGTTTCCGCCCTGTGCCTGATCAGTTGCTTGCACGGACTCGAGTACCGAGGTCTGCCCGTCGTGCGGCTCGTGATGTTCAGCGGATAGGTCATGCCGATCAGTCATCTGAGAACATGGCTGGCCCATCTCCCCAATGCCCGATTCGTGAACCTGTATGAACCGACCGAAGTCGTCTGCAACTGCATGTATCACGTGGTGGACAGGCAACGGAACTACGCCGAGAACGTACCTTTGGGAAAGGCTTTTCCGAACAGGCAGGTGTTTTTGATGGGAGACGGAGGTCTCCAGGTGACGGATCCCTCCATGGTGGGGGAGCTCTATGTGCGCGGAGCTTCCCTTGTCTTGGGCTACTATGGCGAGGAAGGCCAGACGCGGGCTGCTTTCGTGCAGAACTCCCTGGCAACCGCCTGTCCAGAAACCATCTATCGCACGGGCGACCTCGCATATTACTCAACAGAAGGCGAGCTGTTTTTCCATGGACGCAAGGACGGCCAAATCAAACATCAAGGTCATCGCATAGAGCTCGAGGAGATCGAGACCTTGCTGGAAAGGCATGCAGCCGTCGATCGCTGCCGCTGTGTGTACAATCGCGCACGAAAGCGTATCTGCACTTTCTACGAAGGAGAGGCCGACGTTCAGACAGTGCGGGACGAGGCGATTCGATGTCTGCCCGCGTTCATGATACCCACCGTCATCCAACAAGTTGGATGCATGCCCTTCACCAAGAACGGAAAGGTCGATCGCGGTCAGATTTCCCACATGGCCGAGGGGCCCGCACCTGCAGGCTCCTCTCCCCAACAGCCTCGATGCTCCATCCGAAAGGAAACCGTCGCATGAACGACGCCCTGCTGCTGAGCCTTATGGATTCTCTTGAGGGACCCTTCTACGCGCTCGACGAAAAGGTGCTGAGAAACCGAGTGTCTTTCCTGCGCTCCCACCTGCCATCCAAGATCAATCTCTGTTATGCCGTGAAGGCGAACCCGTTCATCTTGCCTGAGCTGCGCCATGAGATCGACCGGTTCGAAATATGCTCGCCTGGCGAACTGCATATCTGCCAGTCGTTGGGACTCGATCCGAAGAAGTTCGTCGTCTCCGGCGCCCATAAAGATGAGCAGATGGTCGCCAATCTGGTGTTGGGAAATGCCAATGTAGGCAGGTACACAGTGGAGCCCAAGGCCCAGTTCGACAGCCTGTCGCACATAGCTCAGGTGCGCGGAACACGTATATCTTTGCTGTTGCGCCTTACCAGCGGAAACCAATTCGGACTTGATGAACGGACCGTCAAAGACCTGTTCGGGCACCATCGCGGGAGCGCCTATGTCGACATACGCGGCATCCAATTCTTTTCGGGCACGCAAAAAACCTCACTCAAGCGGCTGAAACGCGAAGTAGACCGCTTGGACTCCTTCGCGCAGATGATACAGAAGGAATGCGGACACCGCGCGCTCGAACTCGAATACGGCCCCGGTCTGCCTGTCGCCTACTTCGATTCCGACAAGTTCGACGAACGCTCCTACTTCGGCAACCTCTCGTCCATGCTGACCGACATGCAGTTCAAGGGCTCCCTCGTCATCGAGGAGGGCCGCAGCCTTGCCGCAGACTGCGGGACTTACCTGACAAGGGTTGTGGATCTCAAGGAAAACGAGAGGCAGCGCTATGCCATCGTGGATGGAGGCATGCACCATCTCGTCTACTACGGTTAGTCCATGGCAATGAGGCAGCCTCCTTGCAGGCTCCTGCCGAACAGACGGGAGGGAGACGTGCATGACTGGACCGTGTGCGGCTCGCTCTGCACCGTTAATGACATCCTGGCCAAACGACTCCCCTTGCGAAGCCTCAGGTGCGGCGATGTCATCGCGTTTGAAAAGGTGGGCGCCTACTGCATGACAGAATGCGCGGCGCTGTTTCTCAGCAGAACCCTGCCTGCCATCGTCATGATCGACAGAGTCGGACAGCCGCACGTCGTCCGCGAGGCCATCAACATCGATTTCATCAACACGCCGAGGCGCCGTTAGTTCGGCATAGGGAAACAAAAGAAAGGAAACTCAGCAATGGATCACATCATTGATATCTTGGAGGATCTGCGCCCGGGAATCGACTACACCATCCAGCATCAGCTGGTGGACAGCCGTATCCTCAATTCGCTCACCATCCTGGCGCTGATCGCAGAGCTCGAGGACGCGTTTGACGTCACCATTCCCGCCGTGGAGATCATCGCCGGTCGCGTCTCAATTTGTGGTGTATCAAGGGCCATCGCCGAAGACTTGTCGGCACCCAATCGCTGTGAAGCTTAGCTTTCTTTTCTCTGTCGGTCAATCGCTTCGTCGATGATCTTCTCTGCGGCTTGCCGGGCTGCGAAGATCTCATCTTCGGTTGGTGCTTTCTGTTCGGATGTCCTCCAGGCATACGTCAGGGAAGGTCTTGAGATAGCGCAGCGTACCGACCACTCATCATCGACTTCGATCAGGGCCGCGCCCACAAGTCTGATCAGAGATTCACGCGAAGGGAATCCCTGTACGACACGCGTTCGTCTTTTGATCTCGCGGTTGGCGCGTTCCTGAACGTTATTGGTGCGGATCTTCGTGCGGTGCGTTGCGGGAAAGGCAAGATAGGCAAGGGCTGCATCTTCGGCTTCCATCAGTACGC
>JAEZDJ010000084.1 GCA_023429565.1 Actinomycetes bacterium
CTGAGAGAGCGTCAACGCTAGATGGCCGAGGAGGACTGTGTGCTGAAAGGGCAGGTCATAAAGCTCGACCGGGGCTATCCCCTCGTGCGAACCGATGAGGGAACCTGCATTCGTTGCGAGCATGCGACGGCGCTCGTGAAGGGGGAGGAGACGCGCGCCGCGATCGGCGATTTCGTGGAGCTGTCACTTCCCTCATGGCACGACAAGGGCATCATCGAGCGCATTCTGCCGCGTTCGCGCGTGTTCGTGCGAAAGGACCCGACCGAACGGGCGCAATCGCAGGTCCTCGCTTCGAATTTTGACAGAGTGATCGTTGCCCAGCCGCTGTCCGACGTGAATGTGCGCCGCCTCGAGCGTGAGCTTGTGCTTGCTCACGAGACCGGCGCTGCCGTGACCGTCGTGCTCACCAAGTCGGACCTTGCCGACGACGAGCAGCAGGTTGCGGAGGTTCGCAACCTGGTCAGCGACCTTGTGGAGTCTTCCGTGGACGTTGTCGTCGTCTCGGATGAAGACCGTGAGGGCATCGAGGCGGTTCGGGCGCTCATCCCCCCGGGAGAGACCGCCGTGCTTTTGGGAAAGAGCGGCGTCGGCAAGTCAAGTTTGGTGAACATGCTGGTTGGCGATGAAGTGCAGGAAACGGCCCACGTGCGCGAGGGGGACGGCAAGGGCCGGCACACTACGGTCAGCCGTGAGATGGTCGATGTGCCGGGCGGAGGACGCATCGTCGACATGCCCGGAGTTCGCGGCCTTGGTTTGTGGGAGGCTGACGCCGGCATAGGGGCGGCATTCGCCGACATCGAGGAACGGGCGGCGCACTGCCGGTTTCGGGATTGCCGGCATGTTGACGAGCCTGGCTGTGCTGTGATTGCCGCTGTCCGCGACGGCGACATCACCATGGCCCGTCTCGCTTCCTATCGGGCGTTGAAGGAAGAGACCGAGCAGGTGCGCGCGCGCCGGGAGGAAGCGCGTCAGCTCCGGGGCCAGAAGGCCTCGGACTCCCCCGGGCATGCGTCGCGCAAAGGCCGTCCGAGAAAGAAGCGCTGAGCCGGAAGAGGGTTTCTGCTATACTGTCCCCGGTGTCTCGGCCGTCATGGCCAAGATGCCCCGTGCATGCACCGTTGGGCCCTGCATCTGCGGACTATGAGTTGCCCAAAACCCGCGGCGTAGACCGTGTGGAGACGAGGAGACCCCATGAACAAGGGAAGAACGCTGTTTATTGCCCAAACGGCCATGATTGCCGCCGTGTATGCTGCGGCAACGCTGGTGACGCTGCTGCTGTTGCAAGGCTTCGCCTGGGGGCCGGTGCAATTCCGCATTTCCGAAGCCGTGTGCGTCCTAGCCGTGCTCACGCCGGCTGCCGTGCCGGGGTTGACGGTCGGTTGCGTCATCGCCAACCTCATTGCCCTCGCCGTGAACGGCACAGGCGCTCTTGGCCTGCTCGACGTGGTGTTTGGAAGCTTGGCCACGCTTCTGGGAGCCTTATGGTGCTGGAAGATGCGCGACCGCCCGAAGGTCGCGCTGCTCGGCCCGGTGGTGGCGAACGCCCTGATAGTTCCCGCCTATCTGCCCCTCATCCTCCAAGGGTTTGGATTCTATACCGTACCGTTCACTTCGATCTCTCTCGATGGGCTGTATCTTCCCATGTATCTGTTCGGCGTGGTGTCGACGGGTCTTGGCGAGGCATTGGTCATGTACGTGCTGGGATTGCCGCTTCTGAAGGTGCTCCGCAAATTCGATGTAATCGCGCCGCCGACGCAGCGTGCGCAGCGCGAAGCGGTACAATAAATCGATTACTTGGTCGTGCCGACTCTCCCTGTCGCTTTCGGCCATGAAGCCGAAACCGCCTCGGTGCGTGCCAGACGACTTCCCGTTCGCCGCCCGAGACCCGAACTATAGAGGAAGCGTATGAATCCGGTTATCGTCATTCCGACCTACGTGTCAGCCCGTCGCCGCAAAGAGGGCGGCAGCGTGCTTGCGACGTACGATCATGCAACTCCCATCTCGCAGCCAGGCGAGCTTCCCCGGATGCTGCGTTCCTTGCAGAAGGTGCGCGGCATTGGGCAGATCGTCGTGTTGGTGGCAAGCGAGCCTTCCATCGAGAACCAGGCTGCAGAAAAGATTCAGGCTCAAGTATCGCAATATCCCTCCCTGAACATCGCCGTCGTGGGTGCGCCCGAACTTGCGCTCATCCAGCAGCGCATGGAACAGTTGGGGCTGGGCACGCTGTCGAAGGAGATAGGCCTGTCGGGATACGGAGCCATCCGCAACCTCGGCCTGGTTGTGGCGAACACCCTTGGCTTCGACTCCATCGTTTTCCTTGACGATGATGAGATCGTCGACGATGCCGACTTTCTGCAGAAAGCCATGTACGGCTTGGGCAAGTTGACGAAAAAAGGCATTCCCATCTTGGCGAAGACGGGATTCTACTTCAATTCGGAAGGGTCGTACCTCTCGAAGAGCCAAGACCGATGGTACAACCATTTCTGGCAGCAGGGCAAGGCCTTCAACAAATGGATCACCAAGGCCATGCGCGGGCCGCGCCTGTCCCGCTCGAACCACGTGTGCGGGGGCTGCCTCATCCTTCACAAGGAAGCGTTCAAACGCCTTTCGTTCGATCCGTGGATCGCGCGCGGCGAAGATCTGGACTACATGCTGGACCTGCGTATGTACGGGTCAGACATCTGGTTTGACAACCGTCTGAACCTCCGTCACCTCCCCCCTGAGACGGAAAGTGAGGGAACGCGGTTCCGTCAGGACATCTTCCGCTGGCTCTACGAGTATCGCAAGATGGAATACAGCCGCACCCAAATCGACCTTCTGCAGGTGAAGCCTTCCTCCTTGGAGCCCTATCCGGGTCCGTTTTTGGAGGCGGGCATCGAGTGGCGCATTCGGCTGACCGCGTTCCTGCGCAGCTTGGCCCGCCCTGACAAGAAGGCGTATCGCAAGGCAGCCAAGGCGGCCACCGGTGAGGCGACCACGTACGCGCAGCGAAACTGCGCGAAATACTTCGAGTTCCAATTCGTGTGGCCGGAGCTGATGGCCCGCATGGAGAACGATCAGATCCTGCAGACGGCGCTCATGCAATCTGCTGCCCAGCGCCAAATTGCCGCCGGCGCCGTGCGAGCGGCAAACGCGTCTGCTGCTCCCAGCGGCATAGACCCTGGTGCCACGAGTGAGATCCGTCTCAATATAGCCGAGTAGCATGGGCTCGGCGCCCAACTCATTTTCATTGCCGGCGGGGCTTCGGCTGCAAGAGGCCTTCTGCACGATTCTCCTTTGTGCCGGCCTGCTGAGATACGAGAGGAAAGCACGGCATTCATGGATATAGTCGCTTCGCTGGTCATTCCCGCTGTGGTCGGCATCGGCATCGGCATCATGTCGGGGTTGCTCGGCATTGGCGGGGGCACCGTCATGGTTCCCGTCTTTCGGCTGGCCTTTGGCATGAGCCCTATCATGTCGACAGCCACATCCCTGTTCGCCATTATCCCCACCTCCATTTCGGGGGCAATCTCTCATGCCCGCCACAAAACCTGCGTGCCCTCGCTTGGCATTGCGGCAGGGCTCGGCGGAGCCGTCATGTCTCCCCTCGGCGTTTGGCTCGCCCATGTGTCTCCCGATTGGGCGGTCATGTTGGCTGCTGCCCTCATCATCGGATATTCGGCGGTGAACATGCTCGGGAAGGCCATCAAGATGGGGGGCAATCAAGCGCCCTGCGCTCCTTTGGATGGGGACGGCAGGGGTCTCCATCGTCGGTCTCGGGTATGTCTCGGCGGTTCTGACGAGTTGCCGGCAACGGATGAAGCGCCGGATGCGCCTGAGGCTTCGCGCGAAGCCCGGGCCTCTGTTTCGGACGACGAGATGCGGGAAGCGTTCCCGCGGTTTTCCCGCAAGCAGCTGCTCATCGGTGCGGCCATTGGCTTGGGCGCAGGATTGGTCTCGGGTTATGTCGGTGTGGGCGGAGGGTTCATCATGGTTCCGCTCATGCTGTCCCTGCTGGGCCTTCCTATGCGCCTGGCATCGGGGACGTCGCTCATCGCCGTCATGCTGTTGGCCATTCCGGGGACCATCGAACAAGGGCTGCTGGGCAACATCGATTATCTTGCAGGCCTTGCCGTGGCCGTGGGCTCGGTTCCGGGCGCTGTTGTGGGGGCTCGCCTGGTGCGCGTCATACCGGAGCGGACGCTGCGGTTTCTGTTCGGCGGTTTTCTCATCGTTGCCGCGATTCTCCTTGCGGTCAACGAAATGGGCATAGTGGGATAGCACGCTACGATGTGGCAGGAGGACTCCATGCAGGACGAAAGAAAAGAAGAGAAGTCGCGGCTGCCGCGCCTGTTCACGCTTGAGATGCTCACGTTCACCATCACGGTCCTTGCTGGCCTCGTGCTGGTTTGGGCCATCATCATGCCGTACAGCAACATGGGCATCATGATTGGGGCAGGGACGGTGTTCACGTTCTCTCTGGTCATCGTCATCAGGCTGCTCATGGATCCCGACTCCGTCCGTGCCCGCCAATCCAACGCCATGCTCAAGCTGGCTTCCCAGACGCTTGCCAGCATGAAGAACGGCTTGAACGTCGATGCGGCGCAGAAGGTGTGCGGGCTGCTGCTTCCCTCCACGGCAGGAATTGCGGTGGCCATCACCGACAAGGAACATATTCTGGGATATGCGGGTTATGAGGAAGCTGACAATCCGTCCGGCAGCATCATACGGACGCATGCCACCCATGCCACGATCACCGATGGAAGGATGCGTGTCCTGCTCACGCCCGAGGACATTGGGTTTCCGGCAGGATCGGTCACCATCAAGGCGGCCATCATTGTCCCCCTCGTGGTCGGACGCAATGTGGAAGGGACGCTCAAGTTCTACTACCGCAATGGGCGCCATATCAGCGAGACGCAGAAATCCATCGCCGAAGGGTTCGGGCAACTCCTCTCGACCCAGATGGCCGCTGCAGCGCTCGAGGAGCAGACCAACCTTGCCACCAGCATGGAGTTGAAGGCCCTCCAAAGCCAAATCAATCCGCATTTCCTGTTCAACACCATCAACACCATCGCATCGCTCATACGGACCGACCCTGAAAAGGCCCGCATCTTGCTGAGGGAATTCGCCGTGTTCTACCGTCGCACGCTTGAGGATTCCGCCGATCTCATCCTGTTCGAGCGCGAGATGGAACAGACGCTGCGCTACTTCTCGTTCGAAGTTGCCCGGTTTGGCGAGGACCGGGTGTGCATGGAGGTGACGGTGGACCCCGAGGTCAAGGATCTGCTGGTTCCACCATTTCTCGTCCAGCCTCTGGTGGAGAATTCCGTGAGGCATGCGCTGCCGTCCGAAGGCAAGCTGATCGTGTCGGTGAAGGCGGTGGTGCAGGGAGGCGACGTGATCGTGAGCGTGGCAGACAACGGCGTGGGCATGACTGAGGAAGCCCGCCAGAACATTCTCCATCCCGAATCTTCCACCGGATGCGGCATTGCGGTGAAAAACGTGCATGATCGCATCTGCGGCTATTTTGGACCCGGCACGCACATGGAGGTCGAGAGCGCCCTTGGCCTTGGAACCACGGTCACGCTGGTGCTCAAGGATGCAGCGCTGCGGGAGTGATGGAACCCTGCGTGACCGACGACGGAAAGTTTGATCGGTTTTCTGTGGGATAGCGGGCCAATAAAGAACGGCGCTGCATTCTGCAGCGCCGTTTCATGAACGGTGGTGCCCCCGGCGCGATTCGAACGCACGACACCCGCTTTAGGAGAGCGGTGCTCTGTCCCCTGAGCTACGGAGGCGCGATTGGTATTGTAGCATTCCGCCGCGTGCTGCGGTGCGAAACTATGGAAGAGCGTCGTGCCCACAAGATATCTCTGGTTCAGGCGCGAGGCACGGGGATGGCCCGATGTCCAAGAAAGAGCGGCGCCTCAATGACACAGCCCAAGAATGCCCTTGCCCGCCCTTGCGGGGGCAAGGGCATTTATGAGGCGACAACTCTGGGGGACAGACTATGCGGGATGGGATAAAAATGCGCCCCGCCGTTTGAGGGCGGGGCGCATCGGGGAGCAGAATGCGGAGGGCTCCAGAAGCATGCCGAGATTCGTCAGGGCGTGACAGTGGTCTGGTTGGACTCCTGCTGCTTGAAGGTCACGGTCACCGCCACGTCGCCGGTCACGTTGCTCACGGTGAAGGTGCCGCCGCTCGTGTTGACCGAATAGGTCCTCCCCGTGGTGTCTGTCACGGCCGACACGGTGTAGCCGGTGTTGACGGACACGGTGAAGGTGACGCTGCCACCCTTGTCGACGGTCATGTAGCCGGGGGAGACATAGCCGCCCTCACCGATGGTGGAAGCCGACACGGTGAAGGAGGAGGCGGGTTGCTTGCCGTTGCTGACGGTGATGGAAACCGTCTCGCCCTTGCCAAGCCGGGAACTGGCGTTGGGCGATTGGCTGATCACGTTGCCCTCAGCCACGCTGTCGCTGTAGGAATAGTCGACGGTCACGTCGAACCCGGCGTTTTGGAGCGATGCCCGCGCGGCCGCTTCGCCCTTGCCAACCACATCGGGAACGCTGATGCTTTCGGTGCCGAGCGAGAGGTAATACTCGATCGAGGCGCCCTTGGCGACGGTGCTGCCAGCCGAAGGCGACTGGCCCATGACGCGGTTTTGCGCGACAGTGTCCGAATACTTGGCCTCGCCACCCACTGGCACCAGGCCTTTTTCCTTCAGAGCCTGCTTGGCCTCATCGGCAGACATGCCCGTCAAGTCTGGCACAGCGACCTGTTCGGTTCCCTGGGAGATGACGAGGTTGACCTTCGTTCCCTTTTCACGCTTGGCCTCGGCGGCAGGATCCTGGCTTATGACCTTCCCCGCCTCGACGCCGTCATCGTATTTTGTGCTGGTGGTGCCCAGCTCGAATCCGGCGTTCTGGAGAACGAGCGTGGCTTCGTCCACGGTCTTGCCCGTCACGTCGGGAACGGGTTCGCCTGATCCGAATCCGCCCATGAGGGCAAACGCGAGCCCGCCGATGAGGGCGAGTGCGGCAATGACGCCGATGACGATGGCGACCGCCTTCTTCGAGCTTTTCTTCTTGCCGTTGGAGGCGCGATAGCTCTTCCCACCGTTCCCGTTGCTGGCGCCGTTCGTGCCGCCCATTGCGGGCATGACGGCGGTTCCGTCGATGGGCAGGGGCACGACGGCGCCGCCCATGACAGCAGTCTCGGCGCCGGTGAATCCGCCGAGGGCGACGGGACGTCCGGCAAGATAGTCGTTCAGGGCGTGGCGCATGTCCTGGGCGGTGGCAAAGCGCTCGGAGGGGTTCTTGGCCATGGCTTTCATGATGATGGCCTCAAACGCCGGATCAAGGTCGGGATTTATCTCTCGCGGAGGCGTGGGGTAGTCGTTGACCTGCTTCATGGCCACGCTCACCGCATCGGGTCCGTCGAACGGCAGCTTGCCCGTCGATGCTTCGTACAGCACGATGCCGAGCGAGTAGATGTCGCTCGTGGCAGTCAGTTCCTTGCCCTGTGCCTGTTCGGGGGAAATGTAGTGCGCCGTGCCCAGCACGGACGACGTCTGCGTCATGACGGAGTTCTTGGCGCGTGCGATACCGAAGTCCATCACCTTCACGTTGCCATCAGGCTGAACCATGATATTTTGCGGCTTGATGTCGCGGTGGACGATGTCCAGGTTGTGCGCCACGGAAAGGGCCTGGCACACCTGTGAGCCAATTTCGGCCGCCTTGCGCTGGTTGATGGCGCCTCGTTCGTTGATGGCGGTCTTCAGGTCCGATCCACGCACGAACTCCATGACGATGTAATAGGTGCCCTCGTCTTGCCCCCAGTCATACACGTTCACGATGTAGGGGCTCTGAAGGTTGGCGGAGGCGGCAGCCTCCTGCTTGAAGCGCTGGGTGAAATTCGAATCGGCAGCATATTGAGGCAGCATGGTCTTCACGGCCACCATGCGTCCCAGGACGTTGTCCTGGGCGCGATACACCTCGGCCATGCCGCCGATTCCGATGCGCTCGGTTATCTGGTAGCGGTTGTTGAAAACCCTGCCTATCATGTTTCCGGTCACGTTTCTTGCTCCTTTAGGTCACATGCTTTGGCCGTGCTGCCCCTGTAAGACCGTCATTTGGTCATCAGCATACCTTATTTACAAAAGCCCTTGAACCTCGAGGGCCGTTTTTAACACATTCTGTGCTTTTGCCGTCGCCACGCCTTCGTCGCCCTTTTCGATGATGATGGACACGACGACGCGGGGATTGTCGGCTGGCGCCATTCCCACGAACCAGCTGTCATTCCCATCCGCCTTCTCGGCCGTACCGGTTTTGCCAGCCACTTCGACGCCGGGAATGGCGGCGGCCGTGCCCGTTCCTTCCTTCACGACCCCCTTCATCACTTCCTTGACGCGATTGGCGGTTTCCTTGCTGACGGCCTGTGCGTATTTGGCAGGCGTGGCGGTGAAGCTGCGCTCGCCGTTGGCGTTATAGATCCCGTCGACAAGGTAAGGTTGCATGATGGTGCCGTCGTTCGCGATGGCACAGCCCACGAGCGCCATCTGGAGCACGGTGGCATTGGGCCCGTCCTGGCCGACGGGCTCTCCGGCGGAATGCCAGGCCAGGGCCCAGGTGCTGTTGATCTCGTCGGGTTGCGGTATGAGCGAGGTGCGCAGCGACAGGGCGAAGTCAAGCTGCTTGTTGAACCCAAACGACTCGGCGCCCTTGACCAGCGTTTCGGCACCCATTTGAATGCCCACCTGTCCAAATACCGTATTTGACGACAGCTCCATGGCGCGGGCGAGGGTTATGTTCCCGTAGTCGTTCTTGTCAAAGTTTGAAATGGTCTCGCCGGCTGTGCCGACCGACATGGTTCCGGGTGAGCTGTAGACGGTGTCCTCTGAGGCCACGTCGTTCTCGAGAGCGGCTGCCAGCGTCACGATCTTGAACGTGGATCCGGGGGCGTAGAGCGTGCCCGTTGCCCGGTCCAGCAACGAGCTGTCGTCGCTGTCGGGGTTTGCGGCCGCCTGCTCAAGCAGGCTCTCGACATCCGCCGCATTGTAGGTTGGGGACGATGCCAAGGCAAGGACGGCTCCTGTCTCCGGATCCATGACCACGCAAGCGCCCTTTTGCCCGGAGAGGGCATCCTGCGCCGCCTGTTGGACCTTGGAGTTCAAGGTGAGCGTCACGTCGTTGCCGGGCGTCCCGATGCCGGCGGCTGCGTTGAGCACGTCGGTCCAAGAGGCGAAATTCTGCTGCCCCTTCAGCGCGTCATCGTAGGTGCTTTCAATGCCGCTCGTGCCATAGATGCTCGAGGAATAGCCGACGACATGGCTGGCAAGGTTCCCTGCCGGATACTCGCGGGCATAGGTGCCGTCTTCGTCAAGCACGCTGCGTGCGAGGACCGTGCCGTCGTACGTGGAGATGGTGCCACGCTCGATGCGCGCTTCCTTCGCGAGGGTATGGTTGTTTCCCGGCATGCTCTGATAGCTGTCGGCCTGCACCACCATGATGAGCGTGAGGTTGGCGACGAGCAGCGCGAACAGCGTCGAGAACACCAGCATGCTGTTTGTCAGGCGCTTGCCGAGCGAGATGCGCCCGAGGACGCTGTTGGCATGCAACGAACTGGTGGCGCTGGCCATTTCCGTCCCGACGCCGGTGCCCTCGTCTCCGCAGCGCAGCAGGAAGCCGACGCTGATGAAGCTGGCCAGGAGGGATGAGCCGCCCTGGCTGATGAAGGGAAGCGTGAGCCCGGTGAGGGGGATGAGGCGGGTCACGCCGCCGACGATGATAAACGCCTGCAGCACGATGGTCGCCGTCAGGCCGACGGCGACGAACGAGCTCACGTCGCTTTTTGCCCGTGCGGCGGTCACGAACCCGCGGATGGCGAAGCACAGGAACAGCAAAAGCACGCCCGCTGCACCCAAAAGGCCTATCTCCTCGGCGATGGCGGCAAAGATGAAGTCGCTTTCCACGACCGGAATCTGCTCCGCCAGGCCCCGTCCCACGCCGACGCCCAGCAGATCGCCGTCGGCAATCGAATAGATGGCCTGCGTGAGTTGGTAGCCGGTGTTCTGCGCGTCCTTGAACGGGTCGAGCCAGGTATCGACACGTATCTGCACATGGTCGAATGCCAGGAATGCTCCCACGCCTCCAATTGCTGCCAGCACAAGGCCCACGACAAGGTAGAACTTCTTGCCCGTTGCCACGTAGAGCATGGTCAGGAATACGAAGAAGAAGACGAGTGCGCTGCCGAGGTCCTTCTCGAACACGACGATGACGAGGGCGACGCCCCACATGAGCAGGAGGGGCAGCAGCGTTCGAATGTCAGGCAGGTTGAAGGGCCCAACGCGCCAGGTGAAGACCGACAGCATCTCGCGGTTCTGTGCGAGGTATCCCGCGAGGAACAGCACGATGACGATCTTGGCGATTTCTCCCGGCTGGAAAGAGAATCCTCCCACGTGAAGCCAGATCCTGCTTCCGTATATCTCCTGTCCCAGACCCGGGACGAGAGGCGAGAGAAGCAGAATGAAGCCCACGATCATGAGCGTGTATTTGAAGCGGGCAATCTTGTCGAGGTTGCGGACGACCATCAGGACGAGAATCATGCACGCCACGCCAAGGAACAGCCACATGGCTTGGTTGACGGCCAGATCGGGGGCAAGTCTGGTCACGAAGGCAATGCCGATGCCCGACAGGGCAAACGAGAGGGGCAGCAGGGCGGGATCCGCGCCAGGGGCAAATTTCCGTGTGGCAAGGTGCGCGATGATGAAGGCTATGAAGATGCACGCCGGCACACCAAGGGTATTGATGCTGAGCGTCTGTCCTTGGTTGATGGCGATCATGGCAAACAGGACCACCACGAGAGGCGCGGCGATGCAGAGGAGGATGAGTTCGAGGTTGCGGCGGGTCATGGGACGGCTACCTCCGCGAATCCGAAACCGACGAGACCGTGTTCTGCCCGGTCGATTCCTGCGTTGAGGCCGATGCCGAGGCAGAAGAATCTGCGGCCTTCGCTGTGTTTGATTCTGTGCTGTCTCCTGGAGTCTGGCTCGTCCGTTCCACTTCCTGTCGATATTCTTCGATCAGCGCATCGGCTGCCTCGACGTCGTCGACCCGAATCCCTTCGGTCAAACGATTGGCAACACCTGGCTGGAGGTCGGCCACCTCGATGTCGGTCTCTTTCTCGAAGCGTGAGAACGTCAGGCCGAACAGGCTGCCTGGCACCCCTCGGTACACGGCCACGGTGCCGTTGTCGTCAATCAGATAGGCTGCAGTGTTGAGATAGGCCGACGCACCCCAAATGACGCCGCCGATGATTGCGGCGAGGAGCACGAAAACGAACGCGATGGAGAACTTTGTCTTGCGCGCCATTTTTTTCTGGCGGATCTCCCGGAAACCTGTCACGTCCGCAACGATGACGGTGACGTTGTCGTGGCCTCCCGCCGCGATGGCTTCGTTGACAAGTTGAGAGGCGCAGCGCTGGGGATCCCGCATGCGGGCGAGCGTCGCTGCAATCTCGTTGTCCCTCAGCATGCTGGACAGGCCGTCGGAGCAGATGAGCAGACGATCGCCCGTCTCGACGTTGATCTCGTACAGGTCAGGCTGAACGTTCGGGTCGCTGCCAAGCGCCCGGGTGATGACGGAGCGGTTTGGGTGAACCCGAGCTTCCTCGGGAGTGAGCTGCCCGGCCTCGATCATGTCGGCCATGAGGCTGTGGTCCCGGGTGAGCTGCTGGAGCTTTCCCTGATGGAGGAGGTAGGCTCGCGAATCGCCAACTTGAGCGATGACCAGGCGTTCGCCTTCGAGCAGGGCGGCGGTCATGGTGGTGCCCATGCCTTCCCGGCCCCTTCCTTCGTGGGCTGCTTGGAGGACGGCGCGATTCGCTTCCTCCACGGCACGTCCGAGCGCTTCTGCATCGGGATGATCAGGAGCCTGCTTGGCCAGAACGTTGACCGCTATTTCTGAGGCAACCTCGCCTGCGGCATGTCCTCCCATGCCGTCGGCAACGGCGAACAGGGGAGGCGCAACGACTAAGCTGTCCTCGTTGTGCTCTCGCAGGCACCCGATGTCAGTGCGGCTTCCGAAGGTGGTGAGCGCTCCGCGGCGGGAGCGGGGGGTGGATTGGTACGAGCGATCGCGGGCCATCATGCAAACCTCACGCGGATCGCGACGTCGCCGATGTTGACGACGTCATTGTTCCTGAGGGCCGTAGGCTCGGTTATGGCCTGGCCATTCACGGCAGTCCCGTTGGTTGACCCAAGATCTTCGACGAAGAGGTTCTGCCCCATGAGCGAGAACCGGGCATGGCGACCCGACACATAGCCGGCGGCTATCACGATGTCTGCTCCCGGGCTGCGGCCGACGATGACCGGGCCGCGCACCACGATGGAGACGCCGCGCAGCTCTTTCGGACCCCGCTCGACCGACAGATTCCAGGTGCGCTCCTTCTTTCTCTGGCCGCGCACCAGGCCAATCCCCGTCTTCATGACGGCAAAGAGAAACAGATAGAGGAGGGCGACGAAAAGCAGGCGCCCGATCAGCAGTACGACATCGATCACGAGAACTCCCTCAGTACGTTTTGCGGTGCGATGGGGACGGTCGAATGTTTCGGGCCGTTCAGTGCGGTTGTCGAAGAGGCCATGCGCTATGCCTGCGTGAACAGAAAATTCGTCACGCCGATAGTGATGCGATCGCCATCATACAGCGGCTGGGTGGAAATCTCCATGCCGTTGACCAGCGTCCCATTGGTTGAGCCCAGGTCGGCAATCACCCAGATGCCCTGCGGCTCATACCGAAGCTCCGCGTGGGTTCGCGAGGCGTTTATGTCATGGACGACGATGTCGTTCTTCGACTCACGGCCGATGAGCAGGCGGGCAGTCGCCAGATCGTAGGCTTTGTTGCTGGTTGTGTCGATGAGGCGGGCACGGACCGCCGTGCGGGAGGGGACGGGGGTTGCTCCTTGGGACCCGCCCGCAAACACCACGGTGTCTGAAGCGGCGGGAGCTGCGCCAGCTGCCGCATAGCCAGCGGCGGCTGGCGCCACGCCGGCATATCCCTGGCCGGCGGGAGGAGCGCCTGGTGCAAGAGGCTGGGCATTCCTGCCAGGCGCAGCTCCTTGGCCGTTGCCGCCGTTGCGATAGTCATCGAAGTCCTGGCTGTCGAACGTGTATTCGCCGTAGTCGACCCCGTAGTCGATTTCTTCCTCGGGCACATAGGGCAAGGGGGGTTTCTGTTCGGGATCCTCTTCGAAGTCGGAGCCGTAGGGGGCAAAGGGGTCGCGCCCCCCAGGCGCCGCGCCGTCGTAAGGCTGCTCGCCGTAGGGCGGCTGTTCCACGGAGCTGTAGGGCTGTTGGGCGGGAGCTTGGTAGGGAGCCTGCGGGGCCGCGGACGCATAGCCTCCCCGGGGCACGCCGCCGTAGGGCGCGGCGCCGGGCGCGGCGAGCCCGTAGCGCTGCATCTCCTCCGCTCGCAGCTGCGCGATGATGGGAGCCGCGACCGCTTCGGCTATGACGTCGAATTTGCCGTGCTTCAAGCCGTCGTCGACGATGAAGCGCACGAGCGGCTGGCCATCCATAACAAGGCCCTGCTCCGATGCCTTGGCGGCGAGATACGTTTCGGTCTCTCCCGCCAGCGTCGGGTAGTATCCGAACAATCGGTGATCGTCGTCGGGATTGACCAGCACCGTGTACAGCGTGGGCGCATACTGCTTGCCCGCCCCCACCATCTTTTCACGGCGCATCTGCTTCTCGGCTTTTTTCGCAATCTGGACGGGCGAGATGGGTGCGTCGAACATCTTGTCAGCGGCGCCTTCAAACGTATCTTCCATCTTGCCTTCGAATTTCGAAAGAAAGCCCATCGCATCTCCTTTGGTGTCCACGCATATGCTTATGCAATGTTCCATCATGCCATAAACCCATCGCGAGCACGGCATCCTTTACGCAATCGTCATTATTATAGGAAAGCGAGAAGCTATCGATCAGGCGATTCTTGAAGGGCGGAAGCTGCGGGCGCGGGGCGATCTGAGGATTTTTCTAGCAGGTAATCTCGGTGAGCTCCACCAAGCGCATGAGTTCTTGTTGGCTGTGCACGTCAAGCTTCTTGTAGATGTGGCGAATATGGGTTTTTGCCGTGCCCTCTGAAATGTAGAGCTTTTCTTGGATGGAGGCCGAATTAAGGCCCTTTGCCAAGAAGAACAGGATTTCTGTCTCTCGGCGGGACAACAGATACGTATTGGCTATGGCCTCGATCTTCGTTTTGAAGCGTCCCCGATGGGGGTAGTCGTCATCCGAGTCAGTGGACGGGTTGCGCTGCAGGGAGCCGCTTCCTGCCCGCTGCCCTTGAGAGGGGGCGCCCCTGTGGTCAGACCGCCCGCCCCGGCTATCGTCGTCTGCTGCGCGGGAGAATGCCGCGTCACGCAGTGAGGGCGTCGCATGATCCTGCTCGACGTCGTCCGGCTCGTCAGAAACGGGGGTAGCGTTTTCCGCCCTGTCGGTTCCGGCAAACCGCCAGCCGACGGGGGGATGCGCGCCCAGCGTGACGCGGTTGTCGCTGAGCTCCGCAGAAACCGCTTTTACCAGAGGGCACGGTATTATGATCGGTTCGATTTCTCGCTCGTCGGGAAGCAGGGCGTAGGCGATGACCATGGCCACCAGGATGATGACGATCACGCCGTTCTCCCCGAACGGCATCAAGGCTATCCAGTCAATCGCCAGGACGGGGAACAGCGATCCTGTCAGCGCTGCCAAAGCGAGCAGGCCCCGTCCGAGCCCATAGACGAAGATGGGGGAGAGCCGGAAACGCTGCGCGAGTTCCCCGAAGAATATCCACATGAGAGCTTCAAAGCACATGTAGGCAATGATCAGGAAAAAGTTTGCGAAGGTCATGTCTCCGGACGCGGAGAACGGCAGAAAGAACATGGTGGCTGCGATAAAAGGCACAAGCGGGCGGAAAAACCGGTTCCAGCGTCCCGCTCCTCCCAGTGCCAAGATGGTGATGAGGATCAGCACGGTCGCGCATCCGGCCGCCAGCAGCATGACGATTTGGTCGGTCGTCGTGGACGCCGGCAAGACGGTTTGGATGGAGGTCTGGCGCAAGGTGCCCAACGCGAGGCCCAGAACGAAGACGGGCGCCCCAAACCTGACGATGAACCGCGCCTTGTTGACGGGAAGAGGCTTGAACAGGGGAACGGCATTGCGGTCTTGGAAGGGTGCCGGTGTCTTCTTCCAGAGGATAGCCAGTTCGATGAGGGGAAGCGCTGCGGCAAGCAGCCCTCCGAAGGGAAAGGGCAGATGGCGGAGAATGAGAGCATACACGCCGAATCCCACGGCTATGGCAAGGGCGGAGTTCAGCACGATGGAGGCGGGATCGCGTCTGGCGAAGGCAACGCCCCAGAAGAGGATCAGCGCTGCCGACCCGATGCCGGTGGCCACGCCGGAGACGATCTCCAGGCCGAAGGAGGCGGTGTTTGGCACGAGCAGCAAGGCGGTGCCGCAGCTCATGAGCAGTGCTCCGGCAACGAGGGTCTTTTTCGACACGTAGAATTTCAAAAACCGCTGATCAGTTGCCGAGGCGGTCAACAGGCAGAGGCCGAACACGACGATGGAGACGAGATAGGCGAATGAAGCGTGGCTGCCATGGAGGCCCGCGACGAAGTTCTGGGTCCCAAACAGGGAGCCGGTGGCGAACATGGTCGCATAGACCCAGGCCTGGTGCAGGCCATAGCCAAGAGAGATCAGATTTAGTTCTCCAAACGAGCTGTCGTCGCCATAGTCGGCCTTGAGCGTGATGCGGGGAATTCTCACTCCCATGTGGATATCGCCCCCTCCCCCTTGTACCCATGGCGACCATCATAACGGCTGGGCGCATCGCAGGCTAGAGCAAAAGCCATACTGAGCCAAGGATACGGCGTGCCGAGAGGATGATTTTCGCGCCTGTTGTTTGGGAAAGAGGGAAAAATCATCCGACGCGGATGATGCGTCCTGGCGTCTTCGGCGAGAACGGGTCGCATCCAGCGGACAGGAAGGCGCAGCTGCGTGGCTCGCTTTCCTGGCGCCTGCCCGTGCCGGGCGAGGGGGAGGGTGGGGCAGCTGGTCGACTTGCTCCCACCCCTTGTTGGCTACTGCACCGTGAAGACCACGCTGTCAAAGCGTTCCAGAGGCGTGTCTTGGCCTTCGGAGCCGCTTTCGTCGTAGGTCACCTGCGTGCCCGGATCCTGGCTGCCGGCTTGGTGGACGGTGACCGTCCATGTCTTGTCGGACAGATAGTCTCCCAGGCTGGAGTAGCTGTAGTCATGAATGGCTTCTATGCCATTCTGGCTTTCGCTGGACCTGATAGCCTCTTCCAGGCAGTCGGCAGCAGTGCTGCCTTCTGGAACGAGGAGGATCTCGGTCCGCACTCCTTCGCCTCGGGCGGTTGCATCCACCGTGCTGCATACTTCGATCACGCCCGTGCTGTCGGTTTCGGAGGTGTGTTCATCGCCATGCACATAGTAGAATGCATAGGCAGGAACGACAGCCAGAGCGGCGCAGAAGCACCCTAGAACGGTGACGGCAAGCAGCTTCTTGCCCCATCTTACGTTGGCCATATGAGCTTCCTTTCCACAGGAGCCCCGCTGTTCGCAACGTCGGTCGATTATACGAACGGCACACAGGCCCGTCAAGATGAATTCGGGCCCCGTTAGACGCCCTCCCATCTGGTTGAATACGCAGCGTATGAGCTCGTCTGAAGTTCTGTCCGGTTTTACTCCGCAGGGGATGAGGGACCCGCTTTGCCCTTTCCTATAATGGGAGGAGCGAAGAGAGAAGGAGGAGACGGATGGCTGAAGCGGTTCTGGGAGAGGTTTTCGAATTCGATGATGAGTTTGACCCGCTTGAGGTTGATGATCTTGACATTGATCAGGATGACATGGACGAGGACAATCCGTTGGACACGGTTGACTATCCCACCATGCGCAATATGCCGGAACAGATGCGCCAAGGCGGTGTATACACTCCGGAACGCCAGGGAGGTGCACGTGGCGCCTTGCTGTCATTGCTCGACCACAATCCTGCACGGCGTCCGGTTTTGCTGGGGATACTCGATACCTGCCGAGGAGGCTGCCCGTCCAGCTTGGTGACCAAGAGGGTTGACGAGCTGCAGGAGCACAACCGATCAGTCTATGCGCCCATGACGCTCTGCCGGATGCTCGAGCGCGCTGGCGCGCTTCGGCTCGAGATGCCCGAAACGGTCGCCGAGCAGGAGGACTGTGCCGAGGGAGTTGCGTATCTTGAGATCAAGGAGCACGTCGACCCGGTTTGGCATGCCACGGAAGAGGGCTTGGCCGTCTATGACGAGCTGACGCAGGGGGCGGCATTTCGAGATATCGTGCTTGACCGAGACCGAACGTATCTCGACGTGTATCGTGCAGTCATGGATGCGGTCGGCGAGAGGCCGCGGACCAAGACGGAAATCGAAGAAGTGGTGGACGAGTTTGACATCGTCATGAAGCCACGTCGGTTCGGAGGACACTTCATCGACATGCTGGAGCGCACCGACGTGCTGCAATGGAAGAACCAGGCATGGCAGCTCACCGACATGGGCCAGGCCATGCGCATGGTTTTGACGACGGAGGAAGGGAGGTAGGACCATGGCTGGAGAGGGAGAGGACCTCACGTCAATCATGGAGATGCGAGCCAGCACCTATGGCTTGCTCGCGCGGCTGTTCCAGAAGGAAGTGGACGGAGAAGCGCTTGTGCAGTTGCAGGCCATGCGGTTTCCCACTGCCACGGGGAACGCGGCGGTGGACGAGGGATATCATCAGCTCTATGAGTATCTGAAGACGGCATGGGACGACAGCGTCACCGAGCTTGCCATTGACTACGTCCGCACGTTTGTCGGCCACGGCGTCAATGGCTATTCGGCGGCCTACCCGTTTGAGAGCGTGTACACGAGTTCTCGCCGGCTGCTCATGCAGGAAGCGCGTGCCGAAGTCCTGCAGGTGCTGCGTGACAATGACCTGAAGCGCGGCTCGTGGAACGAGGGGGAAGACCATATCGCCCTTGAATTGGAATTCATGCAGCGCATGAGCCTGCGCACGGCAGATGCCTTGCGGGAGGGGGATGAAGATGCCTCGGTCGACCTGCTGGCCACACAGCGTGCGTTTGTGCGAGACCATCTGCTGAATTGGCTCCCCCTGCTGGTGACCGACATGCGCCTGTTCTCAAAAACCCTGTTCTATCAGGGGTTGGGACAGTTGGCTTTGGGGTACGTTGAGGAAGATGCGGCCATTCTTGCCGAACTGCTGGACAGCGCAGGTGCGGCTGCCTAGCCCATCTGCGCTCCATCGGGCGATGGTGAGAAAAAAGGAGGGCTGCGGATCCAAAGCCGCAGCCCTCCTTTTGCGCGTTGGCCATGAACATGCGCATGGCCAACGCGATCTGGCGGCTGGGATCAGTTCAGCCCGTATTCCGCCAGAGCGCTCTGACCGCCGATGGTGCCAGGATAAGCGCTCCCCGCCTCTTCGAGAAAGAGGGAGGGCCTCAGGACGGCGACCCGCTCCCCCTCTTGCGCCTTCACCCGGACCACCTGCATCTTTGTGCGTTCGGCAATCTCGAGCGGCGCCGTTGCGAACGAGGAAAAGACCAGTCGTTTGGTGGCTTTGGAAACGGCATCGTAGAACATCCTGCGTTCCGCATCGAGGATGTCCTTGCGGTCTTCGTCTGTGCTGATCACTTCGAAGGCATCCCGACGTGGCATGAAGCCGTCGACGACTCCGAGGGCGAACACGTTGTCGTAGTCGGTTCCCGCCATGCTCCCATATGAGGCGATGTGCAGCGTGTGGGGGTCATCCGGGAACGTCGGGTCAGAGATATGCGAGCGGACGAGGGCGAAGAGGCTTGCTGCATCCTCGTCTCCGACCATCAGGGCCTCGAGGTCTTCGAACTCGGGCAGCCCGGCTGCGTCGAGGGCCCTCAGAAGGGCAAAGCCTTTACGTCCCGTGTGCTTTGCGATGAGGTCCTGGCCGGAACTCCAACGTTGCGCGATCATTCCTGCGCGAGGGAACGGCTCGCTTGTCAAGCTGGCAGTGCGCTCCAAGGCTGTCAGCATCGAAATGCCCTGCTCGATTGCGAAGTCCTCCAAGCCTTTCCAGGCATCGCTGTTCGTGAGGAAATTGTCGAAGCCGCACCAGCTTCGCCAGGCCACGGGATCGGTCGGGTCGGCAATCAGGTTCAGCTTCGTGTAGGCGACGAGCGCTTTCGCCCGTGAGCTTTCGCGCGGGTCTCCTCCCAATGTGCCGCGGGCGCCTGCCACGGAGACTGAGAAGCCGCGCTTTTTCAGCATCGATTGCGCCATGCGCGCCCAATTCTTGTTGGGAACCAGGACGCAGGTTCGTTCTTCGTGCAGGTCTTCCTCTTCGTCCAGGAGAACGCGAAGGTATTTTGTCAGGCCGTTCATTTCATCTTCGGGAGTGTCCCATTTGATGGAAACGATGTCGCTGGCATCCTCCGCCTGGATCGCGGCACGGCAATCAGGATCCATCGATCCGTGGTCGCAGAGGGAGTTGCCAAGGGCGGAGACGGAGGGATTTCCAAACGCTTGCCCAAGCTCGAACACGGCAACTTCCTTGCGCAGCTCGTCGAAGTGCGCGAATCCTTCTGGGCAAGGAAAGGCTGTCCCGGACGCGGTTGTCTGGTTGGGATTGCCGCACACGATGAGCTGTTTGCCGGCAAGCAGGCACAGGCAAGCCTGCTCCGCTTTGCTGAGATTCTGATAATCGTCGCACAACACGTGGTCGAAGCGTCCCCTCCAATGTTGGCCTGCGTCACTTTTCAGATAGTTTGCGCAGATCATGGGGGCTTCCTGAGGAAGCATGGCAGAGCGGAGGGAAAGCGTGCTCACCAGGTGACTGTAGGTGATCTCCTCTTCGCCGCCGATCAGCCATGCTTCCGATGGCTCGAGCCCGCTCCATTGACGATAGAAGAAATCCAGCATCTTGCGCAGCCTGCGCACTGGCTGACCCAACGTTTTCATGTCTTCGAGGAAAAACGTGTATTCGCCTGTGTTCAGAAGGCGGGAAACCCGCTCGGTGGAGGCGATTGCCTCAGGGGTCGAGAGAATGTTTGAACATAGTTCTAGGGTGCGTGTGATGAGGACCTTGTCTGCCAGGATGCCTGCATCAGGTTCCAGTTTGGCTCGGAGCCGACGGCGGAAGGCGCTGGCTGCAAACGCGGTTGACACCTCGACCAGAATGGCGTCGGGATCGACTCCGCGCTTCAATAAGGCGGCGCAGCGCCTTACCAGCTCCTCGGTCTTTCCGCTGCGTGCGGGGCCTTGCACTTTTGCAATGCGCCCTTCATAGGTGGAGACGGTGTCTGTCATCGATGACTCTCCTTCGAATCGACGAGATCGTTGCGGTGTCGGTGAAGCGTGTCCAAGAGGATTCCCGCGAACGCATGTTCCTTCATGCCGAAGCGCGGGGAGGTCTTCGCGGCGTTTCGATGGATCACGAGAGTGTGTCTGCCTTGGGGTTGAAGACGCGTTGCTCGTTGCCTGCGTATTCGATCAGCCAGGGATGGAACACGATGGGAAAGTCGGGCTCCGGGAAGGCGAACTTGGTTTCGGGATCATTCTCCAGGGGGAAGTCGCCTTCACCGGTTTTCTCCCGGGTCTCCTCAACGAGGGAGGGCGATTCGAGAAACTCGTCCTCGGCACGTTCCTCTTCTCGCCGCCTCGCAGCCTGCTCCTCCGCTTCGCGTGCGTCGCGCGCCGCCGCGGCGTCGGCATCCCTCTGCTCCTTGGCTACGAGGCCGGCTTCTTTCTGCACCTCATAGGCCGTGGGTGCAGGCATGAACACCCGTTCAACCCCTTCGCCCAGCGTCCCGTCGTTCAGCAACGAGCGCAGTTCGGTCAAGAGCACGCTGCGGTTTGGGTCGATGTCGCTGACGGAATCAAGATGGAGCAGCACCTTCAGGGCACCGTTCTGCAGATCGACCTCCATCCAGTGAAAATCAAGCTCGTCATTGCCGATCTCGCGTTGGCGCCGATTGAATATTTTCATATTGTTTGTGACTTTGCGAAACTCATTGTGAAGCCACGGTGCGATGACGGAGTCCCAGAGGTCATCGGCTTCTTCGTCGGTGGAATGGAGATAGGTGTGGCTTCCCATTTTCACCAAGAGGCGCACCGTGTTCACGATGGGTTCTTCTTCGGTTGCTGGTGCATGGGTCCTCACGAGCGTCGGCGCAACATGGGTGTAGCTCCGGTTGACTTCGAGGCGCAGGTCCTCGTTGTCGAGGCGCTCGTCGATGTCCAGGATCAGCGTCAGCGAAGGGCGCGGTTGGGCCATGGTTTCCTCCTTGTGTTGGGCATGTGCGATGGGAAAAGGGCGGCAACATGATGCTTGCCCCGTGTATGGCATCAGTATAAATCCCCAGTTCGAAAGCAAATAATCCCGTCCGGATGATATGTCGGGGTGTTTTGCATCCTTCCCTTATGATTTGGCTTTTCTTCACTTTTCTACAATGGGCGAACGGCCGCTCTCCCGTATTTCATGCGGAAGGCGAGCCACAGATCGAATCACGAGAGAAGGAAGAGAGGAGGGGCAAATGGCGAAACTTTCACTGACTCGTCGCAGCTTCCTGAAGGCTGCTGCAGTGGCGGGAGCAGCAAGTTCCGTCGGCTTTGCCGCAGCGCCGTCCGCGGCGCTGGCTGAGGGTGAGGATGTCTCGGCGGGCGAGATCAAGCGTGTTCGTTCCTGCTGCCGTGCGTGCGGCAAAGTCGAGTGTGGCGTTTGGGTCACCGTTCAGGACAACAAGGTCATCAAGGTCGAGGGAGACGAGTCGAATGCTCACAGCAGGGGGCATTGCTGTGCGAAATCGCAGTCTTCGATGCTGGCCCTGTACCATCCCGATCGGCTGCGCTATTGCATGAAGCGCACGAACCCCAAAGGAGAGAACGATCCTGGCTGGGTGCGCGTCACGTTGGGTGAAGCCTTTGACGAGGCAGGATCGAAGCTCAAGGAGATCGTTGACAAGTATGGTGGAGAGGCCAACTTCGCGATGGGCGGCACTTCGCGCGTGTGGGCCCAGCCGCCCTACGGCACGCTGAAGTCGATCTTCCCCACGCCAAACGCGCATCTGGCGTACGAGATATGCAAGGGTCCCCGCCATTTCGGCGGCATTCTGACCGACGAGATAGGCTCTCCTTGGATGGAGGTCGAGCAGGGTCCGCTCGTATACGTGCAATGGGGAACTGCCTCGGAGTATTCCAACTACGACTCCACCAACCGCACGGTCGTGGACTGCTCGCAGCGTTCCTACAAGCACATCCTGGTTGACCCGCGCATGACCCCCCTGGGCAAAGAGGCCGACGTGTGGCTGCCGCTGCGCGTTGGAACCGACCTGTGCCTGTCGTTGGGCTGGCTCAAATGGATCCTCGACAACGAGGCCTATGACAACGCCTTCGTCCGCCGATGGTCGAACGGTCCCTTCCTGTGGAACCCCGAGGAGGGCGGCCGCACCGCAAAGGGCTGGTTCATGGAGATGAACGGCGGCGTCGACATGGAGAGCCGCATTCTGACCGAGGCCGACCTCGATCCCGCCTGGGTGAACCAGTACTGGGATTACGAAGGACGTTATCAACGTTTCATCTGCTGGGACGAGAACAACAACAAGCCGACCTATTGGGATTCGGAAGCATGCCAATGGGAAGGTGAGCGAC
>JAEZDJ010000104.1 GCA_023429565.1 Actinomycetes bacterium
GAAGGAGAGTGAGAAGGCATGTTCGATGTGGGGCTCGGCAGTCGGATGGTCGGACCTGCATGCCAGCGGTCCGTATCGCATTGACTACGATTAGGCCCGTAGACACACATTCTTGCCTATAACCCCATGGTGGGGCTTCTCTCATGCAAACATAGAAACAGGCCAGGAGATTTTCATCACCTGGCCTGTACATTCTCTGGAGCCAACGAGCGGATTCGAACCGCTGACCTACGCATTACGAGTGCGTTGCTCTACCAGCTGAGCCACGTTGGCGAAGGCTTCGCAAGGAAGCGCGAATAAGAAGTATAGCGAAATGCTTCATAGGCCGCAAGCGTTTCACGGACCTGTTTTCGCTTCTTCCTCTCAAGTCCCTCGTCGCCGCTGCCCAAGTTCGCGGATTCCGCAAGCCCTTGGGGCTTTCGGCGTCACGTTGTCTCCGGCTTTCGACTTCGGAGAGGGAAGGTTCCCAATCTCTTGAGCGTCCCGTTAGGCCAGCGGATAGCTGAGCAGTTCATCCATGGTGATGAAGCGATAGCCCCGTTCCTTGAGATGGGGCAGGGCGACCTTCAGGGCCTCGACGGTCTGTGAGCGGTTGCCGCCTCCGTCATGCAGCAGGACGATTGCTCCTGGCCAGGCGCTTTCTATTTCTGAGACAATTGCGTTCACGCCGGGCTTCTTCCAGTCGCGGGAGTCAATGTTCCAGCCTATCTCATAGGATACGAGCGGGCTGATGTTTTTGACCACTTCAGGGCCGTAGTTGCCGCCGGGGGTGCGAACGATGCGACTGGCTGGCTGGCCGGTGGCCGCCTCGATGGCGGCGTAGCCCTTTTCAATCTCGGCCACCTGCTCGTCGGGCGTCATGAGTCCCAGGTTGACGCTTTTCCCGCTTCCTGCGGCGTGGTCGAAAGAGTGGGTGCATATCTGGTGGCCTTCGGATGCCGCACGCTTGACCAGGTCGGTTTTATTTCCCGTGATGCAGTTTCCCACCGTGAAAAAGGTCGCCTTGGCATCGTGCTTGGCAAGGACGTCGAGGATCTGCGCCGTGTATTCGGGCCAGGGTCCGTCATCGAAGGTCAACGCGATCACCTTGTCTTCGCCGACGTCGGGCGCCACGTTGCGGCGGACGACGTTCGTCGGCTCCTGCTCCACCTGCTCGACCGTCAGCCCTGAGATAGTGCCGGTCTTCGTTGTCTTGCGCCCATCCACTCCCGTTCCCTCGATGACGTGGATGGCGCCCCTTCCCTCCTCGGTGACGGTGTAGGGAATGGCCGCTTCGGCCGCGTCAGAAGGCTCCTCGACGTTTTGGCCGTCGCCGAGCTCGACGATGTCTCCGGAAGAAAGCTTTGCTGTGGGATCGTTGGTCGCCTGCCCGTTGATGATGGCCTGAAAGGGCTCTCCCTGCCCGGCTTCGAGGACGGATCCGTCGACTGCAACGAGATCACCGGGTCGGGGTTGGGTGCCGCTGGCGTCCATGGCCGCTTTGACGGTCTTGTCTCCGCCGACATCGAGGAGGGTTCCGTTGAGCGTGATGGATGCGGGGAGGCTTTGCAGGAAGATGAATGTTCCGACGGAGAGCGCGGCAAGGAGGCCGATCCCGATCAAAATGGCGGCGACGCGATGATTGGGGCGACGTTTCCTGCTGGCGCGGTTTTGGTACCCGCCACGATCTTGGTAGCGAGAATAGTGCCGGGAGGTCGAGGGGCCGGTTGGCTGGGGGAGAGGGTGGGGTTGATTGGGCCGCAGCTTTCCCACGCCCCCTTCTTGCGCAGGGGGGAACAGGGTGTCGAAGTTATGGTTTGTCATGCATTCCCCATCTTGCTCCACGTTGTGAGCCGTGGACGATCGTGTCGTCAGAGACACCGGTGCGTGCGCCGAATCGCGCATGCCTCCATGATGCCATCGTTTGCCCACGGAGGCGTGGCGGTGTAGCCAATTCGTCAACTGAGGCACCGGAGATGGGCCGACGAAGACATGGCTGGGCATTTATGGAGGGCCCGTGCCGAGCCGACGCGCCGCGGTTCGCAGCCATTGGCAGACCGTCTATACTGGTTCCAAACAAGTCGGAAGGATCATTCATGGGCTTTCAGTTCGCCTGCGCACGTGCGATCAGCGCCATTTCCACGTGGGGCCTGAAGCACGTTTTCCATCGCCCCGCCGCGAACTTTCCCGGCAAGGTCGCCCTCTACGTCGATCCTGCCCTCATTGCCCATTTGACGCCGAAGCTGGCAAAGGGATCGGTGTGCGTCGTGGGCACCAATGGCAAGACCACGGTCACCAATCTGCTGGCGGATGCGTTGGAAGTGGCGGGGCAGCGGGTCGTGTGTAACCGCACCGGCGCGAATTTGGACTCAGGGGTCGCGACGGCGCTGCTCCATGCGAAGCCTTCCGACTGGGGCGTGTTCGAAAGTGACGAGCTGTGGCTTGCTAAAATCCTGCCGCATCTTCAGGCCGATTACGTGTTGTTGTTGAATCTGTTTCGCGACCAGCTGGACCGTGTGGGCGAGATCGACCGGGTCCAAGACAGCATCGTCGGAGCACTTGAGAGCTCTCCCAGCACCGTGCTTGTCTACAACGTTGACGACCCGCTGTGTGCCGCCGTTGCCGATCGGGTGAATAACCGGTCGCTGGGCTTTGGCGTTGAAGAGGACTTGGGCCTTCCCCAAAACACCGTGACCGACGCGCAGATGTGCCAGAGGTGCTCGACGATGCTCGCGTATGCCTATCGCCTCTATGGGCAGCTCGGCGACTACCGCTGTCCGTCCTGCGGTTTCAAAAGGCCCGATCCTGACTATGGCATCAAAGACGTTCGCCTGGATGCGGACGGACTGTCCTTTGCGTTGCAGGGCCCGGAAGCAGACGCGGCGGGCCGGGCGGCCGACGAGAAGATAGAGGCTTCCTTCACCGGCGCTTACATGGTGTACAACCTTGCCGCGGTTGGAGTGGCTGCCCGGCTCATGGGCTGCCCGGACGAAGCGGTTCGGAAAGCCATTGGCTCGTTCGCCCCCGACAACGGACGCCTGCAATCCTATGAGATCGATGGGCGCCCGGCGTTGCTCAACCTTGCCAAGAACCCGACGGGATTCAATCAGAACATCAAGATAATCCTGCAGAACGAAGGTCCAAAAGCCGTTGCTTTTTTCGTGAACGACCGGGAGGCCGATGGACACGACGTTTCGTGGTTGTGGGACATCGACTTCGAAGAGCTTGCCGGATCAAGCTCCCTTGTGGTGTTTGCTGGCGGCAGCCGCAAGCATGATGTTCAGGTGCGTCTGAAATATGCGGGCTTGGATGCGCGGCTCGTCGAGGGCGCGGCTGATGTGTTCTCAGGCCTTGGGGGATTGCCGCCTGATGCCGGCGTCTACCTCATCGCCAATTACACGGTTCTGCCCGCCGTTCAAGCTGACATGGATCGACTGGCTCAAGACGGAGCGAGGGCCGCCGATAAGCCTGGTGTTCTTGAGGGCTCTGCCACCGATCGCGCGGCGGCAAAAATTGAGGGACCCGCACGGCATGGCGAGACTTCTTGCGTGTCGCATGGCGTATCCGTTCCCGCAGGCGCCTCTTGCGGCGTTGCCGGCGACGATCAAGCCCATCCTGCCTCCGGCGATGAATCTCCCCTGACCATAGCGCATCTGTTCCCCGACCTCTTGAACCTCTATGGGGACGGTGGCAACGTTCGGGTGTTGGAGTCCCGATTGCGCGGCCGGGGAATTCCCGTCGAAGTCGTGCAGGTGAGGTATGGGGAATCCGTCGATCTACGTGAAGTTGACCTTGTATTCTTGGGCGGGGGTCCTGATCGCGAGCAGCGCCTTGCGTCGGCCGAACTCATGCGCATGCGCGATGACCTGTATTCCTTCGTTGAGGATGATGGCGTTCTGCTGGCCATTTGCGGTGGTTACCAGATACTCGGCCATGAATGGCTGCTCGCTGACGAGACGGTGAAGGGCCTCGACATCATCGATGTCACCACGCGCCGCGCTCCCGCGTCGGCAAACCGCCTCATAGACAACATCGTCCTGAGCTCCCCGCGTTCTCCGATTCCGGTGGTCGGGTATGAGAACCATGCCGGACGCACGTATCTCGGCGATGGGTCGGAGCCGTTTGGCAAGGTCATTTCCACGGTTGGGCAGGGCAACAACGAAACGGACCGCGCCGATGGCGTGCTGTACCGCAACGTGGTGGGGACCTACCTTCACGGACCTCTGCTCTCGAAAAATCCTGCCCTTGCCGATGATCTGCTTGATCGCGCGCTCGCTCGCCGTGCGCGTCGTGTCGGCGTGGCGCACCCCGGCCTTTCTCCGCTTGACGACTCGGCCGAGTTGGCTGCAAACGAGCATATGCGTGGGCGGCTGGGCATTCGATAGCCAAAGGGCACGTCGTGGCGGATGTCCGCCGCAGGGGACCTGTGGCGTTTTGCCAGAAAAGGCTCTCACTTGCTTGCGCTCGGCACGATATCTCGGCAGAATAATGGAATGGACAGCAAACGCAGCAATTCGTCGCACGCCCGTCGCACGCCCGTCGCATCGGAGCGGGGCGCCCGTGTCTCTACCGGGCGGCGGGGCGATCAATCCAATCGCTATCGCCGAGATAGCGGCTCTTCTTCCCCCGGCACTTCGAGAGCTGGGGCTCGATCGGACGTTCCGCAGGATTCGACGGCACGAAGGATATCGCAGCGGGACTATGTGCAGGAGCGGTCACGACGCAGGCGCAAGAAGAGGCTTCTCGTCGCGTTGGCCGTGGTCCTTGTGCTGTGTTTGGGCGGTGGCGGCGCGGCGTTTGCCTACGTTCATTTTGTGCTTGAAGGGAACCTGCATGACGGGGTCGACGATGAATTGCGCAACGCCCTGGTCAAGACCGATTTGGCAAACGAGCCGTTTTACGTGCTTCTTATGGGAACCGATGGCTCCAATGACCGAGAGGCCTCTCAGGAGTATGCGGGTGACCAGTTTCGCAGCGACAGCATAATTCTTGCCCGAATCGATCCGGTGAGCAAGAAGGTCACCATGGTGTCCATCCACCGAGACACCCAGGTTGACATGGGCGACTACGGGGTGAACAAGCTGAATGCCGCGCATGCGCTTGGCGGAGCGGCTCTGTCGGTTGAAACCGTGTCGGAGCTGGCGGGGGTGCCCATCTCTCATTATGCCGAAATCAATTTCGATGGGTTCAAAGACATCGTCGATGCCCTGGGCGGCGTTGAGGTGGACGTGCCCATGGAAATTGACGACGATGACGCGGGCGGACACCTGGATGCGGGTCTTCAGACCCTCAGCGGTGATCAGGCGCTCATTTTGTGCCGGTCCCGTCACGCCTACGACGAATACGGAGACGGCGATTCCTATCGCGCTGCGAATCAGCGTCTTGTCCTCGCGGCCATTGCGAAAAAAATCCTTTCGGCAGACATCGTCACGATGGCGACGACGGTCACCGCCCTTTCGAATTACGTGACCACCGATCTTTCCATCAACGACATCGTCGGCTTGGCTCAGGTCATGCAAGGCCTCGATCCCTCGACCGACATTTACTCGGGCATGGAACCCACGACCTCGCTCTACACCGATGGCATTTGGTACGAAATCAATAACACCGAGGCGTGGAAAAAGATGATGGATCGGGTTGACCGGGGGTTGCCTCCCACGGAAGAGGACATCGTCGACGAGAGTTCGGGCACCATCCTCGCCAGCACGGGCAGCGGCCAGTTGGGGGATGCGCAGGCCGAGGCGGATGAATCGAGCGCCTCAAACGCAAAAGGCGGCACCGTGGCGGTGCGCAACGGGAACGGGTTGGCGGGTGCGGGGTCGCAAGCCGCTTCCAAATTGGAAGAGCAAGGCTACACGGTCGACACCGGCAATGCCGAGAGCTTCGGCTATACCCAGACCATCGTTGTGTACAACAAGAGCAACCAAGCCACCGAGGCGAAGGAGATCGCCTCGGCAATTGGGGTTGGAAGAGCTCAGCTCAACGACGGGTCGTATTCCTTCGACACCGACTTTCTCGTCGTTTTGGGCAGCGACTGGAGCTGAGGGGCACAGGCGGCCTTCTTCACCGAACCACGCGCACGCGCCGGACGCCTTCGATATCTCCCAGCTTCGTTATGACGCTTTCAGGCACGGTGTGGTCGGTGTCGATGAGGGTGTAGGAAAAATCGCCCCGAGCCTTATTGGTGAGATTCGCGATGTTGACGTCTCCCTCTCCAAACGCAGTGGTGATTTGACTTATCATGTTGGGAACGTTTTGGTGGAACACGGCCACGCGTCCCGCCCCTTCAGGGCACACTCCCATGTCGCACGCAGGATAGTTCACGGAGTGTGTGATATTCCCATTTTCGATATAGTCCATGAGCTCGTTCACGGCCATTGCCGCGCAGTTGTCCTCGGCCTCGGCCGTTGAGGCCCCAAGGTGGGGCAGCACGATGGCTCCCTTCATGTCCATGACGCCCGGCACCGCGAAATCGGTGAGGTAGGCATGGACCTTCCCCGATTCCAAGGCGTTGGCCATGGCTTCGTTGTTTACCAGCGTGTCGCGGGAGAAGTTCAGGAACACCGCTCCGTCCTTCATCAGCGAACAGGCGCGGTCATCGACCATGCCGATGGTGCCCTCCATGGCTGGCACGTGGATGGTGAGGTAGTCGCAGGAGCGGAAGATGTCATCGAGATCGGTGACATGCTTGACGGAGCTCGATATCCTCCATGCGGCTCCCACGGACACGTAGGGGTCATAGCCATAGACTTCCATGCCCAGGCCGAGCGCCGCATTGGCGACTTCGGCTCCGATGGCCCCCAGGCCGATGACGCCCAGCTTCTTTCCCTTGATCTCGCGCCCGGCGAAAGCCTTCTTCGCCTTTTCCGCTGCTTTGGCGATGCCTTCGTCATCCGCGTTCTGACGGCACCACTCAATTCCCTCGACGATGCCGCGGCTGCCAAGCAGCAGAGCGCACAGCACAAGCTCCTTCACGGCGTTTGCGTTGGCGCCGGGGGTGTTGAAGACGACAATGCCTTCTTCTGCGCAGCGATCGACCGGGATATTGTTGACGCCGGCGCCAGCCCGTGCGATGGCCAGCAGGTTTTCGGAAAACTCCCTGTCATGCATTGAAGCGCTGCGAACCAGGATCCCTTCGGCCTGTTCTGGGCTGTCGGTCAATTCATACGAGTCGGTGAGCAGATCGGTGCCGTGCGAGGAAATGTTGTTCAGGCAATGAACGGCGTGCATGGATTCTCCTTAGCGAGATGAAAGACAGGGCGACGTTTCGGCCCGAAAGACGCCGTTTGGGCCACCTGGTCCGTGGCCGTGCCTTGAACGGTGCCTTCTTCGGAAACGCCTTGTTGTATAGTGCGTTCAGAATGACGTGGTGTCAATGGGAAGTCAGCGAAGAGTCCTGCCATGCCAGCGAGTTCCACAGATTTATGGTGGCATAGCTGCGCCAAGGGTGCCATGCTTCCGCCAGTTCCCGGATTTCCTGCGGTGTGCGGGGAGAGAGGGCCTTTTTCACGCCGTGGTCGGTTTCCAGAAATGCGTCCGGCCATCCCATGACGCGCATGGCGAGGTACTGGGCCGTCCATGGTCCGATTCCTGGCAAGGAAAGCAGCTTCTCCATCTCGATTTCAGGATGGGCGCTTGGACTGAGGTCGATGCTGCCCTGGACATACGCGCGCGCGAGCGCCTGTATGGTGCCCGCGCGCGCTGCCGTGATTCCGAGGGGTCCCAGGCGATCGCTGAGAGGACTTCCCAATTCCAGAATGCGTTCAGGCGTGGGAAAGGCGTGGGTCAGTCCCTCGATGCCGGTCGCGAGCGTTACGCCGTATGCGTTCACCATCCTTGCCGCCAATGTGCTGGCGGCCTTGACCGTGACCTGTTGGCCGAGGACGGCCCGCACCGTCGTCTCGAAGGCGTCGAAGCAGCCGGGAACGCGCATCCCCGGCACGGGGAGGCCGGGGACGAGGTTGCTCATGGGCGCGAGGACCTCATCGATTGCGTTGGGATCGCTCTTGAGGTCGAACAGGTGGCGGATCCGCGCAAGCACAAGGGGAACGTGGGGAAGAAGCGTGGATGAGAGGGTGACGTTCAGCCGGTTCTTCTCCGCGTCGTTGGCGACGCGGATCCACCCATGTGCGTCCTCCTCTCCCTCGGTTACGAGGCGGACCGTCCTCAGATAGGCTCCGTCTCGCACGGCTTCCACCCCGGGAATGGCGCGCATTGCAAGAAAGTCGATCAGCTCCTGCCAGCGATAGGGCGGCCGATATCCCAGGTGCAAGGTGATTTCGCTCCGGCAGGCCTCCCTGCCGGGGATGCCTTTGCGAAATTGCGAAGGCGAAAGTCGATAGTGTGTCTTGAACAGGTCGTTAAAGCGTCGGAGGCTGCCGAATCCGGCGCTCATGGCGATGTCTGAGATGGGGAGGTCGGTGTCGGTCAGCAGGCTCTTGGCCATGAGGAGCCTGCATGTCTGCAGGTATTGGACAGGCGATACATGATACTCTTCCGAGAAAACCCTGCGTAGGTGGCGGCTTGTGCAGCCGAGGCGTCCCGCCAGACGTTCGAGGCTCTGTCCGCTTCCGCAGTCCTCCTCGAGCAGTCGTGCTGCACGATGGGCTAGAACGGCTGTCGCGTCCATGACCGAACGGCCGGGCGCGAGTTCGGGCCGGCAGAGTAGGCAGGGACGGTAGCCAGCTTGCTCGGCTTCTGCCGGAGTGGAGAAAAAGGTGCAGTTTTCCTGTTTGGGCAGCCGAGCCCTGCAGATGGGGCGGCAGTAGATCCGCGTGGATGAAACTCCCACGAAAAAACGCCCGTCAAACCGCGCGTCCCGGGCCTTCAGGGCCGCATAGTATC
The DNA here is from genome assembly GCA_023429565.1 of Actinomycetes bacterium. GTDB lineage: Bacteria > Actinomycetota > Coriobacteriia > Coriobacteriales > Eggerthellaceae > JAEWQO01. Next base: position 8,824 of record JAEZDJ010000104.1, read on the forward strand.
CATAAGGGTCGGTCTCTGTCATCTGCGCCTGCTTTCCCTCGCTGCCGTGCTGTCCAGTATACGGCGCTTTCTGCAAAAAACTGGCTGTTTTCGGACATGCTGATGGAGAGGAGGACGGATCGTGTCAGGCAAAGAACGTCGCTGTGAGCCAGGGGCCGTATTCGCCTTCCCACATCGAGCCCAGCCGGTCGAAGACCAACGGCCAATCGATGGTCTGGTCAAAGAGAAGCTCCAGATAGTGATGACTGTCGATGCCTGATGTCGCCTCTGCGCCAAGACAGGCTTGGGCGATGGTGTAGGTGCAGGTGGGGCAGGCGGTGATCATGGTTTTGGCACCCGTTGCCCGCGCTTCGTCGATGACGTTCCAGACACGCCGGTGCGTTATGTCGCCATCGTAGGTGGCCACGGCGCCGCCCGCGCCGCAGCACAGCGTCTCCTTCCCATGATGTTCCATCTCAAGGCGCCTGGCTTCGGGAAGGCTCGTTTCCATGAGTTTGCGGATGGCTGCTCCATGGCGGCCGTCTGAACGGTCATGGCAAGAGTCGAAAAAAGTGATGCTGGATGGCTCGAGAGGGGTGAACCCAGCGGGCTCTCCCGCCTGCAGGGCGGTGCGGCTCCGTTCCAAGAGCACCTCGGGCAAAGGGACTATCTCCACGCTGTCGCCCATCGTTGCAGCGAGCTCTTCTCCACAGCCTGGGCAGACGGTCAACACGCGGGTGATGCCTGCTGCATGAATCTGATCGAGCGTTTTCTGCCGGAGGCTTTCGGCCCGGTCGAAGAGCCCTGCGCTCATGAGGGGGCTGCCGCAGCAGCGGTCGGACAGCGCCCAGGAGATGCCGGCCTCGTTCAGCCAACGGCCGGTCAGGCGCATGAGCTCAGGAGCATAGCTGACGAGCGAGCAGCCGGGAAAGAACAGCGTGTCGATGGTGCCGGGCCCTTGCTGTGCGGCTTGCTCCAGGGAGACGAACTCAGGATAGGCGATCCCGTAGATGGCCCGATACGCGCTGAAGATGTGCCATTCGTTGTCCACCATCACCAGCTTGGAATCATCCGGCGGCATCAATCCCGCACGCATGAACAGCAGACGCCACGCGCGCATGTGTTCAGGCGCTGCCAGATGGGTCTGGCAGGAGGAGGTGCAGTATCCGCAGAAGCAGCACTGGCGAAGGGCGTGATAGAGTTCGGGATGGTCCTGGACGGCCTGAAGGGTGGCAGCTGGCTGCTCGTCGACCGGAAGGGCCCCGATTGCGCGATAGCTTTCTTCCACCAGTCCGATGTCAAGGGCCGGTTCTTTCAACACCTCGCACCGCAGGGTGCATCGTTTGCAATGGGAACAGTTCGGATGTTCGCTTGTCGGGGAGACCGGCATGCCGGCAACAGGGGAGTCAGGCTGCGCCATCTGCGCGAGCGCATCGGGGGAGAGCTCCTGCGCTCCCGTTGTTGTGAAAACCCCCTTTTCCATAGCCTCAGTCTAGCGCACTTCGGCAGGCGGAAAAAGGGGGGTGTTCCTATAGTTTTGTCAAGTAGGCCTTGTGATTGTCTCGGCCGTCGTGGAACGGCTTTGGGGCGCGCGGGACTGCGGCCGCCTTGCGAACCGGCGAGCCTCGAACCTCCGGCTTGAGC
>JAEZDJ010000105.1 GCA_023429565.1 Actinomycetes bacterium
GAAGGAGAGTGAGAAGGCATGTTCGATGTGGGGCTCGGCAGTCGGATGGTCGGACCTGCATGCCAGCGGTCCGTATCGCATTGACTACGATTAGGCCCGTAGACACACATTCTTGCCTATAACCCCAGAGGGGGACAAGGAGAAAATCGATAAAAAGAAAGAGACGGCTTGTCATGCTTGCCGTCTCCTCTATTCATTCAATGGTGGTCGGAGGGGGACTTGAACCCTCGACACGCGGATTTTCAGTCCGCTGCTCTACCAACTGAGCTACCCGACCACAGGCGTCCGTAAGGACGCAGAAAGGTATTGTACCGGTCGATCAACCTCCGGTCAAGCACGAACTGCCTCATGGATGGCATTGCATGCATGCCGCCATTCCTCGCTCGCGTCAAACGGCACACATCCCGTCCGTCGCGCATTCTCTCCAGCACCACGCGCCCACCCGCTCAGCATCTCCTCCTTACATGAGACCGGAAGCCGGACATTAACGCATGCGTAACCTTTTCACCGGAGAAATGGGATACGCTTCGTTCGTTGGCATTCCCTCAGGCAACGGCGCCTCTCATGCCCGATTCTGCACCTGCCCCTGCCGACCGCAGGCTCTCGCCTGCGACGGTTCGCCCACGCCACCTCGATCGGAGGCCCCATGAAAACCGCGACTGCACCTGATGCCATAGCAACGGACTACGGCATGCTTGAAGGCGTCACCCGTGCGGCATTCCACGAAAACGGACGCCTTGCCCGCTGCACGCTGAGCAAACGCAACGCGATCACGCTGCCCAGCGGCACGTTCGTCCCTCAATATGAAGACCAGTATGAGGACGACAGAAGGCGCAAGCAGGTCACGAAGTCTGTGACCTTCTATGAGGATGGGACCATCTCGAGCATGATCCTGCAGGATGCCGTGCAGGTGAAGACCAGCATCGGGCACCTTCCCGCCGAGATGGTCAGCTTCCACGAAAACGGCGCGGTCAAACGCGTCTTTCCCACCTACGGAACCATCAGCGCCTTCTGGACGGAAGCCGACGAGCGCCGTGTATCGCCGGAGCTTTCGCTTACCCTTCCCATCGGCAGCTACAACGGGAAAGCCATCAATCTCGCGTTCTACCCAACAGGACAGTTCAAGAGCATCACGCTGTGGCCGGGAACCCTCCTGACTGTCCCGACGCCCCTCGGCAACCTGCAAACCCGCATTGGGTTCTGCCTCTACGAGGACGGAAGCACCAAGTCAATCGAGCCAAACAGCGTGCTTGAGGTGCCGACCCCCCTCGGAATGATCCCCGCCTTCGATCCGAACGCGCTCGGCATGGACGGAGGCGCCAATTCCCTCGTGTTCGCACGAGACGGAAGCGTCGAGTCTCTGTTCACCTCCACGGCACAGGTGAGCGTGACCACGAAAGAAGGGAAGGAGGTCATCCATGCCCCGACGGTTCGTCTGGGACATTTCGCCGACGTCATGGTGGCCGACCCCGTGAAGATCAGCTTCTCGAACGGACAGGTGAAGTTCGGCGCGCGGGGAAAGGCGGCACCGTCGACCGAATACCGCATGGCAGACTGCACCTTCTCCATCGCTGCGCTGGATGCATCCGTTTCCGAAGACTCCTGCGACGCCTGCCAGGAGTAAGCAGAGAGAGCATCTCACGCACAAAGGACCCTCCCTTACCGCCGGAAAGGGAGGGTCGGGCCGCACCATGCGGGCCCCAACAGAAGCCCCTTTCGGAGGAAAAAGCTGCGCATGAAAACCTCGCGCGCAAGTCACTACTTCTTGTCGACGAGGCCATTCAGGTTCGTTGCGCCGCGCGTCGTCTCGAGATAGGTGACGCTCAGCGTCGCAGACACGCTTTCCACGTTCCCATCGGCCAGCATTTTGCCAACCAGCGAGAAATCGGATATTTCGCAGCGATAGGGTCCGTCCTCAAGCGAACGCACGATGTCAAAAGCCTGTTGGTACGTCGACACGGTGAAGGAAACCGACACCGCACGCCTCACCAGGTCGCCGTCGCGCTCTGGCTGCTTGAAATCCATATCGTAGACCGTGGCCTGCGCCATGAGAGAGTTCAGTTCGTTCAGTTCGTTGCGCAGATTGTCGTAGACGGCCACCTCGGGAAGGTCTTTGATTTCGCCCAGTTCATCGAGCTTGCTCTGCATTTTTTGCCGCACGGTTGCAAGCGCCGTCTGTTGGTCTATCTGCTGCTGAATCTCTTCCATGCGGGACTGGTTTTCTGCCAGCGTGTCAGCAACGTTCCTGACCACAAGAAAGTAGTAGCACGCCACAAGCAGCATGATGACCAAGGCGAGAAGAAGCCCCTTCTCACGCGTGGAAAACGATCGGTTCAATATGCTACGCCGCGCCATTGCCGGACCCCCTTCCCGTCACTCCCGACGACAGCGACGCCATCGAGTTCCTCGTCGTTCCCGCCGCCGCAGCGGCCGAAGCGCCCGACGTCGCGTCCTCGGAGGCATCAAGCGCGCCCTTGAAGGATATCTGGATGGTGGCTGACGTGCTGGCGTCGGTTTCGCCTTGAGCGGTCGACACGGTCACGTAGGCGACGCGGTCGTCGTTCTTGAGATCCTCGACAAGACGAGCCACCTCATCGAGATTGACGCCCAGCGAGGTGACCGTGGCCGCGTTGCCCACCACCTTGATGGACGAAGGGAATCCGACACCCATCACCTTTGATTCCAGCAGGTTCAAAACTGTGACACGGTCGGTGAGATTCCTCTCATCCTCCGTCAACCCCGTCACCACATAGCGGGAGTATTCCTCGTTCACCTCAGCATAATGGGCATTCTCGCTCTTGAGCTGGGCCAGCTGTTCTTCCGCCGCGGCAACCTGGGCGCTGCTGCCCATGCTTCCCGCCAGGGGATCGATCACCGCAAACTTGGCGAACAGGCCAACGAGCACGAGAAGGACAACGAACAGGGCGACCTGCGTCCCACGGCTGAACCGATTCCCTTGCGCTCGCATCATGTTGATGGTGGTCTTCGTGGGATAGGTTGCCTTCTGGGCCGATTTCATCGACGGAAACGAAAGAGGCTGCTTCAAGTCCATTGGATCACCTTCCTCCCAGCGTCGCACCCACGGCAGATGCGCAGAGAGCCCGCAGATCCTCGCCTGCCTGCAAAGGGGGCATGATGTCGACGATGGAGCGGAGCTCCACGTCGATGCGAGACGCCACCGTGTCCATGAGCGGTTGCAGCAGCGAGCCTCCGCCGCCGAAATACACCACCTCGATTGCGGTGTCCGGATTGTTGAACGCATAGAAGTTGAGCGCGCGCCCTATTTCGACGGCCACCGTCTCATACACAGCCATGGCGGCTGGTATGGTCTGGGCGCCTTCGTAGTTCGCATGCTTGTATCCCGTGGCAACATGGATGTCGACGCCATAGGCATCGGCGATGGCACGGTCGATGTCCTGGCCGCCCGTGTCTATGATACGCGTGACCTCATAGGCGCCATCGGTGAAGAAATGCAGCTTGGCTGCCGTGTGGGAGAAATTTATGATGCAGCAGTTGGCCAGGGCACGCGGATTGCCGCCCACGAGGTTCTGATAAGCCGCCTGGGAGGGCATGGCTATGCGCAGACGCAACCCCGCACGGTGGAACATGTCTGCATAGTCTGCCACCGTCTCCTTCAGCGAAGCGACGGCAAGGAGGTCCATGCTCTCCGGCGTGCCATCGACCTTCAACGCGGTGCGCAGCACAGCGTAGTCATAGCTGTAGCGATCTTTCCCTTGGGCGATGTAATCGCGAAACTCATAGGGGAGATTGAGGAGGAGCTGCTTTTCATTCATGGCAGGAACGACGACATGGCGCACGTAGGTGTCGGCCTTGGGCATGACGAACGCCGCGTCCTTCGATGCGCCGCGGATGTGTCGCATGGCGCGCTTGATGAGATCAGCCATGGCGTCGAAGCTGACCACCCGCCCATCGGCCATCAAGCCCTCCGGAAGGTCCTCGACCAGCAGGGCCTTGACAGCAGAGCCGTCACAGACCGCCAGCTTCAGGCTCTCGTTGCCGATGGCAACGCCCGTGTATGTTTTGCCCATGCGATGCGTTCCTCTCAAACCCATCTCGCGTTGCCCTACAGCAACCCCACGTACCATCCCAGCATGCCGGGCCCAACCGTGAGCGTGAGCATCGTCGCCGCGGCAATGGCCGGCCCGAAGGGGATGGCCCTCATCCGAAAGCTTTCCTGGCCGCCGTCGTCGGAAGATGCGGTGGGGGCCTTGGACCGAGGAGCCTTTCCACGCACTGCGGCGAACACGAGTCCCAGCACGCAGGCCAGCAGGACGTTGAGAAGCGACCCCACCACTCCCAAGAACAGGCCCACCATGAACAGAAGCTTCACATCGCCCCCGCCCAATGACGATCGATGCGTGACGGCATCGAACACCATCGAGAACACCAGGATGCCGCCGCCCACCGCCACGGCACCGACGATGCCATCGAGCGCGACGGACAGCCATCCGTGGCCGAGCAGAGGCGCGAACAGGGTGCCCACGCCAAACGTCCCGACAGGAGGAACCCTCATGAACCAGATGCTCGCCGCCCAGAGTACCACGCCCACAACGACGAACCCGTTAGGGATGGTGAATGTATCCAGATCGACAAGGGAAGCCCCCATGAGCAGGCAGGCAAGCACCATGTACGCCAACGTGGCAACGCCGATGCCCTGCACCACCACCAACGCCACGAACGCCGCGGCCATGAGAACCTCGACGACAAGGTAGCGCACGCCCACACGATGCCCGCAATGGCGACACCGCCCCCGCAAGGCAAGCCATGATACCACCGGCACCAAGTCGAACGGACCCAAAACGTGGCCGCACGATGTGCAGTGGCTCCGACCCTTGAGGACGCTTTCGCCTTCCACGAGACGCCAGGCCAGGCAGTTGATGAAGCTTCCCAAGCAAGCACCGAGCAGAGCGGCGATCCCCAAGAGGATCGCCGCCTGTGCCGGTGTGAAGATGTCCAAGGGCAGGGACAACAGTCAGTTACTCTTACTGTTGAGTAACCGTGATCTGAACATTGTCTGGATCCGAGGAATCGACGACCACGTTATACGTATATTTAACCGTAAGAGCACTACTGCTACTTGAAATATTCCCTTGATCGTCGGCATAATACGTCGTTGGCACGGCACTTGCCCCCTCCAAAAGATACACGGTGGTTGCCTCAGCCTTAACCGACCGCTCATTAGCAGCCTTAACAGCTGCATCCGCCTGAGTCAGCGCACCCGTGAACACCGGGATGGCAATCGCAACCAGCACGAGGATGATCGCAACGACGATCAGCAACTCGGCAAGCGTGAAGCCACCTTTCTCATCCCGCACCCGCTTGATCATTTCCTTCATATCCTGTCCTCTCTCTCATATTTGACCAGTATGCTCGATGCTTGATGCTTGCTATCTTTATACCGCGCAATCGACCTTATGCTTATACGTAAGTTTGCACTTCGAACATTACATGGAAGCATACATGGTAAACAATGGCAAATATAGCGCAATGACGATAAATCCGGCAAATAACGCCATGAGCACGAGCAATAAGGGTTCCATGAGCGAAAGCGCCCGGTCCGTCACACGCTGCGTCTCGCTGTCATAGAACTCTCCCATGGTCGCAAGCGTCTCTTCCAAGGCGCCCGTCTGCTCGCCCACTGTGGTCATCTCCACCAGGGTTTCAGGGAAGTATACGCAGGTCTCCATGCATTCTCCCAGCGTGCGTCCCTCCTCAAGCCCCGCTTGCATCCGACCGACTTCGCGCGACAGCACATAGTTGTCCATGACGCGCGCCGTCACGGACACCGCGTGCGTCATCGGAAGGCCCGACGCTATCAGGGTGCCCATGGTGTTGGCAAACTGTGATGCGCCGGAATACACGCCGATAGATCCAAGCAGAGGAATCTTCAATTTCAGCTTTGCCAACAGCGTCTTGCCGGCCTCGGTGCGGGCATACAGACGAACCGCGATGACCACCAACACGAGAACCACCAGAATGAGCACGATGTTGTGGGAAACCCAATCGGAAGCGTTGATCAGGAATTGGGTGATGGCGGGCATGTCGCTGCCCAAAGACGACACCATGCCCGCTATCGCGGGGATGACCATGACCATCATCACGGCAACAACCACCACCGCTATGATAAGAACGAATATGGGATAGGTAAGGGCGCTGGCCACCTTGCCCGCTATCTTCGAACGCCGGTCATAGTAGGTGTGCAGGCGGGTGAAGCTCTCCGGCAGACGTCCGCTTTCCTCGCCCGCACGCACCGTCTCCACGAACACGCGCGGCAGTTCGGGCCCTTTGCTTTCGAAGCTGTCCGCCAAGCCATGGCCAGCGGCCACGTCGGAAGAGACTTCCTTCAGCACACGCTTCAGGTATTTGTCAGCAGTCTGGTCCGCAACCAACGCCACGGCGCGGGCGATGGGAAGGCCCGCCTGGATGATGGTGGCAAACTGCGCACACATGATGGAAAGGTTCTTTTGCTTTGCCTTGGGCTTGGTGATTTCGAGGGACAACAGCCCGCGTCGGCTCTTCACTTCCTTGACGTCATAGACGACGCGGCATATCTCCCGCGCTTTTTCCATGGCCTCAATCTCGTCGTACGCCTCCACCACGCCCTGCACGGGCAGATCGGATTCAGACAGGCCGACGTAGGTAAAAGTGGGCATCAGCGCACGTTCCTCTGCACGTAGTCGACATCATTGGCCGCACCCACTGCCGTCGGGGCATCGATCTCGCGGGCGCGACACAGCGCTATGAGGGCATTGTCCATGGTCATGCTGCCCGCAGCCGCCGAAGTCGCCAACGAACTGGCTATTTGCGGAGTCTTCCCCTCTCGTATGAGATTGCGGATGGCCGGCGTGACCATCATGAGCTCGCATGCGAGCGCACGGCCACCCCCGCCTCGGCGAGGCAGGAGCTGCTGCGACAACACGGCCATCAGGCAGGTCGAGAGCTGCATGCGCGCCTGACGCTGCAGCCCTTCGGGAAACACGTCGACCATGCGGTCGATGGAGTCGGCAGCAGACTTGGTGTGGAGCGTTGCCAGCACGAAGTGGCCGGTCTCGGCGGCGGTCAGAGCGGCCTGGATCGTCTCCAGGTCGCGCATCTCCCCAATGAGGATGATGTCAGGGTCTTCACGCAGAACAGCCCGCAGGGCATCCTGGTAGCTTTCCGTGTCCTGCCCTATCTGGCGTTGGGAAATGACGGATCGATCAGGTGTGTAGATGTATTCGATGGGGTCTTCCATCGTGATGATGTTTTCAGCCCGGGTGCGATTGATGGAGTCGATGAGCGCCGCCAAGGTGGTCGACTTGCCGCTACCGGTCTCGCCCGTCACCACCACGATGCCGCGCTGTATCTGGGGAAAGTCCAGCACCGCAGGAGGAACGCCCAGTGTCTCGAGCGCCGGAATAGTGTCGGAAAGCAGACGCAGGGCCATGCTCACGTGGCCTTGCGCACGGAACAAGCTCATGCGGACGCGCACCCCGGCTATGGTGGCCGCACGGTCAAGCTCCCCGATGCGCTGGATTCGCTCATATTCGTCTTTGGCCAGATCACGGGCAATCCGCTCGCAATCCTCGTGCGTGAGCGGAGGATTTTCCGGCAGCGGCGCATCGGCAAGCTGGCCGTTCGCGCGAAACTTCACCGGCAGCCCGCACACCAGGTGCACGTCCGAAGCCCCCGCCTCATGGGCCTGCGCTATTAGCAGCTCCACGTTCATGCCAGATTCCCTTCCCATCCGCAACAGTTCCCGCCAACCCATCCGAGCGCGCAGCCGTTCGCAGCCCTCATCATTCCAACGCCGTGATGGTCTTGCGGGCTTCTTCCACCGTGGTCGTTCCCGCGAGCACCAAATCGCGGCAGTTGTCCGCAAGCGAGCGGAAGGAACCCGACTCCTCGATGGCTCGTTGAAGTTCGTCCCTGGTCGCTCCCGCCGTTATCAAGGAACGCAATTCACGGTTGAGCACGAGTATCTCGAAAACGCCCGTGCGGCCGCGATAGCCCGTGCCGAAACACATCGGGCAGCCCGTCCCTCGGTAAAACTTCACCGAAGGATCGTGCGGGATTCCCAACGCATCGAATTCCTCAGGATCGGGGACGTAGGCTTCGCGGCAATGGGGACACACCAGCCGCACCAGCCGCTGCGAGATGACGCCACGCACGCCGCTGGCGATAAGATAAGGTTCCACTCCAATGTCAATGAGGCGGTCGATGGTCGAAACGGCATCGAAGGTGTGCACGGTCGAAAGGACAAGATGTCCCGTGATTGCGGCGCGCATGGCAATCTCGGCCGTCTCCCCATCACGAATCTCTCCGACGGCGACAATGTCGGGGTCCTGGCGGAGGATGGAACGCAGGCCGCTCGCAAACGTCATGCCAACCTTCTCGTTGATCTGCACCTGGTTCACCCCGTCGATGTTGTACTCCACAGGGTCTTCCAGAGTCACCAGGTTGACGGAATCGGTGTTGAGCGCGTTGATCATGGTGTACATGGTGGAACTCTTGCCTGACCCCGTGGGCCCCACAATCAGCACGACGCCGTTGTTTGCATGGATCAGCCGATCATAGGAGTCCAGGTTTGCGCCAGTCAGACCGATGCCCTGCGGATCGAACAACGCTTCGTCCTTGTCCAGCAAGCGGATGACCACCGATTCGCCGTGAATGGTGGGCAGCGTGCTGATGCGCAGGTCGATGTCTTGCTTCTTGATGCGCACGGCGGCGCGGCCATCCTGGGGAATCCGTCGCTCCGAGGTGTTCATGTTGCCCATGATCTTCAACCGGGAGATGACCGAGGCCCGAAGCTCGCTGGGGACCGTCAGAATGGTCCGCAGAATGCCGTCTATGCGCATGCGGACGTGCATGTCGGCTTCCCGCGGCTCCAGGTGGATGTCGCTGGCACGCTCGGTCGCCGCCCGCTCTATGATGCTGTTGACCAGACGCACCGTCGGCGCGGACTGCGCATCCGTGTCGTCGCCCAGGGTGGAGGCGGAAAACGAGGAAAACTGATCGTCGGCATGGCGGACGTCACGCTTCATCTCCTCAATCGCGCGAGCCGCGCCCTCGTTGCCGTACAGCGTCACAATGGCGCGCGCAATGCTGTCCCGAGAAGCGACCATCGGAACGACGCGCTTGCGTGCGGCGTTTTTGACCGCTTCGATGGCAACGAAATTCAACGGATCGCCCATGGCGAGATAGACTTCCTCAGGGCTTGCCTTGACGGGAACGACCCCGTAGGTCTTGGCGATATTCTTGGGGACGACCCTGCTCAGTTCAGGATCGATGGCCCTCTGAGACAGGTCGACGAAGTCGATGCCAAGCTGCATCTGAAGAGCCTCTATCAATCCTGACTCCGTGATGACGCCTTCGGCGATAAGCTCGTCGCCCAACCGCCGCTTCGTCTCCTTTTGCTGGGCCAGGGCGTGGTCAAGCTGATCCTCGGTCACCAGACCGGCATCGACAAGCACATCTCCCAAACGTCTGTATGCCATATCCTGTCCCTGTTTCCCTATCATCTCGTCGCATCGATTAACCGGTCGCGTGGACCGCCGTTCGTCTTCTCTCCGTCAGCCCGACGAGCCCGCGGGGTTCATCTGCGCCACCGTCATCTCCTGTCGGAAGACATCCACCATACCCGAATCCCTGACGACAAGCGTATACGACCACGCGTTTGTGTCAGAATCGTAGGTCGGACCCGACTCAAATGCCGGTAAGAGCCCCTTCGCAGCGCCGACCAGCATTTCCGGATTCGAAGAGGGTTCCCTCCCTTGCAGAACGATTCCTCCGTCGTCGGTGCTCTCCATCCGCACCACCGTGTTCGTCGTCGAGCTGACGAACCAATTCCCATCGTTCGACCGCGCGTACGCAAGCTCACCATTTACTTCATCGACGGCGCGGGCAAGCAGCTGTTGGGCATCGGTCTGCTTCGTGATGGCCTGATAGGCCGAAAGAGCAGCCGTCAGCCCAGCGGCAACCGCGACGCAGAGCAAGCCGATGAACACGATGCTGACCAGCTGCTCGGCAAGAATGAATCCGCGGGTGTCGCACAGACGCGCCCTTATGCCCACGAATGCCTTCGCCGCGCAGTTCCGCTGCTCTGAGGAGAAATGGCCGGCCATCACGGGGACACTCCCCCCGGCGGGACGGCGCCCTCATAGCGAGAAAAGGTTTCGTCATCCGAGGCGTAGACCAGCACGTCGATGGATGTGTCCAGGGACATTCCCCCAGCATCCATGCGAACGTCTGCCTGATGAGAGCCGGGAACCAACTCCAATGAAGCCAAGGCGTCGTAGTCGTCGGCAAAGGCTTCCGCCGTCGAGGAGGCAACCTGCGTCGACGCCATCACCATGGTGGCAAGGAGCGCTGCTGCCAGGGCCGCTATCAGCAGCGCCGCCAGGGCCTCGACCAGCGAGTCTCCCGATTCGTCATGCCCGAAACGCCTCCCTGCCGCCCTCAGGCGATCCAGCACCCTCCTCATGAGGCATCACCCGCCCCCTGCACCACCGCTTGCTCGTACGAAAACGCCAGAAGACGCCCAGCGCTGTCGTAGGTGGGAACGCACTGGACAGTCACGGTCATGTTGTAGGGTGACCGCGAGGAAAACCCTTGATCCAAGGAAAGGGCAACCGTGACGTTAAGGTCGCGATCGACGGTCAAACGGCCATACACGGGCTCGCTGGAATCTTGGCTCACCGTCATGTCGTCCGTGGAAAAAGACCTCTGCTCCAAGCGAGCCTTGAGGATCTCGTTTCCATACCGCCCCCAGAAGGCGGTCGCGAATTCCTGTCCCACCAGTGTCCCGGCATCAACCGACGAAGACGATCCTTCTCCAGGAACGACGTCGACCTGGGCAGAGGCCAGGTCACCTCCCACCGTTTGCGCGGCCGACCCCACGGCAAACTCGGCCTGCTGCATCTCGCGCTGGGTCTGGACGGCCTTGGCGTTGACCGATGCAGCCGTGACCACAACCGAACCTATGATGGCGCAGATGAGAAAGAACACCAGGGCGATGACGATGGAAGCCCCGGAGGTGTCATGGACGAAAGAGGAACGCGTTTCCCTGATGTCATCTGGCTTCCGCATTGCTATCCATTCCCTATCATGACGCTTGTGACCGTCCCGTTGTGCCGGACCGCATTGAACATGGAAGGAGACAGCTCTCCCGAAGGAACGGCATACGCCGTTTTCCCGATGATGGCGCCCACATACAAGGAGGAAGGAGCGCCTGCCACGTTCGAGACGAGGTCCACCCCCGTTATCGCCGCGGCGGGAAGTTTCGGCACAAAGGCAACCGCGCCGGCTGAACCCATGTCAAGCCTGCCCACCAAGCCCCCCATGTTGAGAGACGCGGTGGTCGAAGGCTGCGCCGACAGCTCCAGATACACGCCGGACACCGCGGCCTGACCGGAGCCGAGACCCCGCTCGTCGATGACTGCCCGCTCGGAACAACCGACCAAGCCACCGACATTGATTTCCGTTGACGAGTATTGCGGAAGCGAGTTGACAAGAGCGAGGGACACGTTGTCCACCATGCAGTCCCTCACAACCATGGTTCCGCTTGCGGATGACGCATATCCCACCAAGGCGCCGACATGGTTTGTCCCATACGTCTGGGTGGAAAGGAACAGCGAGAGGCGCACACCGGGCGTCGACGAACGCCTGCCCGAGACGGTGCATCCTTCTATCGTCGTGTCCTGCGCCTGACCCACGAGCAACCCGACTCGCGCGCCGGGGCCACCGGAAATGGAGACCGTCCATTCCGAAGACGATTGGACTTGCCGTACGTCGACCAACCGAATAGCGTGCAGCGTTGCACCGCTCGTGGTTCTGAAAAATCCAGCGATGCCGGCATTCTGCCGATCGGGCTGAAGGGCAAAACCGCTGATTGCATAGTTATTTCCCTCGTAGCTGCCCGAAAACGAAACGCCGCCCCATGCAACCGTGTTGGTGCTCATGTCAAGGCCATGCGTTTGGACATGCGAGGCAGCCGCATACTGTTGTTGTTTTGCAGTGCTCATGCACCCCAAGAACTGCTGAGAGTGCCTGACAATCCACGGGCTGGACGAAGATCCCCAGCCAGCCGCCACGCTGCCGCCCGAACTGCCGGCAGCGACGGCAGCGGCAAAGTCAAAGCTGTAGGAATATTCATAGGTTGGCGTTGCATTTATGTCGACATTCCAAGCGTTCACCGGGCTGGACCCCGCCTTGAAGGGGATGTTCCAAGAACTTCCTGCCCACGTCGCAGGAGCGACATAGAGGTCGTAAGACGACCCCATCAGCGTCACTGATCGCCTGGCAAGGGAACAGGATGCCCAGTTATATTGGCTGTTCTTGTCGCCGCCTTGCTGATACCAGGGAGCCTGAGCTCCCGCTGGCACCATGACATAATAGCCCCACGAGGCTATGGCATTGTCTCCCGGCAGCACGCCTCCGGGACTTTCGCCGCCGAGCGAGCCATAATAGCCCGTCACATTACCCGAAGCGTCAAACTCCAGGTACATGAGCCCAACCGAGTCCGCCGATTGGTAACGGGCCCTCAGCTGCACGTAGCCAAAAGCAAGGCTGGCATCGTATGACCCAATCACCGAACCCGCAGAAACCGCGACGCTGCTGTTTGCCTCATACGTCCATCCGACGAACGTCCCGTTGCCAGAACCCGTCGGGCCGCTCCTCACGGTCGCATACGCGGCATCAGACTGCACGGTATACGGCACATACTGCAAATCGTACCCCGGAAGCCGAGTCCCATTCGAGTCGCAGTACTCAATCACCCGGAAGAAGAGCTCGTCGCGATTGGTCGGCATCTGAAACGTGCTGGACGTGGACGCCTCGAGCGAATAGTTATCCTGCGAACTCGTGCGGGCATCTCGAACAAAGGCGGCAGGTTGAGCAGACCGGGAACCCCCACCATTGAACAGCCAAAGAACCGCATTGGGAAGGGCGGTATAGGGAGATGCCCCTGAATAGGCCTCATCACTCGGCAGCCAAGCAATGGCGGGAGTCGATGAGTAGTACACTCTCAGATCGCCTTGTGGCGGGAACGCTCCCGCGGTGGTTGCAGTCGACGGCGTCGTGCCAGCCTGCGTGGTCGCATGCCAGCTGGCCACCGTCGAGGGAGCCCCGAACTCGTTCTCGAACAGATCCCGTATCGCGATGCTGCTGCCACCCAGACCCCTGCTGTCCGCACCCGACACGCCGGACAGATATCCTTCCACCGTCGAACGGTTGGTGGTAAAAAACGTCTGCACCTCGTCACTGCGGGGAGCGGTCCGCACGTACACGCCATAGCCGCCATCCTCATTCTGGGGGATGCCAGAGGCTGCCAACAGTCGGGCATCGATGGTCAACGAGGCTGTGCTGGCGTCGATCGTGTCGGCCGTCAACCCGACGAGGCACTGTCGAAACGCCACAGCGGTGTCGCCGCTTTCCCAGACCCACACGTTCTGCTTCAGATAGCCAATCCGCGCGTCGTTGACCCACACCTCCGTTATCTGGTAGCGATGGGTCGCTCCCGCCGTAGCATACGAGCCGACGGTGGCCTGCACACGCGCGCGCTGGCTTGCCGCATCCGAGAGGCTGACCCAGCCGCCCGCATATGCCTGACGCGATGCCTCGCCGTTCTCCGCCGCGAGGGCCTCGTTGGTGTTGACACTGGCAAACACCTCATTGTCGTGCCAGGCGATGTCGGTCACCGGCGGCGTACCCTGCTCGCTTTGCAGATCCGTTGTCGGGGCGGTATACGTTCCTTCGATATGCCCGGTTTCAACCCGGCCGGACTCATCCGCTTCCGGAGCGGGATCGGTCACATACACCGCCAACGAGGCAATACGCGCCGGCCACTCAATAAAAGCCGTCGCCGTCGACGGCACAGACGGGCCTGTCATTTCCACTTTCGCATCCACGCGGAGACTGTCGCCCTGAGTGAAGCCGTCAACGACCGCCACCAATCCTCCGGCACCCGCGTCGGCACCGACAATTCGGGCGATGTCGTTCAAGTCAATCTTGAACACATCGTCATCCGAGGACGCCTCCGTCCGAGGCTCCAGAGCGAAGACGCGATCGGTGCCCGTGTTCGTGTAGGCGCGTTGGGCGGCTCCATCAGGCAAGGACACGGTGAAGGTTTGCGCAGATTCGTCCAATCCCCCAATGACGAACGCGGCCGTGCCGTCCCGCTTGGCGATAGTGACGGACACCGAGGTGAACCAATCGGTGTCAGAGGCTTTTCCGTGTTCGGTCAGATTGGGGTTTTGGATACAGAGCTTTCCTTGGTCATCAACCCATATGACGGGATTCGCCAGAGCCACCTCAGACGTGGCCCCAGCTGGCGTGCCCTCATAATATCCGATCATGGGACGGGCTTCCATGCGAGAAGTCCGATCGCGTGACCCGCCGCCATCGTAATAAACCTGGGCGGCATCCGTTTCCGGATGGGCGCTGTCAAAGAAGCCCGCCTTGCCGTCGGTGTAGAAAACGCTGACGACCGTGGCAGTCGACGCATTGAATTCGATGACGAAATTTCCCTCTCTCACTCCCTCGTCAAGGGAAAGCGAGGGAAGGATGCCTTCGTCACGCGCCTGATCGGCAGTCAGGTAATAGATGTCGCCCTCCACGGGAGCGCCTTTGGCCGCCTGGCCCTGCGCCACCGGCCCGCCCTCCTCGGTCATCAGCGCATGCCAGGTACCCGCATTCTTCTTTGCGGTCATCTGCAGCTGTGCAGCACTGGCAATGCGCGAAGCCGCATTGTCGAGCTCGGTCATGCGCAATGAGCTCTGCGCGGCCATGAGGGAGGGGAAGGCTATGGCCGCGAGCACAACGACAAGAGCCACGGCAAGCAGCAGCTCAGAAAGGGTGAATCCCTCGATATGCTTTCTTTGCGGCCTCGGCACGCCTCTGGTTCTCCTCGCACGGCATCTTCCTGCACCTTTCGCAGGATAACTCCTGTTTGCCAGTATCCCGTACCCACTGCGGGTTCGCAAGCTTCAATAGCCTTACATGCAGGTACGAGAGCGTTGCTTTGCCGCCTGTCGCTGCCCGCTTGGCACGGTTGCCAGACACGTCAACCCGCGGTCTCCCGCAAAGCCCAGCCAATCCCAAGAGCCTCGGACTAGCAGCCGAAAATGAGTTCCCGTTCCTCGCCGACAAGAGTCGCGCGAGCCTGATCGCGGAGATTGTTCACGCCGATGAAGAATTGCCTCATCATGACCACCATGAGGTAACGACCCTTTGGGGTGAGCGTCAGCTCCTCGAGCGTGTCGCGCTCAAAGGCACCGGCCATCCTCATGAACGTCATCTCCACCGGCAGGCCAGCCTCCACCGTGCAGCCGAAGTCCCGCTGAAAAGCCTGCTTGTCCAACCGCAGGCCGAACAACTGCATCATGAAGCGATACCTCATCCGATCGTGCTTTGAGAAGGAGGTCTTGCCCATCAACGACATGCGTCCCGACTCGATGGCCGTGTTGTAGTCGTTGACCGAGAACGTGTTCACGTACAGGCTTCCTCCCAAGTACGTGATGCCGCCGCTGCCAATGGCTGGATACTCCTCGTAGTCAACGACATACTCATCGATCATGGCGTCCTCAGCCGCGGCGTCGCTCCCGCATCGATTGAACGTCCATGCGCTTCCAAATTGGAACAAGGGAGTGTCGCCACCCGCCAAAAGGTCGCTGATTATTTTGTAAAACCGCTGTTCTCGAGCGTAATCGACCTTACCCACCGTGCGGGCGAGAGACCGCGCGACCGAGGGAGAGGCCATCAGCGGATAGAAGGTGGTCTGGCTGGTGTTGCTTTCCACCACCCGTTCGACGTCAGATATGAGGATATCCTCCGTCTGTGCGGGGAAATTAAATATCATGTCAACGTTCAGCGAGGTGAAATAAGGACTCGCTTCCTTGATGCGCTCAAGCATCTCCTCGCCGCTGCCATATTTGTCCAACCGATCCATCTGCTTGAGCAACCCGTCGTCGAAGCTTTGAACGCCAACGCTCAGACGCTGGACGCGCCCCTGCAGCTTGTCGAGATAGCTCGGAATCAGATGGTTGGGATTCGTCTCGCTTGAGACCTCGTCGAGGGAAAACGTGTCCCGGGCCAGATCGATCGTCTCGCACAGTTCGTCGATCATGATGGTGGGCGTGCCTCCGCCCACGTAAAGGCTCTCGAAATCATAGCCGAGGTCCTTGAGCATGAGCATTTCTTTGCGAAGGTTCTCGAAATAAGGTTTGGCGCGGCCTTCCGCAAAGGGAAACCGATTGAAAGAACAATACGGGCACAGGCGCTCGCAAAACGGCACATGCATGTACAGCATATACTTCTGGCCCGGCACCGGCGCAGGGACATGCGTCTCAGCCGTCGACCCAAGCTTGAGATAGTTTTTGGTGCATTGGCGCACAACGGAGGTGAGCATGCGTTCTGATAACATAGGCCTCGGTTCCTCTAATATCATATCCGGCGGCTCGTCTGCCGCCAACTCGTCTAATCCCAGGCGCCTCGGCCGGCAGCTGCCCTTTTGCCGATGTCGGTACGAAACTGCTTGCCCTCGAAGTTGATGAGGTCACAGGCTTCGTACGCCTTCTCGCGGGCTTCGTCGAACGAGTCGCCGAGCGCGACGACATTGAGAACCCGACCGCCCGCCGTGACAAGCTCTCCGTCTGAATTCCTCGCGGTGCCGGCATGAAACACCGTCACGCCGTCGATGTCCTCCGCCTCTTCGATGCCAAGGATGACCTTGCCCTTTTCATAGGGTCCGGGATATCCCTCGCTCGCCAAGACCACGCATACCGCCCATTGCTCAGACCAGCGCAAGTCGATGTCCTGCCAACGGCCCTGGGCCACAGCCAGCATGACGTCCACCAGGTCGGTTTTCAAACGCGGCAACACAACCTGCGTCTCAGGATCCCCGAACCGCGCATTGAACTCAAGGACTTTAGGACCCTCAGGGGTCAGCATGAATCCTCCGTACAGCACGCCGCGGTAATCGGCATCGAAGGGAGCACGGGCCGTGGCGGCCGCAGACTCTTCCATGATGCGACGCATGGCGGCCAGCTCTTCCGAAGACACGATCGGCACGGGTGAATATACACCCATCCCTCCCGTGTTGGGCCCGCGATCTCCGTCGAAGGCCCGCTTATGGTCTTGAGCCGTCGTCATGCAGAAGGCCTTGCCTCCCGTGACGAACGCAAGCAGGGAACACTCGGGTCCCGTGAGATATTCCTCGATGAGAACCGTCGAGCCAGCATCCCCGAACGCCCCGTCGAAGCAGCTGCGCACGGCATCCTTCGCCACCTCTACGTCATCGGCGACAATGACTCCCTTGCCCGCCGCCAAACCGTCCGCCTTCACAACGATGGGCGCGCCGATTTCATCCACATAGGCCAAAGCCGGCTCCAGCGTGGTGAAGCTGTCGTACCGGGCGGTCGGAATGCCGTTGGCGTCCATGAACCGTTTGCTGTAGGTCTTGCTTCCCTCGAGCTGCGCACCCTGTGCATCAGGGCCGAACGTCGCGATTCCAGCTGCGCGGAGCTCGTCGGCAACACCGGAGACCAAGGGGGCTTCGGGGCCGATGACAACCAGGTCAACATCGTGCTCGCGGGCGAAGCGAAGCACGGCCGACCCGTCCTCGACATCCAGTCCGGCGATGTTTTCAGCGAGGGTTGCGGTGCCGCCGTTGCCCGGAGCCACGAAAAGGGCGTCGCACTGGGGCGACTGTGCCAACGACCACACGATGGCATGCTCGCGACCGCCGCTTCCCAAGACCAAGATGTTCACAATGCGTCCTTTCGTCCACGGCGCGTCTCATACGAAACGCGCCGCCTTTCGTGCAGGGGTTACTTGCTCCAACCGCGGAAGATGGTCTGATCGCGGTCGGGGCCAACGGCTATAATGCTGATCGGGACGCCCGCAGCGTGCTCGAGATACTCGACATAGCGCTGCGCATTCTCCGGCAATTCCTCGAAATGGCGGCACTCCGTGATGTCGATGCCCTTCCACCCAGGAAGCTCCTCATAAACGGGCTTTGCATGGAACATGATGCTCTGCTGCATGGGGAAGTAGTCATACACCTTGCCCTCGCACTCATACGCCGTGCACACCTTGATGGTGTCAAACGCAGACAGCACGTCGAGCTTCGTCAACGCGACATCAGTGAGCCCGTTGACCTCGGCGGCATAGCGTGCGATGACCGCATCAAACCAGCCGCAGCGGCGCTTGCGCCC
>JAEZDJ010000108.1 GCA_023429565.1 Actinomycetes bacterium
GAAGGAGAGTGAGAAGGCATGTTCGATGTGGGGCTCGGCAGTCGGATGGTCGGACCTGCATGCCAGCGGTCCGTATCGCATTGACTACGATTAGGCCCGTAGACACACATTCTTGCCTATAACCCCACGATTGGCACATCTTGCTTACAAAACAAGAAAGCCACAGGCTGATAATTTACCTGTGACCTCGTAATACTCTACTGGTGCGGGTGAAAGGACTTGAACCTTCATGGGGTTGCCCCCATACGGACCTGAACCGTACGCGTCTGCCAATTCCGCCACACCCGCATCGCATGGCTTCGTAGAGAAGCGAGAATGAATAATACCCCAGTTGGTGATTCATTGCAAGATCAGGGTTCCACTCCGGGTGAAAAATCAATCCATCCTTGGCCTTGGGATGGGTCTCGATTCGGAGTGCCCCTGCGATTTTCGGGCCTTCGGTCAGTTTCCGCACCGCTCATTGCCCTTCATTCCTGAAGAATCACGTCGAGCATTCCCTGTCGATCGCATACTCCCAGCTTTCGATAGATGCTGCCCACGTGGTGGCGTGCTGTGCTTTCTGCAATGCAGAGATGCTTGCATATGTAGGGGACGTTTCTTCCGCTGGCCAACAGGGTCAGCACTTCGGTTTCCCGGGCGGTGAGGCCGCAGCGGCCGGCAAGCGCCTCGCAGCATTCGTTCATGTCCGTCGATGACCGAACCGCCGGTTGCGGCTGGTAAAAACGCTGCAGGTCGCCAAGCGTGAACAGGAGCATCCCCACAATGATGATGGCGATTGCCCCGGCTATGAGGAGCAGAACCTGGCTGTGGGAGCCGACCGCTCCCAGCTCCACCGCGATGTCCACCGACGCGAGGCCGACGACGGTTGCCAGACGCAAGACCAGGATGGCGCAGGAGAAGAACAGGGCCACCGATCGCTTGGCACGAAAGGCGATGTCGGTCGAAATGAGCATGATGATCATGTCGAGGCAATACCCGCCCAGGACGATGAGCCCGTTGCCCAGGTAGCCATATGCAAGGGGGAGGACGGCCAGCAGGATGAGGCCGATGGAAAGCGCGGGCGCGATGGGACGGTACATGACGATGGCGTCCCCCACAGGGCGCCCAATCACGACGTACAGCGTGAGCGCCGCCACGCCGATGCCGGCAACAAGCAGGTCGGGGCGTCCCTCCGCTATCTGAGGCATTGCTATGTTCGCATAGAACGATTGGGACATTCCGTATGCCAGGCCGGCAATCACGATCGCAATGCCGGCCTTTGCCACCAAGGCCTTGTCAACCACGAATTCCACGGATGAGGGAGCTCGTCGGGTCTCGTTTTGGGAAGAGTAGAGGATTGCGCATGAGACAAGGGGGAGGATGCATATGATCAGAAAAGCCAGGCTGTCTGGCAATGCCTGCACGCCAAAGAACAGCACGAAGGCAAAGGCGTAGGAGGAGAAGAGGTATTGGTTGACGCGGTCGGTGGCCAGGGTGGCCCAGAGCTCTCCCCACATGATCAGCACGCACGCGTTTCCGCATGAGGCAATGCCCATCGCTATCACATACAGGGCGGGTGCAGCCGAAGGGTCGACGACGTTCTTGAGCATGAGGCAGAGGACCGTGCCCCCCGTGCACATCGCTCCGGCTATAAGAAACATGCGGCGGTGCCCAATGAACGAATCCACGGTTCGTGCCATCAGGGCGATGATGACGAAGCCGGCCGAGGTGAGGAACAGGGCCCATGCGCTGGGCCGCACGCCGGCGAGGAATGTCGCCGAGGGAAGGACCTTGGGCGTGCAGAGCACGATCATCCACCATGCCTGCCAAAAGCCCAATCCCAGCAGACGAAAAGAAAAAGGAGCCTGCTCCTTGTCGGACTGACTTATTTTGTTTTTCCCCATGCAACCCTCCTTACGGCGCGATTCAACATACCACATGACCGGTGGAAGCACGGCACGAACGTATGGCAGGAAACCTCTCATTTTGCTCTTTTGGGGAAAATGGAAGGTTTCCTATGCTGTGCTTCGGCGTTTGCATCGCTAGTCTGTTCCTCATGCGGCCTCGGGAAGATGCGAGCCGCACAACTACCACAAGGAGGAATGGATGAAAGACAAGAACAGCCTTTCCAGGCGTTCGTTTCTGGGTCTCGGGGCAACGGCGGCCTTTGCTGCCACAGCGGGAGGTTTGGCGGGATGTGCTCCCGCAGGCAAGGCTTCGGAGGGAGCCCAAGCTGCCTCGACCGAGGGACAGCCGGAGGCAATCGGTTTTGGCGGAGGCAAGGGCCCCACGTCTACGGGCTATGGACGCATACAGAACCCCTCGTTTCTGACTGCTCCCGAAGCCCTGTCGGAAAGTGATGCGACGGAGGTTCAGGAGGCAGACGTCGTGGTGCTCGGAGCGGGTAATGCGGGTTGTGCCGCGGCTGCTTCCTGCGTCGATCACGGCCTCTCCGTCATCGTCTCGGAGAAGCTTGCAACCGTTCAGGGTCGCGGCGGCGGCATCGGGTTGTGCAATACGAAATTCACCAAGTCCTATGGCGACTCCATCGGCCAGGATCTCATGGTTGACATTCCCACGGCTTCCCATCTGTGGATTCGCAGCTGTGGCAGCCGTGTGAACGAATCGCTGGTGTCCCTATGGTTCAACAAGTCGGGCGAAGCGGGAGACTGGCTGATTGACAAGGCCGCCGAGTATGGCGTCGAGCCCGATTCGTTCCGTGCCTATGCTCCCAAGGCCATCATCCCCGAATCGTTCTCCTATCATCAGTTCCACAAGACGGACGCCACGCCTGCATGGCCTTCTGAGTGCAGCTACTTCCAGGCGACCAACGTGCTGTATGTCGACTCCAAGAGCGCGGAGAAGCACGACAATCCCGCAACGTACCTCTTTGAGACCACGGCGACTCAGCTGCTGAAAGAGGGCGACCGTGTGACGGGCGCATTCGCCACGTCGAAAGAGGGCGACACCCTGCTGTTTAAGGCCAAAAAAGGTGTCGTCATCGCCACGGGCGGCATTTTGGACGATGCGGAGATGGTCGACTACTACTGCGAGGAAAACATCCATCACGTGCTCGAGTGCCAGAACACGCCGGTTGGCTATTCCACGGGAGACGGAATCAAGATGGGCCTGTGGTCCGGCGGCGCCGTGCAGGGCGGTCCCTTCCCCCTCATGCTGCATCCCCAGGCGGGGCTGCAGTTCCATGGAGCTTTCATGTTCCTCAACCAAGAGGGCGAGCGTTTTATGAACGAAGCCACGTGGGTGCAGGGAAAATCCATGAACGTCATGCATCAGACCGACGACATCGCCTGGTCCATCTTTGACGACGATTTCGGCGCGCAGAACGTCAAGACGCTTGAATTCTCTGGCGGCGGCGGCATGTTCTGGGACATCATGGGCGGAGACGTGGGAGCCCCCTTTGTGGCTCAGGACTACATCGACTTCGTCAACAAGGGCCTCGAGGCCGATGACGGCAAGGTCTTCAAATGCGACACGCTTGAGGAGCTGGCCGAGAAGACCGGCATCCCCGCCGACAAGCTGGAGGAGTCCGTCGCTCGCTACAACGAGGTGGTCGATTCTGGAGTCGATCTCGATTTTCACAAGCAGCAGGGGTACCTTTTCCCTGTGAAGAAGGCTCCGTTCTACGCCGCAAAGGTAGGCGTGGCGCTGCTCGCAATCGTGGGCGGATTGAAAATCAACACCGACATGCAGGTCCTCAATGCCGAGAGGCAGCCGATCGAAGGCCTGTATGCCACCGGCAATGCATCCGGTGACATCTACGCCGTCGATTATCCCATCAACATGGCAGGCAATTCGAATGGGCGCGCGTTGACCTGGAGCTATCTCCTGGGTGACATCCTTTCCAACTGAGAGTGCCTATCGTGCCGTCGCCGGGACTTCCTCCCTCCCTCCTTCCGGCGTCGGCACGCCATGGCGCGTGAACGCACTGCTGGGGAACGTCCACTCTTGCCCGAACGGGCAGGGGTGGACGTTCCCTTTTGGCCCCCTGCACCCAATTTCACGAGCCCGTGCTCTCTTTGAGAAAATAGGCTATCATGATCCCTGATGGCGTCCCCTGGGCGCTTCGCCGCTTTCTGGAACGCACCGAAACGACTGCAGGGAAGGCGAATGGCGCAGCATCCTCTCATACTGAACAGATACCGGCCAATCGAAGAAGCGGGCGCGGGCGGGTTTGGCACCGTCCAGGTTGCCTGGGACACGCGCATCCAGCGTCGAGTGGCCATCAAGTGCATTGCGCTCGACGAGGTCGACGCGGTACGCGTGGCATATTCGGACGTTTCGCAGTCTTCCGCGTTTGACGACGGCGATCTTCCCTCGCGTTCTCTGGCGCACGTTCCCGGACTTGACGAGGCTCGCACAGCCGCCATGCTCACCGACCCGAACATCGTTGCCGTCTATGATTTCGAGGTTCAGGGTTCTACCGCCTATCTCATCATGGAGTACGTCGAGGGCGTCACGCTTTCGCAGCTGCTTTCGCGCTTTGGGGATCGGTTGACGCTTGACATGGCCGCCGCCATCTTCTCGTCCATTGCCCACGCTCTGGAGGTCGCTCATGCCAATCAGGTGCTGCATCTCGACATAAAGCCCGACAACGTCCTCATCAACCGTCAGGGCCAGGTGAAGGTGACCGATTTTGGATTGGCGACGCTTGCCGACGTCGGGGGCTTTGGTCCGGCGGGCGGAGGGACGATAGGATACATGCCGCTCGAGCAGATGCGGCAGGAAAGTCTTGACGCGCGCTGTGACGAGTGGGCGCTTGCATCGGTTGCCTATGAGATGCTGGCGGGAGAAAATCCTTTCCTGGCTTCCGATTTAGAGCATGCGGAGTCGGCTATCGAGGATGCCGAACTCGTCTTGCCTTCGCTGTGCTGGGACGATCTTGATCCGTCGGTGGATGACGTGCTTTTCTACGCGCTGGATCCCGATCGTGCGGAACGCTATGACAATGTCGCTGATTTCGCCGAAGAGCTGGAGCCTCTCCTGGGCGACGCGAAACGGGGACATCGGGAGTTGGCCGTGGTCGTCGGTGATGCCGAGGCTGACGAAGCGGACCTTGGCACGGGGGAGGCCGCTCCCGGAAATCCTCCTGTCCCTTTGCTGGCGCGACTCACTGCCCGACATGTGCAAATTGCCTCGCATGCTGTCGGCATGGCGGGCAGCGCGTTGGTTGCGTCGGCATCGCTCATGAGCATGACCGCGACGGCGGGGCTGACGAATCCCCTTTTCTGGGGAGTGCTCGCGCTGGTGGCTCTCGCAGGTGCCCTCAAGCCATCCTTGGGCGCCCTGCTTGGCTACCTGGCGCTGTGCACTGCCCTGATCGTCAACGAGGCTTTCGTCATTGGATGGGTGCTGCTGGCCCTTCTTGTTGGATGGTGGGCCGTTTTCGGCCGGCACGGAAGCGCTTCTTCGAACGTTGCGCTTGCGGCGCCTCTTGCCGGAACCTTCGGCGGCAGTCCGCTCGTTCCCTTTTCGGCTGGGTTGGCCTTGCGGCCTCTTGATGCTCTGGCCACGACGTCGTTCTCGTTTTTGGTGACGCTTGTGTTTGCAGGGTTTGGATCAGGAAGCCTCATGGGTTGGCACCCGCTTTCGTACGGAGCTTTCGCGGGCGTGGATGTCCAGGCAAACATGGTGGCGCTCATTGTCCGCCCTGAGACATGGTGCATCGCCGTCAGCTGGCTTGCTGCGGCGTTCGTCCAAAGCGTCTGCCGCCTGCGCATCGCCCGCCTTTTCGATGTCCTTGGCTCGATTTTCGCTGCTGTGTTCTTGGTCGGTGGAGTTGTGGCTGCTGCTTGGCTCGCGTCGGGGCGCATGACGTGGATGCCGTCTCTTGAGATGATCGTTCCCACTGCGCTCGTGGCGCTCGTCGGCATCGTCCTTGCGGCCCGCCTGCCCTGCGTGAGGGTGTACGAGGATGATGACGAAGAAGACTAGGCTTTGCGAAGGAGTTGTTCTGCCTTACCGGGCAGATTGACGGTCTTTCGTTTTCGGAAGGGCGTCGGTCCCTTCCGAAAACGAAAGCGGACCCCTTTGGTGGGGTCAAAAGAGGGCGGCTAGGAAAGCAGCCCGCATACCTTTCCGAGAAGGGGCTCGAAGCTCACTCCTCGGTCACGAAATTCTGGTTGCTTTGCCGACACGATCATCGCGTCGTGCACGAAGCTTCCGGCGAACGCCGCCGCTTCATGAAGGTCTCGTCCGGCCATGATGGCGGCAAGAAGGCAAGAACAGTACAGATCGCCGGTGCCATGCAGCATGTAAGGCAAGTACTCGTTGTGAACCTCAAACGGCTCGCGGTCGATGCCTCCCACGAAATTGCGGATGCGGTTCTCTCCTTCACGCCTGATGCCCTTGAGTACCACATTCTTCGCGCCTTTGGAGATCAGCGCATCGATCATGCGGTGCGCCTCGGCGTCGGTGATGTCGGCACCCGGCCAGTCTTCTCCAATGGGCTCGCCAAGGATGATGGCGGCCTCGGTCAGGTTTGGCGTGAGGATGTCGGCTCCGCATGCCAGCTCGGCCATGGCCGAGCACAACTCGGGAGTGTAGGTGGGATACACCTTGCCGTGGTCGGCCATGACGGGGTCGACCACGCGTAGGGCATGGGGATACATCGCATAGAGGTCGCGGATGCGGTCTACCTGCTCGGGCGCGCCAAGGAAGCCCGAATACACCGCGTCGATGTCCACACCGATTTCCTGCCAAGCTGCAAGATAGTCGCCGAGCATCCCGGTGGTGTCGTGCATGTACCAGCCCGGGAAGGCGGTGTGGGAAGAAAACAGGCCGGTTGGCACAGGGCACACGTCGCAGCCGGCTGCGGAGAGCACGGGTATGGCCACGCCCAGAGAACACTTTCCATAGCCGCACAGGTCATGCACGGCGGCGATGCGGGGGATATAGGCGCCTTCTCGGCGGTAGAGGTGAGCAGCGGTTTCGCTCATGAGGCAACTCTTTCCTTTTGATGATTGAGGACGGTGCGCGTCAGTCTCTGGTCTGCGGAGACTGTTGATGAACTGAAAGCGGTCGCCTAAAGCGTCCGCTGATATACTGATTCGATGATGGGCGGGGTCGACAACGGCCTACTTGTCATCTTTGCCATCTGCGCTTTCGCTCTCGTCATCGTCGTCAAAGAACGACCAGTCGTCCTCGGTGCGCTCGCGGTTGGCAAACGTCTTGCGCGTGCGCCGCTCCATGATGACGCAGACGATAAGGCTGACGACAAGACCGATACCGACCAGGCAGCCTATCCCGGGAAACGTTTCGAACAGAAAGTGGTACAGTTCGCCGAAATCCATGCAAGCCTCTTGATCTCTGATCCATGCGAGGGGGTTGGCCTCTGCGATCCAGCAATTTCGGATAGAGTATACTATGTTCGAGCGATTTCCGGGTGTTCTGTATCGAGATTCCTTTATTTACGTTAAAGAAGGACAGCATATATGCTAGGTGCGAAATGGACGGATCGGGGGCGACAGCAGGCTATTGTCGTGATTTCCGCTTTTGTCATAGCTGTCGTCATCGGCGTGACCATCGGATTGCTCGATTTTATAGACCGGCAACTGAAACAGGATTCGGAGCAGCAGGTCGTCGCATCGACGACCCATGCGGCGAGCGGCGTTGCGGAGCGCATGAATGCGGTTCGTTGTGCCATTGAATCCTTTGAAGTGCAGTCGTCGGACCCGGCAGACGTCATGGATGCCCTCAAATCCCTGGAGCAGAACTACGGATTCTCTGACGCGGCGTTTGCCGGTCTTGACGGATCGGGGATGCATGCGGACGGATCTGCGTTCAGCACGTCCTCCCTGTCGGTGGAGGAAACGGCCCTATCCAGCCGGACTTCCTCGTACGCCCTTTGCCCTGACGAGGGTCTTGGCCGGCTGGGCGTGGCGCAGCGGCCGCTCTCCATTGGCGGCAAGGCGGCAGGCGCGCTTTACGTGCAGGTGTCGTTGAACTCGCTCATCTCGTCGGCCCAGTCTGACATGTTGGGAGATCAAAGCACGTTCTTCATCGTCGAGAGCACTTCGGGCGACATTCTGACGCAACCTGCAGGAACGGGTTCGCTGTCGGCCGATACGCAAACCCTGTACACCTTTCTTGACGTTGCGCGGGCCGTGCCGCCGGATGACGCATTTGACCCAAGCGGGCTGCTGCTTCTTCTGAGGGAGGGCGCTGTCACCAAAGGGCTCGACGATGTTGGGAGCATCGTCGAATCGGGCGACGCGGGACTCGTCATCGGGTCGATCGACGGCAAAACCAGCTATCTGTGCGTTGCTCCGATAGACCAAGGAGAGTGGTACGCTTGCGCGGTCATTCCCATCAGGGACGCCCGTGCGGGAGCATGGGACGTGATGGCGGCGATCCAGGTGGTTTTCTTGATCGTTCTGCTCTGCTTGATCGGCGTCGCGCTTCTTGCGTTCTTCCTGTATCGCAGGCATGTGCGGGAGAAGAACGTCGCAACGTTCTCCCAGCTCTATAAAGCGCTTTCCGAAACGCTTGAAATGGCGGTCAACCTCTATTCGCCGACGGATCATGCCGTGACTCCCATCGTCGCCAAGTCTGCCGACATTGTGGGCAGAAGCATGAAAGAGCTGCTTGCCGGTAACGGCCACCTCGATGAACTGGGAATATCGGATGAAGGCCGCCAGTTGCTCGATCGCATACGGGCTGGGGACGTCGAGGGGATCGAACAGGGAGAGTTCTCTCTCGTCGATCTGACGCGGGGAAGAAAACGCTGGATTTCGTATGCCGTGAACGAGCTCGTGTTCCAGGAAAAGAGACAGCTTCTCATCGTGATGAGAGACATGACGGTCGAGAAGGAGCTTCAGCTGTCAATGAAGGACGCCATGACGGCTGCGGAGGCTGCCAACCAGGCAAAGTCTGATTTTCTGTCGCGTATGAGCCATGAGATACGCACGCCCATGAACGTGATCATCGGCATGCTGCAGATTGCCCTCAACAGCATCGGCGACGAGGAGAAGATGCGCGAGAGCCTGAAGAAGATCGGCACGGCATCGACCCATCTGCTCAGCCTCATCAACGACGTGCTCGACATTTCTAAGATCGAGAGCGGGCGAATGGTTCTGGCGAGTGAGCCATTCAGCCTCGAGTCGCTTGTCGCCCAGACCGAGGCCGTCATTCGGCCACAGTGCGAACAGCGAGATCACAGCTTTGCCGTCGTCGTCAACCGGGAAGATGACGACGTGTTCGTCGGAGATGCCGTGCGACTTCAGCAAATGCTGGTCAACCTGCTGACGAATTCGGTGAAGTACACGCCGCGGGGAGGGCATATCAAGCTGTCGGTGACGGTTAGGAATGAGACGACTGCCGCATATCGATGCGTGACCATCGTTGTCGAGGACGATGGCATAGGCATGTCGGAGGAATTCAAGGACAGGCTGTTCGAGCCGTTTCACATGGAGGGCCGTGCAAACGCACAGGGAACGGGGCTGGGCATGTCCATCGTGAAGAACATCGTGACCATGATGGGCGGAGACATTCAGGTCAGGTCGGCCATTGACCGGGGCACCACCTTCACGGTGACACTCAACCTTCGCATTGCGTTCGAGCCCGAGCGGCGCATCCTCGAGATGAAGGGCGACACCGTGTATCCGGATTGGACGGGAGGGGTTTCCTCGGAGCAAGGGCGAGGGGCCAACTCCCGTCGGCCCGAAACGCGGAAGTCGGGCGATCAGCCAAAGGCATCCTCTGACGAGGCGGCGCGCTTGCCTTCGGCCGACCTCGACGGAGTCCGCGTGCTGTTGGCGGAAGACAATGAGCTCAACGCCGAGATAGCGCAGGAGCTTCTTGCGGGAGCGGGCATGATCGTCGATTGGGCGTCGGATGGCCGAGAGGCGTGCCGCATGTTCGAGGAGTCGCCAGCCGGAACCTACGGCGCCGTCCTCATGGACGTGCAGATGCCCGAACTCAACGGGTACGAGGCGACGAGGGCCATCCGCGCCATGGACCGTCCCGATGCCAAAGAAATTCCCATCATCGCCATGTCTGCAAACGCGTTTGCAGAGGATATCAATGCCTCGCTTGCAAGTGGCATGAATGCCCATCTTTCGAAGCCCATCAATGTGGCCCGCGTGCTGGCGACCATCGCCGAGCATGTTGGGCGGAATCGGTCTCGTGCTGGGGGTATGGAAGAACAATAAGCGGCAGCAGGGGTGCGCTATACTGTAAGGATCAAGTATCGATCAGGTGAAGGAGCGCGTCATGCTAGACATCCGTTTCGTCCGCGAAAACCAGGAGGCCGTTGCCGAGGCGATGGGGAATCGCCACGCTTCGTGGGACGCCTCGCGTTTTTCCGAACTGGATGGGTCTCGCCGGGCAGCCATCACCGAGGAGGAGGCGTTGCAGGCAGAGCGCAACGCGGCTTCGAAATCGATCGGCAAGATGATGGCGGAGGGCCGTGCGGACGAGGCGGAAGCGGCCAAGGAGCGCGTGCGTGCCATCAACGACGACATCGCCGCTGTTGCCAAGAGGCGAGAAACTGCCGACAAGGCCCTTCATGACCTGCTGCTCGCAACCCCCAACATGCCGGATGCGTCAACCCCGATCGGTGATGACGAGGACGACAACCCCGAAGTGAGGCGCTGGGGCACGCCTCCTGAGTTCGATTTTGAGATGAAGCCCCATTGGGACCTTGGCCCCGATCTCGGCATCATCGACTTCGAGCGTGCCGTGAAGCTTGCCTCAAGCAGATTTGTCCTGCTGGGCGGCCTGGGCGCCCGCTTGGAACGTGCACTCATCAACTTCATGGCCGACACGCACACGGCGCGTGGCTACAAGGAGTGGTGGTGCCCCCTCATGGCCAACACCGAAACGCTCACCGGCACGGGCCAGCTGCCGAAATTCGAAGAGGACCAATTCAAGACGCGCGAGGGACTGTATCTCATCCCCACGGCCGAGGTCCAGCTTACGAACATTCATGCTGGCGAAGTGCTGGACGCCGACCGGCTTCCCCTCAAATACTGCGCCTTCACGCCTTGCTTCAGGGAAGAGGCGGGGAGCGCCGGCCGCGACACGCGCGGGCTCATTCGACTGCATCAGTTCGACAAGGTTGAAATGGTGAGGTATTCAAAGCCAGAAGAGAGCTTTGAACAGCTTGAGACCATGACGGCCGATGCCGAAAACATTCTCCAACTCCTCGGTTTGCCCTACCGCGTGATCAGCCTGTGCACGGGGGACATTGGGTTCTCTGCGGCCAAGACCTACGATTTGGAAGTGTGGCTGCCAAGCTATCAGGGCTACAAGGAGATATCCTCCTGCTCTAACTGCACGGACTTCCAGGCACGTCGGGCGAACATCAAGTATCGCGATCCCGAAAGCTTCAAGGGCTCTCGCTATGTGCATACGCTGAACGGCTCTGGCTTGGCTGTGGGACGGACCATGGCCGCCATCCTCGAAAATTTCCAGCAGGCTGACGGATCTGTCAAGGTGCCGGACGTGCTTGTTCCCTATATGGGTGGCGTTGAAGTCATCGAGCCGGAATAACGCGGGGCGAATTCTGCTGCAAGGGCTGCTGTGACAACGAAGCGCAAACCTCAAAAAAGGACCAAGGACACGGTTGTCTCGCGACAGGCGGGCAAGGAGTCTGCTCCGAAGCCTCCCTCGGGCAGCGGGTCCCCCAAGGGGGCTGTGGAGCGCCGTGCTCCCAGTCGGAAAAATCCCGTTCGACAGGAGGAGCCGGCTCGGCCGACCACGGTCAAACGCCGATGGCCCCGGGTGGTCGTTCTGGCGGCCGTTCTGCTTGTCGCGGTGGCTGCCGCCGCATTTTCATGGGATCGTTGGCTGCGTTTTGACGACTCTCATGACCTGACGGGCGAGTGGAGCGTCGCTGGCACGGCTGGGGTCATTGTGATCGATGCCCAGGACATCAAGCTCACTGACGACGTGTCGTATCCCTACACTCTTGACACCGGTGCAAAAACCATCGCTTTCAGCTTTGGCAACATGTCGGGGGAGGGCCGGTATCGATTTTCTCCCGACCGGACTCAGCTGACGGTGGTGGAACAGGGGGAGTATTCGTGGGTCTCCACGCTGCTTGAAGACATTGGCTGGTCGTTCGACAACTTGGTGCGCTCTTTCCAGGGGCAACCCGCTGTCACAACGCTCTCGGGCGATTCGGTGACGACGCTTTCCCGCCTATCGCATGACGGCTCTGCGACGCCCCAAAGCGACGCGTCTCCCGCGGCGTCTGAAGAGCCGTCGGCGTCTCCCTCCGATGAGGGATCTGCCGATGCGGTGCCGACGGACTCCGAAGGCGCCGACGCTCAAGAGGGAGAGGGCGACGATGCCGCCGCCTCCGGCGCAACGGGTTCGCCGACGAGCCTCTTTGACGTGAGCGATGCCTAGTTTTCCCGCCCTCCGCATAGAGCGGTTGACCGTGAGGGCGGACCGCATCATGTGCGACGTGGTCGTTGACCCCAGGGCTCCGCGCTTGACAAATCCCCTCCTTGCCGCACGCATATGCGCCACGTTCCCCGATCTTCCGCGGCATGCCTGCGTGAACGACGAGGGCGACACATTTGCGGCCGTGATGGGACACACCTCCTTGCCGCATATGCTCGAGCACCTGGTGGTCGACCTTCAGTCGCAGGCTGAACCCCTCGACAGCGAGATGGTGTTTGTGGGCACGACGGAGTGGGCGGATTCGTTTTCTGGCCGAGCTCGCATAGAAGTGAATTTCACCGACGATATGGTCGCCTTGCGGTGTTTTCGCGATGCCGTGGCGTTTCTGAATGAGGCGGTGGTACTCTAGCGGCATGTCATCGGCTCATATAACATTTGACCAAACGGGCGACAAGGTCGCCGAACGCGTCGTAAAGATGCGGTCATCTGCGGTCCGTGATCTGTTCGCGGCGGCATCCCGTCCTGACATCATCTCGCTTTCGGGTGGCATGCCCGACGTTTCTCTGCTTCCGCAGGAGGCTATCCAGAAAGCCGTTCGCGCAGCATGTGACGATCAGCGCGCAGTCGCCCTCCAATACGGCTCCACCGATGGACGCGTGGAGACGAAGCGTGTTCTGTGCGATCTCATGCGCGACATCGGTGTGCGGGCCAAGCCGGAGAACGTCATGATCACCACGGGCGCCCAAGAAGCGCTTGACCTCATAGCCAAGACGTTCATCGACCCCGGTGACATCATTCTCACCGAAGGTCCAACCTACCTCGGCGCCTTGCAGGCTTTTAGCGCCTACGAGCCCGACGTTCATTGCATTCCTTTCGACGATGAGGGAATGCGCATGGATCTGCTCGAGGAAGAGCTTGCGGGCATCGGCAAGGGCAACCCTCGCCTCAAATTTCTTTACACCATTCCCAACTTCCAAAATCCTGGCGGGGTGACCATGGTGCCGTTCCGCCGCAAGCGCCTGTTGGAGCTGGCCGACGAGTACGGCTTCATGGTCGTCGAGGATGATCCCTATGGCCGGCTTCGCTATGATGGAGGCCATGTGCTGCCTCTCAAGGCGCTTTCGGACGAGGTCGTGTATCTCGGCACGGTGTCGAAGGTGTTCGCGCCGGGTCTGAGGACGGGATGGATTGCGGCACCGAAAAGCGTGCTGGCAAAAATCAATTTGGTGAAGCAGGGCACGGATCTCTGTGGCAGCGCGTTCAACCAAGTGGTGGTGGAGCATTACTTCACTGACACACCCTGGCAGAACACGCTGAGAAAATTTGTCGACACGTACCATGTGCGCCGTGACGCTATGCTTGCCGCCTTGGAAGAATACTTTCCCGCAGAGGCTTCGTGGACGTGGCCCGAAGGTGGGTTCTTCGTATGGGTCACGCTGCCGTCATACATGGACACAGGGTCGATGCTGGGTGCAGCGCTCGAGCATGGCGTGACCTACACGCCCGGCGATGGCTTCTACCCAGACGGCAGCGCTGGCAAGAACAGCATGCGCATCGCGTTCTGTTATGAGAGTCCCGAGAACATCGAAGAGGCCATCCGTCGCCTTGCTGTCGTCATCGAGGAGCGTCTTGAGCTTTACCGGGTGTTTCTCGAAGCAGGGGCGATCAAGGCAGAATAAGGAGATCATGGGTATGAAGGTTGCAGTGCTGATGGGCGGGACTTCGTTTGAGCGCGAGTTCTCTCTGGCAAGCGGCAGGCACGTGTGCGCGGCGCTTGAGGAGGCCGGGCATAAAGTCGTGCCTCTCGACACGACTTCCGACCTGGTTCCCACCCTTCGCAGCGAGCGGCCTGACGTCTGCTACAGCGTGCTGCATGGCAAACACGGCGAGGACGGCACCATTCAGAGTCTGCTCGAGTTTGTCGGAATACCCTTCGTGGGCTCTCCTGCATCGGTGTGCCAGCGCACTTGGAACAAGGATTCCATGCATTCCGAAATGGAGACGTATCGCAAAACGGTCGGCGAGGAGCCGGTTGCGTCGTGGCCTCAGGGCATTTACGTGGCGCGGGACGCATTCAAGGACATGGGTGCGGCAACCGCGCTGGACCTGGTTGAGAAGCGCGTCATCGGCGGTTATCCGGTAGCGGTGAAGCCAGCCCACGGAGGTTCTGCCATGGGGGTCCATCGTGTCGACTCCATCGACGATTTGGGAGAGGCCATTCTGGATGCCCTTTCGTTCGACGAGGCAGTGGTCATCGAGCAGTGGGTTGATGGCATTGAGATGGCGGTGTCGGTCTTGGGCACCGGATGGGACGCCTATGCCCTGCCGCCCGTCGAGATTGTGCCTAAGAAGGGCCTTTACGACACTGCGGCCCGCCTTGATCCCGAGTTGGTTGACTACCTCGTTCCTGTCCGTGCCTCTTCCTTGGCGAACGACGAAGGGACCGCGCAGGCTATTCGGGCGGAGATCGAGCGTGCGGCACTCGAGGTCTGTCGTGCTTACAATGTGCGCGACATCGCACGGGTCGACCTTATCTGGGACGGTGCCCAGGCGCGGGTGTTCGAGGTCAACGTTTCTCCGGGCATGACGGAAAACTCCCTGTTTCCGGCAGCTTGCGCCGCCGCCGGACTTTCGCTTTCCAACGTGCTTGACGAGCTTGTCTCTCAATACGCCTGAGCGCATTGAGAGGCCACTGCCGAAGCGCAGCGCGTCGAGCCAACGTTTTGGCGGAGCAGTCGCTTTGGTGCATTACGAAACGGCAACTTAATTCTAGAGCGCCTGTGTTTTCCTGGTCGGAGATAATCTGGTGCTTCTATAATGGACGGATAGGCAAAAACGGTCAGGAGGAGGCAGGTATGGGAAACAAATTCGGAGCTTTCCTCGTCGGCGGTCTCGCCGGCGCGGTGATTGCGTTGTTGTACGCCCCACGTTCCGGCCAGGAGACTCGGGCAATCGTCACGGACAAGATGAACACCGCTTGGGGCGAAGCCCAGGAACTCGGCGCACAGGCCGCAGGTGGAGCACAGCAGGTCTATCAGGACGTGGCGGCTCGCGGCCAAGAGGTTGCGCAGAGCGTTGCGTCCAAGGGCCAGGAGCTGTATGGACATGCCCAGACGAAAGCTCAGGAGGCCGCCGGCAATATCAAGCCCGCGTTTTCCGAGAAGAACGATGAACTGCGCGACAAGATAGAGGCTGCGCGCCAACGCATTGCAGCCCAGGTTGCCAAGAACGCAGAGGCTGCCCATGAGACGGTGAGCGACAAGATTCCTGTCGCTGCTGACGCCGTCCAAGATGCTGCCGATACAGCGAAGGAAGCGGCAGACAATGCTGCGGAGGCAATTTCCGACACGTCTGCAGATGCGACCGGCGGCGAAGCAAAACATAACTAGCCCTGTAGGTGACGAGGCGGCAACGGGACGTTGCCGGGGGATATCCCTGGCGCTCCCGCTGCCGTCTTGTCGTGTTTCAGGGGGGATGGCGCGAGGCCATGCGACTCCACAGCGGAAGCATTGACGATGGTTGCGGCTGTGGATTTGTCCAACGGCTTTGAGGGAGACGGGTATGGCCAGCAAACTTATCACCACACATGAGCTCACCGGAACACGTGTTCTGGGTGGGAAGAACGGCAAAAGGCGCATCGGGAAGATTCGCCGCTTCGTGTTCCACCCCAAGGAGAAACGGTGTGTCGGCTTCATTGTCAAACGTCCCGATCTGCTCTGGATGTTTCGACGAAAGGATCGATTCGTCTCCCTTGACGGATACGATTTGGTCGACGGCCGTGTGGTCATACGGAATATCCCCGAGGCGACTGACCGTGCTGCCTGTCGGGCGCTGGGGGTCGATTGGGATTCCTGCGTACTCTGGATCGGCATGCCGGTGATGACTGAAGATGGAGAATCGCTCGGCGCGGTGGGGTCTGTCACCTTCGACCGGATTGTGGGAACCGTCGATTCCGTCGAAGTCGATTTGGGCGCGACCGCCAACGCGCTGCTGGGAAAACGCATCATTCCTTCATCGCTCATCACGGGATTCCGTCGGGGCAAAGGCGTCGTTCTCTCTCAGACGGGCAGTGCGTCCACCGAGGAAGAAGAGGTGCTCGGGGCCATCATGGTGTCCAACGAGGCGAGGGATATCCCCGTCGAAGGCGGTGTTGCCGAGCAGGCAGGAAAGGCCACGGCTGTCGCCGTCGACAAGGCGCACACGGTTGTCGACAAGGCGAAGCCGATCGTGAGCGAAGCCGCCCAGAAGACCGGCGAGGCGGTGAACAAGGGCGCTTATGCCACCGGAAAGCAAATCTCCCGCTCGAAGACGATGTTCTCCGATTTCAAGGAAGAATACAGCAAGGCGCGTGGTCCCAAGCCGAAGCCTGAGGAGAAGGCTATCGACAAGGCTCCGGCGACCTCCGAAACGCCAACGAGAAAGAAGCAAAGCGCGTCCAAGCAGCCTGCTTCGAAGAAGAATATGTTCTCGGCGTTCAAAGAAGAATACGACAAAGCACGTCATGACGAAGAATAGGCGGTAGCGGATCCATTGAATCAGAGAAATAAGGACCAAGACCGCATGGCGGACATGAAGGAAGAGGGTAGCACGTCCTCCGAAGAGACTCATGAATCACCTGACGGATTGCGGGGGCGCGTCCACCAAGAGGTTTGCGTCCGCGGTCGGAAGATGGAGAAGGCGGATATATTCAAATTCGTCGGCCTCATTGTGTTTTTCGGCATCATGGTTCTCGTTTGCGTGCTTTTGTGGCCCTATTTTCATGAGCTGTTCGAGCCGGGCGGAGTCGACCGTCTCATAGACAGCGTCCGCGATGCGGGTCCTGTCGGGATCCTCATCCTGCTTGGATTGCAGCTTCTGCAGATCGTCGTTGCGTTCATACCCGGGGAAGTCGTGCAGATAGCGGCTGGCATGCTGTATGGGCCTTGGATTGGGGCTCTGGTCATCATGGTGGGCTGCGTCATATCCAGCGCCTTGATCTTTGTGCTCGTTCATAAGTTGGGCGCGCCCTTCGTTCAGGGCATGGTTCCCGACAAGTACTCTGCGAAGTTCAAGGAGTTCGAGAAGACGGGAAAGCTCAACGTCATCGTGTTCGTGCTGTTTCTCATTCCGGGGCTTCCCAAGGATGTGTTCACCTATTTGGTTCCTTTGACGGACATGAATATGAAGACGTTTCTGATCCTGTCGAATGTGGGGCGCATTCCCGGTGTTGTGGTGTCAACCTATGCGGCAAACGGTCTGGTTGACGGACATATCATGCAGAGCGTCATCATCTTCGCGGTGGCTGCGCTCATAGCGGTTCTGGGCATTGTGTTTCGCGAGCAAATCATGAAGGTTCTGGAGCGGTTTTCCCACAAGAAGAAATAAGGCCAGGGGGCATCGTTCCGACTTCCGTGCGACGAAAGATGATCGATGGATGACGAAACCATGACGGTTCCCTGTCGGATGCGGGCAAGCAAGTACCATGGCGCTATCAAAATGTCGATGCAGGATGAAAGAGGCCTTTTCCATGAGCCTGAATGAAGATGCCGTTGACGCTTCGGCTGCAGTTGCGGCCGCCGAAGCCGAGCTTGAGGCCGCACAGGAAAATCTGGTTGCGGCCAAAGCCCGGCTTGCAGCGGAATCCGAGGGCGAACAGACTGAGATTGCGGGGGACAATGCCGAAGAATCATCGGATTCCACCGTTCAAACCGCCCCTCTTTGCGGTCCGGTAGCGACTCAGCATCCGGAGGAAGAAACTCTGCCACCCCCGGTTGGACAGCCCCAGCCCGTTCATTCGTGGGGACAGCCTTTCGAGGGCGCCGGTGTTCCTCCCATTCCACCCGCGCAGGCGCAGCCGGGTTACACAACGTCGCAGCCTGCTTCGGGTGCGGTGCCTCCCCAGCAGCCGCACTACGGCTATCAGCAACCCTCTTCCCAGCAACCCTATGCCGCCCAGTCGGTCACCAGCACCAAGGACCATGTTGCCGCCGGGCTTCTTGCCATCTTTTTGGGAGGGCTCGGCATCCACAAGTTCTATCTGGGCTACAACACACCCGGTTTCATCATGCTCGCAGTGACGGTTCTCGGTAGCGTTTTCACCTTTGGCTTGGCTGGAGGCGTGGTGTGGGTCATCTCCATCATCGAGGGGATTCTCTACCTCACCAAGTCTCAGTCGGAGTTTGAGCAGATCTATGTGTTCGGCAAGCGTGAGTGGTTCTGACGGGACATGGCGTCAAGCGAAGCGTGGCGCGACGGGGAACTTCCCAACATGTTCGGGTCGTGCTCCCGTTGTCCCGTCATTTGACTTCCCTGTTCTGACCTGCGAAGCCAGCGGGTTTTCTTATGGAGTGCGGCGGAGGTCCGCTCCTTTTTCGCTAGAATAAAGCCAATGCCTTTTACGCAAGGACATCCTTAAAGGAGGAAACCATGCCAAAAATTACTCGTGATCAGGTAAGGGTGCCGGCTGATGTTATGCCGGAGTCACGGGAGGTGTACCTTGATAACTATCTGAAAGCAACGCGCGGCACCGGTCGTCTCATGCTGTTCGCGTGCGATCAGAAGATCGAGCACCTCAACAAGGATTTCTATGGCGAGGGCATCGATATTGCCGATGCAGAGCCGGAGCATCTCTTCAAGATCGGTCGCCAGGGAGCCATTGGGGTTCTGGCGGGGCAGCGTGGCCTCATCGCGCAGTATGCTCCGGACTATCCTGAGATCAACTATCTTGTGAAGATGAATTCCAAGACGAATCTCGTTGGCGTGAAGCAGGACGATCCCTACTCGCCGCAGCTCTACGACCTCGATGCCGTTCTGGCCATGCGCGAAGCAGGCGTGAACATCGTCGGTTTGGGCTACACCATCTATCTTGGCAGCGAGTATGAGTCCACGATGATGGCCGAAGCGGGCGAGCTTATCGCTCAGGCCCATGCCAACGGACTGTTGGTTGTGTTGTGGATATATCCGCGCGGCAAGGCCGTGACCGCCGAGAAAGATCCAGCCCTCATTGCTGGCGCGGCTGGCGTCGCGCTCTGCCTGGGTGCGGATTTCGTCAAAGTGAACCCGCCGAAGCCTGAGGATGGAACTGCTCCGGCAGAGGCTCTCAAGATAGCGGCCATGGCTGCTGGACGCACGGGCCTTGTGTGTGCCGGCGGTTCGACGGTTGATGCAGAGACCTTCCTCACGCAACTCCACGACCAGATCCACGTGGGCCATGCCTGCGGAAACGCCACAGGGCGCAATCTCCATCAGCGCTCGCTTGATGAGGCGGTGCGCCTGACGAAGGCCATCAGCGCCATCACGCTTGCCGATTACAGCGTTGAGGACGCCCTCGACGTCTTCAACGGCGACGAGGACTTCTCCTTGTAACGCCTTCCGCAGTCACTGTTCTGCCGATGTCGCAGACGCCCCTTTCCTGAATGGCGAGGGGCGTCTTCTTTTATGGAAGAGGACTTTTCGCTGCGTGCGTTCCTGCGAGAGCCTGCGCCGAGACGCAGGGCTTGTTTGGGCACTGTGTTGAGAAGCGGCGCCCAGTCTCTTTGCCCGTCGCTTTGGAACGCAAGGCCCCCGTTCGTCAAGACCCGTTATCAATAAGATGGTAACGGGTCTTGGCGACGGGCTTGATGATAGTACCATGGGACGACATCAGGAAGCACGCAGAAGGGGCGCGCGACCGCCATGAGCGGGAAGGGGTTTTTATGGCTGATTCCGATACTGACACCAGCAAGCTTTCGAATGAGGTTGGCAATCCTGTTGCTGACAACAACCACACCATCACCGCAGGCGAACGTGGTCCCATGATGCTGCAGGACAACTGGATGGTCGAGAAGTTGGCGCATTTCGACCGCGAGGTCATCCCGGAGCGGCGCATGCATGCCAAGGGGTCGGGCGCTTACGGCACATTCAAGGTGACGGGTGACATCACCGCCTTCACGAAGGCGAAGGTCTTCATACCGGGAACCGAGACTGAAGTGTTCCTTCGGTTTTCTACCGTAGCAGGCGAGCGTGGCGCCGCCGATGCGGAGCGTGATATACGCGGCTTTGCCATGAAGTTCTACACCCCCGACGGCAACTGGGATCTTGTTGGGAACAACACGCCCGTCTTCTTTTTGCGCGATCCAAAGAAGTTCGTCGATCTCAATCATGTGGTCAAGCGCGATCCTCATACCAATATGCATTCGGCCCAATCAAATTGGGATTTCTGGTCCAGCCTTCCCGAGGCGCTGCATCAGGTGACCATTGTCATGTCCGATCGCGGCATACCTGCCAGCTATCGCCATATGCATGGATTTGGCAGCCATACCTTCAGCTTCCTCAATGATGAGAACGAGCGCACGTGGGTGAAGTTCCACCTGAGGACCCAGCAAGGCATCAAAAACCTCACGAATGAGGAGGCCGCCGAGATCGTCGCGCATGACAGGGAAAGCCATCAGCGCGACCTCTTCGAGGCCATCGATCGGGGCGACTTCCCCCGATGGACGTTTTACATTCAGGTGATGGACGAGTCCACCGCCAAGAATTACAAGGAAAACCCTTTCGATGTCACGAAGGTGTGGAGCCATAAGGAGTTCCCGCTCATCGAGGTTGGCGAACTGGAGCTCAATCGCAATCCGCAAAATTATTTCGCCGAGGTCGAACAGGCTGCATTTGCTCCTACGCACCTTGTTCCCGGCATCGCCCTCTCGCCCGACAAGCTGTTGCAGGGACGCCTTTTCGCCTATGGAGACGCGCAACGCTATCGCCTTGGCGTGAACCATAACCATATTCCCGTCAACAAGCCACGTTGCCCCTATGCCGAGTTCCATCGGGATGGGCAAATGCGCACTGATGGCAATTTTGGAGCCACGATTGCCTATGAGCCCAATAGCTATGGCCAATGGCGACAGCAAGCCGCCGCGGCGGAGCCACCCCTCGACCTCTTCGGTCCCATGGACGCTTGGGACCCTGCCGATGACCCGACCGACGACACCTTCTATCAGCCAGGCGATCTCTATCGCCTCATGGAAGAGGACAAACGTGCGGCGCTCATCTCGAACACGGCGGCCGATATCGGTCCAACGACCGAGAACATCAAATACCGTCACGCAGCCCATTGTCATAAGGCCGACGTCGAATATGGCACGCGTTTGGCCGAGGCGCTGGGATTGGACGTCGCCCGCGTTGAGGAGCTTGCATCGATGGGGCATGAGGAGCTGATGGCGGCCACCGGACAGGACGTTCCGCCCCGTAAGCCTGGCGGGGCCATCAAAGCATAAAAAGCAACAAGCTCGACGAGGCGTGAAGCGTCCTCGGCGAGCTTGTTCGTGATTCAAAGTGGTGCCCGAGGCGAGAGTCGAACTCGCACGTCGTGAGACAACGGTTTTTGAGACCGCCGCGTCTGCCATTCCGCCACTCGGGCGCAACACGAGAGTATACCGGATACCCGGTACGCCGTCGAGGGGAAAAATGGGCATCGGGTGGGCGTCGCCCATCAACAAGCCTCTGGCCACGGTTCGTCCGGGCGGGGATTATCAGTCAGGGGACAGACTTCGACGAGAAGCGCCGGGCCGGTTGCTTGGGGTGGTGGGCCCTTCTTTCCTGTACAAATCAGAGGCATCTTCGCCTTGGCCTCCGAACATGGCCCGTTTCAGGCGGCGTGTGCCTCATCCGAAAGCAAACGGGCAACAGGTTTTCAGGACTCTGGCAGAACATCGCCGCATGAAGCATAATGGGATGATCTTTGGGCATGCCCGCACGATTGTGTTCTTGCGGAGACATGCAGATGTGGTCAACCGGCTAGGAGGTCGCCATGGAGCATGAGGAATTGCTTGAGAGCATCGATGCATATGTGGAGGAGAACTGGGAGGCGATGGTGGAAGACATCGCATCCCTCGTGCGCATTCCCAGCTTTCAGGAGGATGACAAGAAGGCGCATGGCGCACCCTTCGGTCCCGGTCCGAAGCAGGCGCTTACGGCGGCCCTTGCGCTGGCCGAGAGGATGGGCTTCTCCGTGCACGATGCCGAAGGATACATCGGGTTCGCTGACTTTGAGGGAAAGAGCGAGACCCAAATTGGAATTATCGGCCACATGGACGTTGTCCCGGCCGGGCCGGGTTGGAGTTTCGATCCGTATGAGGTCACGCGCAAGGACGGGTATCTCATGGGAAGAGGCACGCTCGACGACAAAGGACCGAGCGTCGTTGCCCTGCATGCCTTGAAGTTTTGGAAGGATCGGGGAACCGAGTTTCCTTACACGGTGCGCTTTCTGTTTGGGGCGAATGAGGAATCGGGCATGGCCGACGTGGCGTACTATCGCCGTCACTATGATGACCCAGCCTTCCTGTTCACGCCTGACGCGGAATTTCCCGTGTGCTACGGTGAGAAGGGCGGCTATGACGGCGTGATCGCAAGCAGGCCCATACCTGCGGCGAATCGTGTCGTGCTGGAATTTGAGGGAGGAACCGCGACCAATGCAGTTCCAGGACAAGCCTATGCCATGGTGAGGGCAGCCGTCGACGAACTTCCGGAAACCGATCGCATCACCGTCACCCAGGACGGACCCGGCCGTGTGCGTTTGGATGCCGCCGGCAAGAGCGCGCATGCCTCAATGCCCGAGGACGGCGTCAACGCCATTGGCCTTATTGTCGATTATCTTCTGGAACACGAACTGTGCACCGCCGACGAGTGCGCCTTCCTTTCTCTTGACCAAAAACTCCTCAACCATACTGACGGCAGCGGCTTGGGTCTGGAGAGCGAAGACGAGCATTTCGGTCCCCTGACCATCGTCGGAGGCACCGTTGCCATCAAGGATGACCGCTTCGTCCAGACGCTCGACAGCCGCTTTCCCACATCCATCACGGCGGATGAGATCACTGAGCGTATGGAGCAGCTGGTGTCTGAAATTGGCGGGTCGTTCGAGAACACGTTGCTCATGGAGCCCTTCTTGGTGGAGCCGGACTCTCCGGTCATCCAAGCTCTTCTCAACGCCTATAACGAGGCGACGGGAGAACAGGCGAAGCCGTTCACGATGGGTGGGGGCACGTATGCCCGCGAGTTCACGTCTGGCGCAAGCTTCGGTCCCGAAAAGCCTTGGATCGAGAATCCTGACTGGGTGGGGACGATGCACGGTCCTGACGAAGGAGTGAGCGAGGATCTGCTCAAACAGGCGTTCAAGATATACGCGCTGACCATCCCCAAGCTCATGGCTCTCGAACTGGGATGACGGCACGAGGACGGCTTCGAGGCCCGAGGTTTCCTCGAAGCCGTCCTCGACGCAGCTCGGAAACCGGCGCGGCACGAAGGCGAGACGGGCCCCTTTGAGGCTGCTCGCCCGTTTGTCATATCTGTTGCTTTGCCCAAGTATCTCATGCTTTTTGGCGCTTTGCTTTCTCCTTCCTCTATAATGAGAAAAACGTGGGCGAAGCCCGCGCACGTCTGAGAAGGCTAGAGGAGGCTCAAGTGTTGAAAGCAATGATCGTCGATGACGAGGCTCCCGCGCGTTCAGAGCTGAAGTTCCTGCTTGATGGACTGGGGCAGACCGAAGTGGTCGCTGAGGCTGCGAGCGTGCGCGAGGCTATCGAAAAACTCAAGGAATACCCTTGTGACGTGATGTTCCTTGACGTCAGCATGCCGGAAGCAACAGGCTTGCAGCTTGCTGATGCATTGCAGCATCTCAAATTTCCTCCAGCCATTGTATTCGTGACGGCGTACAGCGAATTTGCGCTCGAAGCTTTCAAGGTGAGCGCAATC
Organism: Actinomycetes bacterium; assembly: GCA_023429565.1. Taxonomy (GTDB): domain Bacteria; phylum Actinomycetota; class Coriobacteriia; order Coriobacteriales; family Eggerthellaceae; genus JAEWQO01. Next base: position 24,052 of record JAEZDJ010000108.1, read on the forward strand.
GACTACCTGGTGAAGCCCGTCGAGACCGAGCGTCTGTCGCAGGCTATCTCCCGGGTTCGTGAACACGTGACCCTGCACATGCAGGCTCAGAAATCTGAGCGAATTCCCGTCGAAAAGGGCGGCAAGAAAATCCTCATTGGAATTGACAAGATCCGTTTTGTCATGGCCCGTGATGACTATGCCTATCTGCAAACGGACACCGACCGTTATTTTTCCACGGTCAGCTTGGCCCAGCTTGAGAAGCGTCTTGACGGCCATGGGTTTTTCCGCGTGCACCGCGGCTATTTGGTGAACCTTTCCATGGTCGAGGAAATCGAATCGGTGTCGGGTGGCACGTTGCTGCTCACGCTGAACGACGTCGAGGAGAAGATTCCCGTCTCCCGCCGTCGCGTTTCGGCCCTGAAGAAAGCTCTCGGGCTTTAGGGAAGCGCCGATTAGCTCGGCATGCCCTTCTGCCGTGCATCCCTTCATAGATAGGCATCATGCATAAGCACCGTTACGGCGCTGTAACGTCATGACGGGTAGGCAATCTTCGGGGATATGATAGGATGAACCTGCATTGACCGGGCATTTATGGGGTATGTCCAGGCGAGAGGGAGGTTCATGATGAAGAGGGATTTTCGCACGTCGCATCTCGGCCGCTTTACGGCATGTGCTGCAGCATTCGCGTTGGGAGTTGTCGGGCTGCTGTCCTTGGCGGGCTGCGCGAATGATCCTGCGGCGCTCTATGAGAGCAAATGTGGGTCTTGCCACAGCCTGAGCACCGTTGACAACGCCTCGTACTCGACCGCTGAAGAGTGGAAGGGCGTGGTCGATCGCATGAAGGACATGACCACGACAATCAGCGATCAGGATGCAGCAACCATCACCGATTATCTTGCCAATCGTTAGCTGCAAGGGCTCAGCTTGAGGCGTGTCAGCTGCTGCTTGAGGTGATGCGTCTCCTTGCTGTCTCCCGCGTGGATTGAAGCGGGCTGCTTTGGATGGCTGCTATTCCCAACCGGGTTTGCCAATTCCTCCCTGCTCTATGGTATCCAGCAAACCTTGCCGATCAAAGACGCCTACCTTGCGGTAGATATTGCTCACGTGGTGCTTTGCCGTGCCTTGGGCTATGGACAGTTCGTCGCAAATATACCGCACCGTTCGTCCTCGGGCCAAAAGCACCAGCACCTCGGCCTCGCGGTTGGTGAGGCGACATATGCGCGCGATGTTGGTGCAGTTTTGTTCGAGGCTGGCATCGGGCGTTTCGGCTCGCGACGTTGCGTAGAGCTTCTGCACGTCGGTCTGTGTGAAAAACAGCATTCCCACAAGCACGAGCACCAAGATGCCAAGCAGGAAGACGTCGGAACGCAATGACGGAGACCAGAACACTGAGTGAAGCGCCCCGTCGGCCAAGAGGGAGCCGACAAGTGTGCCCGTTCGGGCGCATAGGATGGCCAGGCCGAAGGAGAGGGCCACGGAGATGCGGGCACGAAACGCCACGTCGGTTGACACGAGCATCATGAACATGTCAAGGCAATAAACGCCGGCGATGATGAGACCTGCGCCAACGAAGCGGTAGGGTGCCGGCATGATGAGCAGGAAGATCATGCCGGCGACCATGGCTGGGATGACGGGGCGATACAGGGCAAGCGGTTCTGCTGACGAAGGGGCGACGATCATGGACAGCGTGATGGCTGCTATGGCGCAGCCTGCAAGCAGGAGCGCCTTGGCAAGAAAGGGGTCGTCTCCTTCGGCAAAGGTGTTGACCATGCCCTGCGAAAGTCCATAAACGATGCTGATGACGAGTATGCATGCAAAGATGCGTCGTGCCGGAATGGTTTTGACGTCAAGAGGCAGCACGGCAGGTGCCCGGCGTGGTTCCTTCCTGCAGTCTGCCAGAACCGCGACGGACACCACAGGAAGCGCCGCCGTAAAGGCGATTGCGAGTTCCTGGGGCAATGCGTAGGCGATGAAGAACAGGACAAAGGCAAAGGTGTAGGAAGCATAGAGATGTCTTCCCACGCGACCGGTTGCAAGCGTGCTCCACAATTCTCCCCACATGATGAGAAGCAGGGCGTTTCCCACCGACAGCGCGACAGTTCCCCCGAGAAAGCAGGTGAATCCAACCGCACCGCTGCCAAGCAGCAGAGCGCAGGGGACGACGACGGTGCCCGCTGCGGTAAGGCTTCCCGCAAGGACGAAAGAAGCGGGCCGGCCGAGGAAGGGAGAGAGCTTCCGCGAGGCGAGCACGATGGCGAGATACCCAAGGGTCATCGAGGCAAGCACCCACAACGTCGTGTTGCCGAGTCCGGGATAGCGGTCCGTGGTGGGCAGGAGCGTTGGCGTGCACATGCTGATCATCTGCCAGGCTTGCCAGAAGCCAAGCCCCAGAAGGCGCCAGCTTGAAAACTGCGGATGTTCCCCTTGTTGCTGTCCTGCGCGCATGCGCACCCCATCCCTTGATCAATTTCCCACCACAACGCTAGCAAAAGTGGTGGGAAGACGCAAGCATGCAGTCCGGCCATCGGCATGGGCCATAATGGCCCAGATGCATATCATGGAAATGGGCCGGATGGTCGGATGACAGGTTTCATCCTTGTGGCCAAGATGGGGATCGACAGGAAACCTGCTGCGCGGGAATCGCCTTGGGAGGCGGTTTCCTTCGGCACGGCCTTCGCCGTGCGCGTGGCGCGCGTTCCTGCACGTTGGTCGCGAGACATCCGGTTTTGCGACGTCATACGGAAGGGGCTGTACAACATGAAGGAAAAGGCAGAGGGCATTTCACGTCGCGCGTTCTTGGGGTTCGGCGCGACGGCCGCAGTTGCCGCCGTCGGAACGGCCGGGCTGGCAGGCTGTGCTCCGGCGGCAAAAAGCGACACTGCTGCTGCGGGGAAGGACTCCGCGACCACGGGGTCGAGCACGTATTCGTGGGAAGAGGTTCCTGCTGCAATCACCGATGTCAAGGAGGAGGTGGACACCGACATTCTTGTCATCGGCGCGGGCCTTTCGGGATGCGCGTGTGCGTGCGCTGCGGCCGAAAAGGGCGGCAAGGTGACGGTCGTCGAGAAGACATCCACCTGGAACGGCCGAGGCGGCGGGTTTGGCGCCATCAATTCCCGCTATATGGATGCTCAAGGCATCGTGGTCGACAAGGTGAACGCCAAGCAGCACTGGGTCGCCCAATGCGCGAGCCGTGCGAACGAGGATCTGATCGTCAAGTATTTCAACAGTTCTGAAGAGTCGGCCAACTGGCTGCTTGACAAGGCTGAAAAGAAGGGATGCTCTGTCATGGTGGGCGCTTTCTATAGCCATGACGACGTATACGCCGAGCAGCCGGGCTATCACATGGTGATGGCCGCAGAGGGAAGCGACCTCACGTCGACCGGATTCGTCGGAGCCGAGCTCTGCTATCTCGATGCCGTCGAGGCTGGCGCGCAATTCGTGTTCGACGCTCCTGCAGTCCAACTGGTGAAGGAAGGCGACAAGGTGGTCGGCTGCATCTGTGAGCAGGATGGAGGGTATGTTCGGTACAATGCCTCGAAGGGCGTCGTGCTGAGCACGGGCGACATTGGCGGCGACAAGGAGATGTGCGAGGCTTATGCGCCTATCTGCGTTGAATATGGACAGCCGCGCAGCCAATACACGCCGATGGGCGTGAACACAGGAGACGGTCACAAAATGGGTATGTGGGCCGGTGCGGTGCTGCAGGATTTGCCGTTGCCAACCATGATGCATCCTCAGGCATTCTGCTGGTTCCATGGACCATTCCTTTTCGTGAATGACAATGGCGAACGTTTCATGTGTGAGGATACCTGGGTGCAGGGCAAATCTCTTGCCATCAACCGTCAGCCCAATGGGCAGGCATGGTCCGTTTTAGACGCCAACTGGCCGACGGACCTCGTGAATGGGCTGCCCTATGGCGGAGGCATGTTCTGGGACAGCTTCCGTCCTTATGGTTCCGACCCCAGTCTTGCCGCGGACTATTTCAAGACCCAGATTCCTGCCTATATCGAGCAGGGCATTGCCTATGAGGCGGATTCGATCGAGGAGCTCGCCGAGAAGGTAGGATGCGATCCCAAAGTGCTTGCGGCGACCGTCGAGCGGTACAATGGGATGTGTTCGGCAGGAGAAGACACGGACTATTACAAGAAGCCCATCTTCCTGACGCCGGTCAAGCAAGGTCCATTCTATGCGCTGAAGGTGGGTCCCGCCCTTCTCACCGTCGCGGGTGGGTTGCGCACGAACGTCGATTTCGAATGCCTTGACGAGAATGGTGAGCCAGTGGAAGGTCTCTACGCGCTCGGAAACTGCATGGGCGACGCTGCCGCCGTCGACTATCCCATCAACGTTGCCGGCAACAGCCATGGCAGATGCATCGCCTTCGGGTATCTGCTCGGCCATGATTTGGCAACGGCGTAGCTATGTCAAAGGAACCTGGCGGGTGCCAGGTTCCTTTTCTTAGGGCTCTAGCCCGTCGAGTACGCGAAGCGTGCGAGATATAAACCACCCGCTACGCGGGTGCGCGACAGCTGTTGCGCAAAATCACCTCCCTATACAATGGCGATTGTTCAGGTCGTCCATCAATCCTAGGAAGGTGATTTAATTTGGCGCAACAGTCATATAGCCTGTCGCACGCGAAGTGGATGTGCAAGTATCACATCGCCTTCACACCGAAGTATAGGCGCAAAATTATCTACAATCAACTGAGGACCAGCGTTGGGGAGATACTCAGGACCTTGTGCAAATACAAGGGCGTCGAGGTGCTGGAAGGACATCTCATGCCTGATCATATACACATTCTGGTAAGCATTCCACCAAAGATGAGCGTTTCAAGTTTCATGGGGTACCTAAAAGGGAAGAGCTCCCTGATGATCTTCGACAAGCATGCAAATCTCAAGTACGAATTTGGTAACAGAAAGTTCTGGGCTGAAGGTTACCACGTGAGCACAGTGGGCCTTAATGAGGCCACGATAGCGAAATACATTCGAGAACAGGAAAGACGCGACATCGCTCTCGACAAGCTGAGCGTCAAGGAATGCGAAGATCCGTTCAGCAAAGGACAGGGCAGGCTGCCACTTTAAGTGGTTCGCTATGAGTCAAAAGCCATACGGCCTGAACATAAGTGAAGGCCAGCGTCTTTAGGCGCTGGCTAGTAATCCTTGGGGTTATACCCCCAGAGCAAACCACCCGTTTTACGGGTGGTTCTGATTTCTTTCAGTCATCTCACTGTGTCGGGGAGTTGCCTGCCGGGGTATGGCATTGTGTTTGTCTGGGCCAATCAAAGCGGTTTTATCCATCGTTTGCGTCCATAACTCCATCACAAGCGGAAACCGGGCAAGCAGAGGGTCTCCTCGTTTGCTAGAATAAGAAGAATTCCGCTGAAAGAAGGTCATATGCTGTCCGGCGATATGGAAAAACTTTATCCTTCCACGAAAACGCTCGTGAAGGAATGCATTGCCAGCCGCATCTTCGAGAAAGATGCGAGTCTGTACGCTTTTGCCGAAGATGCCCAGGCATGTGCGGGGGATTATATGGGGTGGACTGACCTCGCGAGCAATCCACCGTATCCTCTAAGCAAGATTCAGGAGTTTGCCGACTCCATCATCTCGCAGGGCCTGAAATCGGTTGTGCTCATTGGGCAGGGCGGTTCGACTCAGGCCCCGATGACCATCACGAAATACAACAAGGCCGACTCCTCCCGGGTCAAATTCAGGACGCTCGATTCCGATTCTCCCGTTCGGGTCCGTGGCATCCTGTCCGAAGTGACGCCCGAAACGACCCTTTTTATCATCTCGTCGAAAAGCGGTGGCACCATAGAGCCGCGGCTTGCCCTGCAGGCGGTTCGAGCTGCCCTCGCGGATTGCATGCCTGACGAGGAATTGGTCAAGCATCTGGTGGCCATCACCGATCCTGGCTCCTCTCTTGAACGCCAGGCGCAAGAAGAGGGATGGGCTGCCATTTTCCCCGGAGAGCCCTCCGTGGGCGGTCGGTTCTCGGCGCTGTCGGTGTTCGGGCTTCTGCCCGCTGCGTTGGTGGGGATCGACCTCACGGAATTCATGGGGCACGCCATCGAGGCGGAACGTCAGTGCAGCGAAGACGCCATCGACAACCCGGCCATTGGGCTGGCGGCGTTTTTGTATGACAACTACCTGCAGGGCCGTAACAAATTCTCGTTCCTCACCCCGAAACGCGGCCGCGTCTTGGGGCTGTGGATCGAGCAGCTGGTCGCTGAAAGCCTTGGCAAGGGCGGCCAGGGCATTCTTCCGAACATCGAGATCGATTCCCTGCTGCTCAAGAAGGATCCCGCGGACCGTGCCGTCATCATGTATCAGACGAAGACCGATCTTTGGGACGAGCGCAAGAATTTTGAGATGAGCCTCTCCTATATCGACCCCGCAATCCCCCGGGTGAATTTTCGCATCGATTCGGCCGAAGAGTTGGCTGAGCATTTTGTCATGTGGGAATACGCCATCGCCATGTGCGGGTATCTCATGAGGCTTTGTCCCTTCGACCAGCCCGACGTCGCTTCGGCAAAGGCGGTCGTCCTCGACATTCTGAAAGACGGGCAGCCCGAGCCTGACTTTGTGCAGGATTTCATCGGCGATGTGAACATGGGCGAGGTTGAGGTGCGGCTGGCGCCGTGCTTCAAGGACTGCACCGACGTGCGTGCCGCCTTGCGGGCACTGCTGGGAAGCATCCAACCGGGAGACTACTTTGCCCTCAACGCGTTTCTTCCCTATACGGGGGAGGGGCGACGAGAGGCGCTTGAAACCATTCGCCATGGCGTCGCGGCCAAGCGGCACGTCGTGTCGTGCCTCGAGGTTGGTCCCCGCTATCTCCACTCAACCGGCCAGCTGCAAAAAGGAGGACCGAACTCAGGAGTGTTCCTCATCCTCTCGGCCGACGAGCTGAAGGACATCCCTTTGAAGCAGGAGGCCGAGAGCCTTGGGGCGCTTGCGAAGGCCCAGGCTTCAGGAGACTTGCTCACGCTTGCCGACCGGGGGCGCCGCTGCGTGCATCTGCACCTTCCGGACAATTCCGGAGCGACGCTGCGGGGTCTGTCAGAAGTGGTGATGGGCGTTTTGGAATCTCTCGACGAGGCATAGCATGAGAGAGGCGCTCTTTCTTCAGGTGCACGGCATTGTGCAAGGGGTGGGCTTCCGCCCCTTTGTCTACCGTCTGGCCCAGAAGTATCTGATCAGCGGTTGGGTGCTCAACGCGGTTGATGGCGTTTTCATACATGCCGAAGGCGAGACCAAGCTGCTCGACGGGTTCGTGCTGGAGATTTCAGAAAACCCGCCCGTTGCCTCGCGGGTTGAGGAAATCAAGATCGAGGAGGTGCCGCTGCAGGAGTTCGAGACGTTCGAAATTCGCTTCTCGGACGATCGGGAGGTCTCGCAGACAACCTTGGTGTCACCCGATCTCGCCACCTGCGACGATTGCGTGCATGAGCTGTTTGATCCCACGGATCGGCGCTATCGCTATCCGTTCATCAACTGCACAAACTGCGGCCCCCGGTTTACCATCATCGAAAAGCTGCCCTATGATCGGGCAAGCACCTCCATGAAAGACTTCTCTCTGTGCGAGAAATGCGCACACGAATATGGCGATCCCCTCGATCGCCGCTTTCATGCGCAGCCCGATGCCTGTTTCGCGTGCGGACCCCATGTGAGCTGGCGCGAGCATGAAGATGCTGACGTCGATTCTCCACTCGGTCCTGTGACGTGGGGAGAAACGCGCGAAGAAAGCGACGCCATCTTCGAGCGCGCGGCGGATCTGCTGTCGGAAGGCAAGATTGTGGCCGTGAAGGGTCTGGGTGGCTTTCATTTGGTGTGCGATGCGGGAAACCCTGAGGCTGTCGCACGCCTGCGCACGCGCAAGCGCCGCGAAGGCAAAGCGTTCGCCGTCATGCTGGGGGATGCCGATGCGGCCCGCCGCATCTGTCATGTGGGGCCGGGCGAACTGTCTGCGCTGGAGGCGCCGCAGCGTCCCATCGTGCTGCTCCGCAAGCGTTCCGGGATTGCGCTCACTCCAGGATTGGCCGACGGTCTGCCGGAGTTGGGCGTCATGCTCCCCTCCACGCCCGTTCAGCACGTGCTTCTTCATGACTTCGCCGCTGCGGTTGCCGCTCGGCAGCCACAGCGCGCCGACGACGCCGATCTCCGGGACTTCCCATCAGATGGCCTTGGCGCAGATGACGGCATGGTTCCTTTGCTCGTCATGACTTCAGGCAACCTGCACGACGAGCCCATCGTCATCGACGATGCCGATGCCTATGGGCGCCTGTCCGTCGTTGCTGACGCATTCCTCGGTCATGATCGGGCTATCCGTGCGCGCTATGACGATTCGGTCGTGCGGGTGATTCAGGCTGGAACGGCCGGAGAGGCTGTGCAGTTCATTCGCCGCGCCCGGGGTTACGCTCCGCTGCCCCTCGCCTTGCCGGAGTCGGCCGTTGGGGACAAGGGTGACGGAACCGCTTGCACGTGCACGTCTCTTCTTGCCGTTGGGCCTGAACAGAAGAATACGTTCACCCTGACGCGCGGTTCGGAGGCGTTCGTTTCGCAGCACGTGGGCGATATGGAGAATGCCGAGACCTACGACGCATGGCTCGATGCGAAGGCTCGTTACGAGGAATTGTTCAAGGTAGAGCCCGCTCTCATTGCCTGCGACCTTCATCCCGAATATCTCACGTCCAAATGGGCGCACGCACAGGATTTGCCGGTGCGTGACGTCCAGCATCATCATGCGCATGTCGTTTCGGTCATGGGGGAGCACGGCCTTTCCGGTCCCGTGTGCGGCATCGCCTTTGACGGAACGGGATACGGCATCGATGGAGCAATCTGGGGCGGAGAGGTTTTGCTTTCGAACCTGACCGCATTCGAGCGGTTTGCGAATTTCGCCTATGTGCCCATGCCAGGCGGTGCGGCGGCCGTGAACCATCCCCTTCGCATGGCCTATGGGGTCCTGTGGGCATTTGATTTGTTGGATCATCCTGCTGCGGCAGACTCGTTGTCCGCGCTTGGTGACCAAGCGGCGGTTTGCGGCCAGATGATCGACCGTGCACTCAACACTCCCCTGACCTCTTCGGTCGGTCGTCTGTTCGATGCGGCCAGCGCCCTTTTGGGCATATGCGTGGAGCCTCGGTACGAGGGCGAGGCGGCCATTCTCCTTGAGGCGGCAATGCAAGGCGTGGCTGACGGGGATTGCAAGACGGGGATGGGGGAGGAAGCTGACGACGCCGCCCGCTTTGCCATTGAAATTGTGAAAAACACGGCAACGGCCGAGAGCACGGCGCAGGACACCTCCGTTGTCGTGCTTGATGCGGCGCCCGCTTTCGCCGCCTTGCTTGACGACAAGCTGGCAGGCGTTCCCTTGGGCGTCATAGCCCGGCGCTTCCATGCTGCATTCGTGCGGGCCATTGTGCAGGTTGCCGAATTGGTTCGGGGGGTCTATGGGATTTCGACCGTCGCGCTGTCCGGTGGCGTGTTCATGAATCGATACCTTGTCGAACATGCCCTTGCATCCCTTGAGTCGTCCGGATTCACGGTGGCCGTCAACCGCGACCTACCGCCCAACGACGGATGCCTTTCATTCGGCCAAGCTGTGATAGCATGGGCCTCGAGCGAAGAGGGTGCCGTCGCTGACGGCGTTTAGAGACGTCCTGTCAGTGGACGCACCACCAATCTGGAAGAAGGCATGAATTATGTGCTTAGCCATACCCGCGAAAGTCACCGAGCTCAAAGAGGATCGTCTGGCGACCGTCGACATCCTGGGAGTAACGCGCGACATCTCGCTGGATCTCACCCCGCAGGCGAACATCGGTGACTTCGTGCTCGTGCACGCAGGGTTTTCCATCGAGGTGGTCGATGCCGACTATGCGCAGGAGACAATCGATCTCATAAACCAGTTCCCCGAGCTCATCGGAGACGAGATACCTCAGTAACGGAAGCAGGGGGAGTGGCATGACTGAAGCAGCTATCATGGAAGCCGAACTCGCCGCATTCAAGGATCCGACGCTTGCTCGTGGGCTCATTGAGTCCATCGGCAAACTTGCGCCTGAGAGCGCGACGCTCATGGAGGTGTGCGGAACCCACACGGTGGCCATTGCGCGCAATGGCATCCGCAGCCTCATGCCTTCAGGCATGAGGCTGGCATCGGGCCCCGGGTGTCCGGTGTGCGTGACCCCGAACCGCGACATAGACACGGTCATCGCGCTTGCCCGCGTGGAGAATGTCACCATTGCCACGTTTGGGGATATGACCAGGGTGCCGGGATCGACCTCAAGCCTGCTCAAAGAACAGGCTGCGGGACGTTCCATCGAGATCGTGTATTCGCCGCTCGATGCGCTGCGCCTGGCACAGGAACATCCCGAACGCGAGATTGTTTTTGTGGGAGTGGGCTTTGAGACGACGACCCCTCTGGTCGCCATGGCCATCAAGCGCGCCCGCGATGCCGGCCTGAGGAATTTCAGCGTGTTCGGCGCTCACAAGAACATGCCGGGAGCTCTTGAGGCCATTATCAACGATCCGCGACTCAAGGTGGATGCGCTCATTTTGCCAGGGCACGTCAGCACGATCATCGGATCGAAGCCGTATGCGTTTCTTGCGGAAACATATGGCATTCCCGGCGTCATCACCGGTTTCGAACCGGTTGACGTGCTGCAGGGCATAGCCATGATTGCGCGGCAGCTGCATGAGGGGCGTGCCGAAATAGAGATCGCCTATGCACGCGGAGTCATGCCCGAAGGCAATCCCGTTGCGGTTGCGGCCATAAACGAGGTGTTTGAGACCTGTCCGGCGCTGTGGCGGGGGTTGGGCGAGATTCCTGGCTCAGGATATCGCATCCGCGAAGATTTTGCCGATTTCGACGCGGTCCGCCGCTTCAGCCCTTCGGTTGAGCCGACGCAGGAGCCCAAGGGCTGCCGCTGCGGAGATGTGCTGCGCGGCATCATGGCTCCAAGCGAGTGTCCCCTGTTTCGCAAGGTGTGCACGCCCGAGAACCCCATAGGCCCCTGCATGGTGTCGAGCGAGGGCAGCTGCGCCGCATACTATCGCTACTATTAGGTTGAAGCGGAGGCATCGCTCGAGCGATGCCCCGTTGTCGTCGGGCGGGCAAAGAACCTGCGGGCGTGCTGATGCCGCGGACACCGATGGCCGTCCTCCGACGCCGTGGACGCCGATGCCGATGGCTGGCAGGCCGATGCCGCGAACGCGAGAAATGGCAAGATCCTTCGCGCATGAATTATTTCAATGGCTTTCTGAGCTGGTCATTTGCTTTTTGTGGATGTACATTTGGGTTTTTGAGCTGCAGATCTTGCCATTTCTCGGGTTCGCGGCTTAAACCTCGTCCACCGGCGGACCATGACCTGGGTAGGGGGCGAGCCGGCGAGCAACGGGGGAGCCGGCGGTTTGATGGCGTCGCGGCTGGGTTGACGGAGGCAGCCGAAAGCCGCCGGCTGCTTCAGGGGAACGTCGATCAAAACGGATCCATCCGGCCGACGCGCCGAATCGATCAGCGCTTTTCCTGCCTCTTCACGCGTTCCTGCCCGCTCCGTTAAAGTCAACGGAATCACTACGAAGGACGGAACGCTCTGTGCTGCGGCGTATCATCGCGATGGGTGGCGAATGGTCTCCCGAAGTCGTTTTTTGTCTTTTGTCATTAAAGAATGTCATCAATAATGTAGCGGATATGCATATATGATGCTAATATAGTGGCAATTGAAGGCGCATCGGCTGCGGGGTCGGCTGATGCGGAGGGCAAAGCGAGAGAAGGGGGTGTGCGATGGATATTTTTTCTGATCCGACGTTGCTGGCACGTGTTCAATTTGCCTGTACAGTAGCGTATCACTTCATTTTTGTTCCACTGTCTATCGGGTTGGGTCTTATCCTTGCCATCAATGAGACGCGGTACTACCGTTCACGTGACGAGCGTGATGCGGCTGCAAGCAGGTTCTGGGTGAAGATCTTCACCGCGACGTTCGTGATCGGTGTGGCCACGGGCATCACGATGGAGTTCTCCTTCGGAACAAACTGGGCGGACTATTCGCGATTCGTGGGCGACATATTCGGTGCCCCGCTTGCCGCAGAAGCCTTGTTGGCGTTCTTTCTGGAATCGGTTTTCTTGGGTGTCTTGCTGTTTGGACGCAATCGGGTTTCGCCAAAGTTCTACTTGGTCTCAGCTTGGTTGGTGTGGCTCGGGTCCTGCCTCAGCGCGTTGTGGATCCTCATAGCCAACTCGTGGATGCAAACTCCGGCTGGCGCAGAGCTTTCCGCCGATGGGTCTCGAGCGGTCATCAACGACTTCTTCGCCGCGGCATTCAACCCGTCGCTTTGGGCGCGGTATTCTCATACGGTGGTTGCACTGCTTATCGTCGGCGCATTTGTGGCCATGGCGGTCGGCGCGTGGTACATGCTGAAAGGGAAACATGCTGATTTCGCCATGAAGACGATGAGGCTTGGCGCCGTGGTGGGCATTGTCACGACGGGACTCATGTTGGTCACGGCCCATGCCTCGGCTGTCGTGGTATCCGAGGAACAGCCGACGAAGTTGGCCATGATGGAAGGCATGTACGATTCCGACGTTCCTCCCTTGTATCTGTTCGGTTGGGTCGATGAGGAAACGCAGCAGGTGATCACGCCGTTCTATATTCCTGGGGGCACAAGTTTCCTGGCCACGGGAACGTGGGACACGGAGTATCAGGGTCTCAACGACTTGGCGCAGACGGAGCAGTACGGCGCCCTCGACCCCGATACGGCACCGGTGAACTTCATGTTCCAAAGCTATCATCTCATGGTCGCTTTGTTCGGGCTCATCTTGATCACGGTTGTCCTTGCGCTCGTGTTTTCCATGCGGGGCGGGAAAATAAAGAACATGAAGTGGCTGCAGCGTCTCATCATCGTCTCGCCACTCTTCCCCTTGCTGGCAATACAGGCTGGTTGGTTCACCGCCGAAGTCGGGCGCCAGCCCTGGGTGGTCTATCCGTCCACCAGCGGCCCCGAAGGTGTGGTTCTGTTGACGAGCGACGGCGTTTCGCAGTCGGTCTCCGCGCCGGAACTGCTCTTGACCATGGTGTTGTTCTTGCTGGTCTATGGCTTTCTCATGGTGGCCTGGGCACGGGTCATGGGCCGCTTCATCAAGGAGGGGCCGGTTGTGAGGCCGGCGGAGGGCGAAGGCGACTCAGGGTCTTCCGTGCGAATGCCGGCGGCCCATGCGAAGGGCGGTGAGTAGGAATGGAGATGACATTCTTCCAAGTCCTGTGGTTCATGTTGATCTTCGTGCTGATCGCCGGCTATTTTGTTCTCGATGGCTTCGATTTGGGCGCGGGCGTCCTGTATCCCTTTGTCGCGAAGGACGACAGGGACAAGGCGATCGTGCGTCGCAGCATCGGGCCCGTGTGGGATGGCAACGAAGTTTGGCTGCTCACCGCAGGCGGCGCGCTGTTCGCGGCGTTTCCCCCCGCATACGCAACCACGTTCTCCGGATTTTACCTGGCGATCATGCTGGTGCTGTTTGGCCTTATCGTTCGTGCGGTGTCCGTTGAGTTCCGCGGACACGATCAGGCGTGGAAGCGCGCATGGGATGGATGCTTCTTCGTGGGCTCCCTGTTGCCGGCCTTGCTGTTGGGCGTTGCCGTGGGAAATGTCTACGCTGGCATTCCCATGGATGCCAATGGCGATTACATGGGCGTTCCCTTGCTCGGCCTCGTGACGCCGTTCACTCTGCTCACAGGGTTGCTGGGGTTGGCGATGTTTCTCGCGCAGGGCGCGACATGGCTCTCTCTCAAGGCACCCAAGCCTTCGGGTCTCCAGGCGCGGGCCGCACGGTTGCGGCTTCCCATTCAAATAGTGGTCCTGGTGTTGTTCTTGGCGGTTTCGGTGTACGGACATTTTGTCATCCAGCCGACCATGGATCCGGCGCTGGGAGCGCTGCGGTGGCTGTTTGCCCTTCTGTTTCTGGCTGGCATCGTGGCATCGGTTGTGCTGGCTGCCAAGAAAGACTGCGACTTGGGCGCATTCATCGGCCAGTTGGCTTCTGCGGTGTTCTTGGTGGGCCTTCTGGCGGCTTCCCTGTTCCCGAACTTGGTGGTGGCGTCGGCCGACAGCATCGGTCCGGCCATCACCCTCATGAACGCGGCGTCTTCTGAGCTGGCGCTCATGTGGATGACCATCATCACCTGCGTGGGATTGCCTTTGGTGCTGTTGTACCATGTCGTCATCTACCGCACCTTCCGCGGCCGCGTGACTGAGGACGATCTCGAGCATTATTAGGCTTTCTCGAACACCCCTTTTGAGAAGAGCTCCCGTTTCAGGCTATACTGAGGAAACGAGGGCTCTTCCTCGCATGTGAGACCTGTAACCGATTCACGCAAGGAGCATCATGACTGACGACCAAGGCCAATCCTCTTCCATTCCTGCAAGCCCAGATTCTTCGCGGCCTGCGGAAGGCGGAGCTTTCTCCCCGTCGCAACCTCCCGCCTCACCGTATGCTCAGCCTCAGCAGCCTCCTGCACCCGTTGGACGTCCGTCCGGCTTCTATGGGCAGCAACCGCCTGCGCCTGGTTCTTATGGGCAGCCGAGCATACCCCCTAAAGGCGGCAGGGCGATCGGCGCGCTGGTCTGCGGCATCCTCGCCATTGTGTTTGCCTGGGCTCCCGTGCTCGGCATCGTGCTCGGCATCGTCGCCATCGTTCTGGCGGTGAAGGCGGCCAAAGAAACGGGCAAGGACGGCAAGGCGACGGGTGGCAAGGTGTGCGGCATCATCGGCATCGCGCTGTCGGTGATCGTCTTTGTCTCCTATCTCGCGCTGGCAGCCGGCCTCGCCTTGGTTTCCGCGCAACCAGGTTTCAATTCTGTGACCGGAACTTGGGAAAACAATGCGGGCATCATCGGCGAGTTGGCGAAATCCGATGCTGAAGAGCAGTCTGAAGCCGCCGCCGCAGCGGAGCTTGACAAGCTCAAAAATGCCGATGATCAGGTTGTCCAATATATCGCCGACAGCGTCGATGAGGGCTTTGTGTCGGCATCGGGGTACAGCCTCACGGAGGTCGGCATCGCTCCCACCGATGTGGCGCAGTGGATGCTGGATGGGTTTGACTATGAGCTCGACGGGACGTCCCTCTATGAAAGTGAAGGGGTGGGTGTCGTGTACGCAAATGTGACCATGCGGGACGTCTACGCCCTGACGGACACATTCTATGCCGACGTGCAAGCCTATGCTGAGTCCGGGGATCCCTCTTTGTTGGATGAAGCTGCCGTCAAGGCAAAGCTGGGAGAGATTCTCAAGGCGGCCATGGACAAGACGTCGGATCTCACTACCGATTATGCGGGCGTCGATGTGATTGAGAGTGGCAGCGCCTGGGTCGTTGACGGCGATTCATGGAGCGACGAAGTGGATTACCTGTTCAGCCTGTACTGATCAGATAGGCTTCGCAGCTTCGTTAGCAGAGGGGTTCGCAGAGAAGAGGGAGGAGAGATCCTCCCTCTTCTCATTCAGGGGCGTCGGGAAGAACTGATCCTTTTAGGAAAGTCTCTTGCCGAGCTCCTGGGCGGCAGCAGCCTTGTCGAAGTTCCCGCCGGTCCTTTGGGAAAGCTCGCCCATGACTCGTCCCATGTCCCGTTTTGACGATGCTCCCGTCTCCGACAAAACAGTTTCGATAAGGGCGGTCAGGCTGTCTCCCGACACCTGCTGAGGCAGGCATTCTTCGAGTATGGCGACCTGCTCGGCCAGCATGTCGGTACGGTCTTGGTTGGTGCCGGCCTTGACGGAGCCATCAAGCGTTTCTTTCGTTTGCTTGAGCGTTCTTTTCAGCATGGCATCGACGTCGGCTTCAGTGATGTCGCGGCGTTCGTCAACCTCGATGTTCTTGATCTCTCCGTGCACCTGCCTGAGAATGGACAACCTGGTCTTGTCCTTGGCTCTCATTGCGTTCTTGATCTCATCCTTGAGGTCTTGGTATTGCATATGCTTCTCTTTTCCTCGCGTCGCCTGCGTTGACTCGCCTGCTAGTATACCCCAGGAGTGGGAAGAACCTTCTTCGCTTCGATTCGGGTTTGAGCGTCTGCCCTTCGGACCTTCATGGGGAGGTTGCTCGAGCGCAGGGTGACTACGCTTTCTCGAATGTCCCGTTGACAAGTTTGACCTTGTTGGCGGCATATTTTTCAAGGATGCCTTTCATCAGGCTCTCTCCCGTGTCTCCCGTCATGGAGACGCCCGTGTTCTTGGGAACTTCGTACCATTGACCCGGCTCGCCGACAAGGCCGTTGCTGTCGCAAATATACTGGGCAACCCAGCGCTGTCCTCGCGTGTTGATCGTTCCCAGGCTGTTGGCATACAGGAAAACCCCTGAGGATTTTCTGTTGTAGCTCTTGAATTGCAGATAGACCTTCTTGCCGTCGGTGCCGATGAGCTCCGGCCACGTTTCAACGCCTGCTTGAGCGGCGTAGACGTCCCGCATGGCCTGATCGTCCCCCCATGCTGATTGGTCGCCGATGAAAGACGAAAGCTCGTCTTCGACGGTCAGTCCGTGTTCCGAGCAGACGATCACGACGTTGCTGCTCCCGGGGACGCCCTTGATTCGATACGATCCTCCTTTTGGACAGAGCCTCTGGTCGGGTGAAGCGAGCTTGGCCACGCATTCGTCCAGCAGGGACTGGTCGATCTTTGTGGTTCCTCCCCTTGTCAGATACTCCGTCACAATCATGTCTTTCAAGGCGCGGCGATTGGCCTCGCACGTTGTTTCTTCTGCCTTGGCGAGGGAGGAGGCGAATACCGGAATGGCAAGGGCGACAAGCGCTCCGACGATGGCGATGACTATGAGGAGCTCGGCGAGCGTGAATCCTGCATCGCGCCGAGCGGCATTGGGGCAAACCATGGGGACTCCTTTGATGGCCTGCGAGCATGATAGAGGGAAAGCGGGGCGAGCACAATGCGTGCCGCATGGTTGGAGAGTTCGTAACGGGGCAGGAAGGGATAATCAGAGCGCATGCTCTGGTATGATGGATAACATGTCAGCAAGCCGTCGGAGGACACCATGAGAGACCTGCCTGCAAACCAGCTTAACCCGAAGATCAAGAACGTCTGGCGCATCAATGACGCCCTATGGCTCACCATTGTTTTCCTGTGCTGTTTCATACCGTTCGCCATTGCCGCAAGGGTGGAGCCCGCTTCATGGACCTTTGCGGTCTTGGGGGCCATCGCCTGCGCCTATGTGATCGCGCTGATCATTTGGCTTGCCGTGTTGCCGCCGATTCGCTTCATGCGGTGGCGCTATGAGCTGTCGGATGATTACCTGGATATCGCCCGCGGTATCATTTGGCGCAAACGCTTCATCATTCCCTTCATTCGCGTGCAGAACACCGACACGCGACAAGGACCTATTTTGCGGGCGTTTGGCCTGACGAGCGTTACCGTTGCCACGGCGGCGGGGGAGCATGAGATTCCCGGTCTTGCCACCGAGGAAGCAGAGCAGATGCGCGACAAGGCGGCAGAGCTTGCGCGCCTTGCTCAGGAGGACGTGTGATGGCCGAACTGAACGCCTCCTT